>JAADGD010000008.1 GCA_013152515.1 Planctomycetota bacterium
CTCACGAAATGATTTCCCGCCGCCGCTGTAAATAATCCCACACGACATACCGATCCAAATCGCGCCCGGCTGTGAAAAAGACGCGGCCCTTGGTCGATTCGGCCAAACGGTACGCAAAGCGGACGTCCTCTTCGGTCTGCGACCAACTTGGCAAGAGAAACAGGTTGATCGTGATGCCTTCGCGGTGGCAAAGCTGGCCCTCACGCATCGTGGCCTGCTCGGTTTGTGGATCGGGCGGGTAGAGCAAGTAGAGCATCTCACCTTCAAAATGCGCGGTCGGCAGCCCGTCGGTGATGAGAACGATTTGTCGGTTGGGCGTGTCTTGGGTCGACAGCAGCCGTCGCGCGGTCGACAAGCCATGTTGGATATTCGTAAAGTGTGGCGGAACTTGGTATTCGCTGATGTCGTCGCGGCTCATGTCGGCGCGGAGGCGGACGACCGGGTCGTGCACTGTCACCGGCTTGGGCATCAGTTCAACGATTTTGCCGCGCGGAACCAACTTGGCGAAACTAAACAGCTCGACAAACTGCAAATAATCGCCCGGGTATTCGCTGCGAATCAATCCTTCGAGCGTGAGCGCCATCCGCTTGACGTTGATGTACTGGCCGTCGTATCGCATCGAGCCGCTCATGTCCATCAGCACGCAAGTCGCGGCTTTGGGGTTATTGCGCGTGGTGTGAACTTGAATGTCGTCTTGCCGTAGACGAATAGGCAAGCCGGGGCCTTGTCGAATGAGGGCATTCACGAACGTGCCAGGGATATCAAGGTTCGCTACCGAATCGCCGAACTCGTACTGCTTGGTTCGCTGTGTTTCTACGGCCCCCTCGCCCACGATCGGACCTTGATGGCGGCCACTACGCGAGGGCTGCAATTCGCTGAACAGCTTTTCGATCAGTTTCGCTTGAAAAATTCGATACGCCTTGGGCGTGACGCGGAATTGTCCTTCGCTTTGCTCCAGGCCTTGCTGCTCGGCCATTTCGCGTAGGTAGTCTTGCACTTGCTGCTGTAACGCACTGAGCTGATCGACATCGCCCGGCTCGGCAAACTCGGCGAGGGCTTCCATGTCGATGAGGCCGATTTGAGCCGTCTCGCGCGCTTCCTCAAGTTGCTTGATCAGCTCGTCGATTCGCTCGAGTTCTTCCCGTATTTCCAACGCCTGCGGTACCGCCATCGCTTCGCGACCGGTGAACTCGTACTTCGCGGCCAGTTGTTCGATTTGGTACTTGTCGCCGAGCGTTTCGATCAGCCCGACCAAGGCACGGGCAAACGGGGACTGATCGTCGCCGGCGATGTACCAAAGCCGCTCGAAGTCGGGCAACTGTTCCTGCTTGACGGCCTGACGAAAACGGTCGCGATGTTCTTGGGGAGGCACGACGCTTTGCGCATGTTCGGCAAAGGCGCTGTGAGCGCGCTGCCGCACTTGGCGAGTTTCGTAACGCTCCAGAATTTTACGTTTGCGTTCTTTGAGCAAAGCGAGCAGGGCATCGAGACTCGGGCCGAGTCCGGCGATTTGGCTGGGGTCGATACGGATCGCGCGCGCAAGTTCTTCCTCGGTCAGCTCGCGCCGCTGGCCGTACATCAACATGTGTTCAAACGCCGGCGAGACCATGTCGGGCGGCGGCTCGGTTGGGCTGGGGAACCGCCGAGGATCGTACTGCTGATAGGTGTGAATCACACCGCCGAGCGTGTTGCGATTAGCCATGAGGGGGAATTCGGATTGCGGAATTCGGATTGCGGAGTTGCTTTTGTGCATCTCCGCGAAATGAGCGAGGGTGCGTTCATTGTAGCACGATGCTCCAAATCGTGGACTCACAACTCTGTGAGGCCAGGACAAATGCAAAGTCGTATTTCTTACCGCCAAGGACGCCAAGAGCGCCAAGGAAATGCTGGCAATGGACATTTCCTAGGGGGTTTTTCTTGGCGCTCTTGGCGTCCTTGGCGGTTCTCATTATTCAGAGCGACTTTACAGTTCTTCTGCCTGAGAGGCGTGACTCAATAAAAACTACCCCATGAATCGCGCCAGAATCTCGTGAGCATGCCACTTGAACATGGTCACATGCCCTGCGCGTGGGTCGACAATCAATTCGCTGTTGGCGATTTGCCGGTGAAAATAGTTCCCCATCGAAGGCGTAACGATAGGGTCACATCCTCCTTGCCATATCGAAACAGGCACGCCAGAAATGTCGCTAACGCAAAAACCCCAATTACCAGCCAGCAGACGGATATCTTTGATCAAACCGGTGGGGCCGCAACGCGTCGATTCGCGTAGATTGGCGATCAGTTGGCAGTAATGTTTTTGGTTGCACAGAATCAGCTTTCGGTCTTCGGCGGACCACTTTTTGCTGATTCTCTGGACGAGTTTGTCAGGTTTCCGATCAAGGCGGCGGCCAATCAGTTTGAAAGCCAACTTGCCGAGCCGTGGCCGGCGGTCGATCAACTCGATCATGCTATCTTCGTTGCCGGGACAAGTTCCGCAGGCTCCCATCGGCGCGTGCCCAGAAACAATCGCGACATGCGAAAGTCGATGCGGAATTTGGTAGGCGCAGGCCGCCGCGTAGGGTCCACCGCCTGAGAGACCTATTACACCAAACGGCGTGTCGGCGTATCCCAGCGCCGCAGCGAGTTGCTCGACGTCGCTCGGCCAGTCGAGGATGCGCCGGTTGCAGTCGTAGCTCGAACGTCCCAAGCCAGGACGGTCGATGGCAAACACGCGTGTGCCGACCTTGCACGTTTCGGCGTCGCACAAGGCAAGTTCCAATCGCGAACCGGGAGTACCATGAAAATAAAAGACTGGCGGGCCATTGGTATTTTGTCCGTACTCGCGGTAGCTTAGCCAACGACCATCTACCAGTCGTATTCGCCCATCACGGACCGGCACGCGTTCTCCGCGCCCCGACCGACTAGCGGCAAGCAGCGGAGAGGGCAGGGCGGAGGCAAACATTGCCGCGCCGGCAGTTAAAGCTTCGCGTCGAGTAAGCATGAGATGGAAAGCAAAAAGCGGAGGGCGGAAAGTGGAAGGAAAACAGGGACACAATAACCGCGATCCAACGGATCGTACGATTCTCATGGTACTCATTTATTTACATCGCAATTAGCAGTGGCTAACGCGAGCGTACTGTTCAAAAATACCGACTGCATCACTTGCGACGGTAAGGGGCGGAGTAGCTGATTGTCAACAGTCCTAAAATAATTAACCCGCAGGTTGAGGGCTCTGGAACGTTCGCCGGAGGGAACGAGGCGGCTTCCACGCTGCCCGTGAATTGTTGTTGCCAGCGGAGAAAGTCGGCCCCGTCCACGTCGAAATCGCCGTCGGCATCGCCCTCTTCGACGGTGGCACCAACCGACAAACCGAATTGTGCATTCCAAATCACCAAATCGTCGGCATCTACTTCGCCGTCTCCGTTAAAATCACCTGGGCTAGCATCAAAAACGAGCCGGCGAATGATGCCATCTCTTTTGTTGGTAATGTAGACCTCGCCGGGGGTATTGATCCCAAAACGCAGGTCTGCGCGCGAGGTCGAACCGAGCCCACGAGCAGCTCGCGCATCATTGATCAATTCCAACAAGCGAACCGGCTCTCCCGAGGAGTCGAGCGGTTGCAGTTCAGTCAAACCATCCTGACCCCCATCAAGCGGATCGCTGTCCACGTCGAGCATAAAAATCAGTCCTGTCGGAAAATCGCCTAGTAGCAACTGCCCGTCGAAGCCGGGGAATCCCGTGCCGCGAGCGACTTCGCCGACCGTAATGGCGCGACCGCCTGTGACGCCGGCAGGTAGATTGCTGACGAGGTTCACGTGATCGTATTCCGCCACCGGGTCGGTGAACCCGACACTGCTTGGATTCTCAAACGAAAAACTTCCTTCGCGATTGTCCCAGCCATAGTCGGCGCCGTTCACGCCCAAATCGATCTCTTCGACCGCGTTCTGGCCAATGTCAGCGATGTACATATTGCCGGTTGTCGCGTCCCAGCCAAAACGTTGTGGATTTCGCAAACCGTACGCGTAGATTTCGCCAAGCGTGCTGGACATTCCGTCTGCGGCGAGTGCATTTTCGGCCACGATGCCATACTGCCCATTGATGCCATTGGTCCCCAACGGATCGATACGTAGCAACGCGCCATACGGGTTCGAAGGATCTTGACCATTCTCCTGCGGATCGCCGCCAGAACCGCCATCTCCTACTGCAACGTAAAGGTTGCCGTAGTCCGTGTCCGCTGGACCAACGGTTGTGTTGAAAGCAATCAGCCCCGCGTTATGGTTGCCAAAAGGCTGCTTCAGCCTGAGCACTTCGCGAAACGGCTGCGACGCATTGGCCGGCGTAAACGTATTGGCCGCAGGATCGTCGGTGCGCCACTCCAACAAGAGAGTATGAAAACTGGTGCCGCCACCTGGATCGAAGTCGGGCGTTGCGCTCGTATTGTTCGAACTGTGAATGGTATAAAATCGACCGAACCCGTCGGCGCCAGGTGTGGCAAAATCGGGATGAAACACGAAACTTTGAAATCCAGGCTCGCCACCCGAGTTAATCGCCAGCGCCGAAAAGTCCCGGAGGTCGAGATATTCCGTCACGGTGCTGCCAGTGGCATTGATCGTGTAGAGCGGGCCACGTTGATCATTAGCAAACAGCCGTCCCGAGGGGTCGCGCGTTAGCACACTCACTCGCGCTGGCGAATTCGTACTCGAGTCGGGGATTGTGGCAAACTCTTCTATCGAAATAGCCAGGGGACTCGTCGGAATGGTAGCGGGGAAAAAATTCTGAGCCACGGCGAAGCTCGTGAAGACGAGCCACGACAATACATTGAACAACGAACACAGCAATCGCTGGGAAGACAACATTACTTGGTTACTCCTTGTTCCGTGAAAATTACAAATGAAGCCCAAGGAGGTTACAAAATCCCTCAGCTCACGAATCGCCTTAAAAGCCTCTCCCAGAACCCTCACGGAGGTGTGCAGCGGTCGAGAAAGCTGGCACTACCGAGCAGTTTGGGGGACATGCACAATAAATTTGCGAGACCAAAGCCTGTTCGCCAGTATACCCACAATGCCGCTAAAAAGAAAAACGGTTTAGGAATTCGTCGGGCGCGCTGCGACATAAACCGTTAGCAGCAGTAGCAATAACGCTGTCGTGGTCGGTTCGGGGACGGTCGCGGTCAGGGACGACGCGGCCCCAGTGCTGCCAGAAAATTGTCGCTGCCACACCAAAAAGTCGGCGCCGTCGGTGTCGAAGTCGCCATCGGCGTCGGAGCCTACGCCACCGAAATCATTCTGCCATTGAACGAGGTCGTTAGCATCCACAATTTGGTTACCGTCGAAATCGCCACCATAGACGTCCGCCAGCAATGCGATCTCGACGATCGATAGCTCGTCTAGGGGCATCGACCCTGTCGGATCATACACACGATTGAGCGTCTCGATCGCGACATTGGCAATAAATCCCTGTGCGAACGACGAAGGATGAACCGGGTCGGCAAAGACACAGAACTGACAATCGCCGCCAAACAGCGGCGGGTCGTCGAGGATGGGCGTGTTGCCAAGTAACGAAAAATCGCTCGGGTCGGCAGCGAGCTGCTCGAACAGATCGAACACATCAACGACGGACGCTTCGTAAGTTTCTGCTAACACATCCAGCCGATCGTTCCACTGCTGTGTCGCCTTGCGGAAATTCGAGATGCCATCGGTCAGCGGAATGTTGGAAAGGTCGGGCAAATTAAAAACCACTACCTCCATGCCCGCGCCGCGTAGCGTCGAGAGTGTCGCGTCGACATTGGCTTCCAAATCATCGAGAAAACCATACAGACCAAAAGTAATCCCCAAAGTATTCTCAAAAAAATCGTTACCTCCGATCCAGAGCATGGCCAAATCGCCTTCGCCAAATTGAGCAGCCGCTTGCGTAGCTTGGCCAGCGTTGATCAAGTCGTCTGAGGTCGATCCCGACACGGCGAATTTCGTCAGCGGCACACCCAACCGCTCGGCCACATGCTCCGCCGCCACAGGACTGCGAACGCCATCTGGATCGTCCAGCAGGCTATCGCCCAACGAGACAACATTGTTGAATGTCACCCCTTCAGCGTTGCCGCAACTTCCCGCCAACAGTAGCAACCCCCACACAAAATACTTTCGCAGCATAGTCTAAGTCCCTATTCGCAAGTCATCATGAAAAGCAGGCTTGAACATCGATTGTAGCAAGGTTTTCCAAGGAGGCAATTTTTGCTGGGCCGTTCTCAAACCTTAATTGCGACACATTGCAAAACACCGAACCGCGCCCGTAAGGAAGCGTTCCTACAGGCGTCTAGCTCAATCGACGCTTCCTTACGGGCGCGGTTCGGTGAAAAAGTCGCTTTTCTTCGATATCCAAGTGTCGCGATTAAAGTTTGAATACGCCGAGTGCTGGGGAAGCCCTCTTGGTCGACTGTACCACGTCTGCAACCCGGGATTACACCTGCGCGATCTGGTCAGCCATGTCCGTGTGCGGTATGCTTGCTAACCAGTTGACCCTCCCCGCTGCTATCAAGGAAAAACATGCGATTGGTCGAAAGATTACGCTTAATTTATCGCATGACGGTCTTTGTGATCTCTACCTTTACGCTGTGGCTAGGGTTTGAGTTCACGGTCGTTTGCCTGCGCCGAAAAAGGATCGACGCGATCAACCGCTGGGTGCCCCGCTGGGCGAAGTTCAATCTCAAAGTCTTCGGCGTCAAGCTAGAAACCCACGGAAAACACTTAGACGACGGACAGCCTTACCCTAGTAGAGATGCAGGCAGCAACGAAACCGGCAGCATCGGCC
This sequence comes from Planctomycetota bacterium, assembly GCA_013152515.1. Lineage (GTDB taxonomy): Bacteria > Planctomycetota > Planctomycetia > Pirellulales > Lacipirellulaceae > Bythopirellula. The sequence continues at coordinate 6,784 of JAADGD010000008.1, forward strand.
GCATCTTTATCGCCAACCATCGCTCAGGCATGGACATCCCCGTTCTCTTCGCCGTTGCCCAGACGCACGTCATCAGCCGGCACGACGTAGCCAACTGGCCGATCTTAGGCCGATCAGCACGGCGAATCGGCACCTTGTTCGTCGACCGCACTTCGCGGCGCAGCGGCGCCTTCGTCTTGCGCGAAGTCGACAAAGTTCTCAAACAGGGCGAGGGCATTGCCATGTTCCCCGAAGGCACCGCGCACGTGGGCGACGAAGTCCACGAGTTCCAGCAAGGCGCCTTCAACGCCGCACGCCGCGCGGGCGCCGAAATCATCCCGCTCGGCATCGCCTACAGCGACCCCACCGCCTACTTCGCCGGCCAACCCTTCCTCAAGCACATGAAACGCATCGCCTGCCTAAAAACCCTACGCGTAGCCGTCGAAGTCGGCGAGCCATTAACATTCGACGAAGATTCCAGCGTTGAACTAAAAGAACACGCCCGCCAACGCGTGCAAGAGCTAGTCAACCGAGCAAGGGCAAGGCTAGACGTGGAATAGGCTTCCAGCCTGTAATTGAGAGGGGTTGGGAAAACACAGGCTGGAAGCCTATTTCACGAGCTACCTCAACGTTCCCGCCGCTGCAAAAACCCCAAGCAAGCCATCACCCCCAGCAACAACGTACTCGGCTCGGGAATAATGTTTTCAAACAAATAAGCCGAACCGGAAGAGCTGCCTCCGTCGTCGTCGTTACGTGCCCCAACAAGAGCTATGTTGCCACTGATCGCCACGGAGCCAAACACATCTCCCGGTGCGGCATCGGTCGCGGTGAGCTTGGCAAGCTGGCTGCCCGTGGTCACATCAAACAGATAAGCCGAGCCGGAACTGCCGCCTCCGTCGTCGTCGCCATACGCACCAACAAGGGCCCTGTTGCCGCTGATCGCCACGGAGCCGCCAAATCGATCGAACGGTGCGGCATCGGTCGCAGTGAGCTTGGCAAGCTGGTTGCCCGTAGTCACATCAAACAGATAAGCCGAGCCGGAACTGCTACCTCCGTCGTCATTGCCTCTCGCCCCAACAAGGGCCGTATTACCGCTGATTGCCACGGAGCCGCCAAACACATTTCTCGGCGCGGCATCGGTCGCGGTGAGCTTGGCAAGCTCGTTGCCCGTGGTCACATCAAACAAATAAGCCGAGCCTGATTTGCTGCCCCCGTCGTCGTCTCTTTCTGCCCCAACGAGGGCTGTGTTACCGCTGATCGCCACGGAGTTGCCAAACCGGTCGGACGCCGTGGCATCGGACGCGGTGAGCTTAGCAAGCTGTTTTCCCGTAGTGACATCAAACAAATAAGCCGAACCGGAATTGCCGCCCCCATCATCGTCGTAACTTGCCCCAATAAGGGCAGTGTTACCGCTGATGGCTACAGAGCCGCCAAACCAGTCGAATGCCTCAGCATCGGCCGCAGTGAGCTTGGCAAACTGGATACCCGTGGTCACATCAAACAGATAAGCCGAGCCGGAACCGCTATAACCGTCGTCGTCTCTATGTGCCCCAACAAGGGCCATGTTGCCGCTGATTGCTACGGAGGCGCCAAATTCGTCGAACGCTGCAGCATCGTCAGCAGTGAGTTTGGCAAGCTGGTTGCCCGTGGTCACATCAAACAAATAAGCCGAGCCAGAATTGATGCCTCCGTCGTCGTCGAAAGGCACCCCAACGAGGGCTATGTTGCCGCTGATCGCCACGGAGATACCAAACCAGTCGTTCGCCGCAGCGTCGGACGCGGTGATCTTGGTTTCGAGATCGAACAACGCGGCTTGGGTCGACGTGGCGTAACCAAGCACCATTGCGAGAGACGCAATCCATTGGAAATTCTTCATGAGCGGGTTTCTTTGATGAAGGATGAAAGCAGGATTTCCCATCGGGAATTACCTGGAACCACACTAAGCTCGAATGCCATCGATTGTAACAGAAAATAGGCCGGAACAAGCCTTTTTTGGCGCAGTTCAGGCGAACGCCGCGGTACATTGCAGAAACCGCAATCCACTTGTTTACTATTTGGCTTACTCTCGGTCCCAGGCTTGGCTGGGAACACACAGCCGCCTATAGGCTCCGCCTACCGAAGCAGGCAGTACTTGCGGTGTCTGGATTCCCCAAGGCAGAAGCTTTGATACATAGGAATGCTTTTCAGGCCACCTTCGACATTCCTTGTTCGACATTCGATATTCACTCCCTATCCAATTCCACCGAAATACGAAACCGCTCGGCCAACAGCGTATCGATCAATAACTGCTCGACGTGATAAACCAGCATCGGCAATACCGTCAGTCCGCCGAAGGGCAGGGCGATCGCCAAACCGACCATGAGGGTTTTTTGACTACCAGCAAACGCGACCGCCAGTTGGTCGCCAGGAGTCATGCCGAAATGGCGGGACGTTTTGTATCCGATCCACCACGCAACCGTATGCACAGCCGCAGCGAGCAAGATCATCAGAAAAATCTGGCCCGCGATGGGTGCGAGCTGATTGTCGAGGCTGGCGATTTTCAAGCCACCATTGACCGCACCGACGAAGACAATCGTCAAGATGCCAACCTGGGCGAAAGTACTCAGCCCGTGCTTGTTGGCCGTTGCCCATTGGCCAACATGTGGACCAACTCGTGGAATGGAACGCAAAAGTTGAGCCGTGAAAATAGGGAACACAATCAGCAAAAATAATTTCCAGGCCATGTCCGCAAATTGGATCGAGTGGTCAGCTTGACCGGCAAAAAGCTGAATCAAGGCGGGCGTCACAAGAAAACAACTGAGATTGGTAATCATCGTCACCAACAAACTGACCGCATCGTTACCACCGGCCAGTCGTGTCCACACAGCAGCCGACGCCAACGTGCAAGGCACCGCTGCAGCGATAATCAAACCGAGCGCCAGGTCGCCTGTCAGCAACAGGCTAGCGCCCCACGCCAACAGCGGCACCACCACAAAGTTGATCGCCACCGCCAACAGCGCCGGAGCAGGCCGCCGCAAGGTCGCCCACATCGCGTCGATGCGCAGCGGCAGAGCCATCGCCAACAACACACTGCCAATAATCCACTCGCGCGGCAAACCCTCTGCCAGCGGCGCTAATTTCACAGCCCATCCCATGCCCACAACCAGTGTTGTCATTAGCAGCAACAGAAACCAACGACGGCGAAGGGTTTGAAGCATAGAGAGTTATGAGTTGCGAGTCGTGAGTTGCGAGTATTTGGCCATTGGCAGTAGCCGCGATATTATCGATCGCCGGAACGTCATTCTTTCACTCTTCGCTCTTCATTTTTCGTTTCAATTCGCGTGCTCGCAGCAAATTTCCCTGACGTTGCGGCGACTTGTCGGCTTCGAGAAACTGGATGGCTGTCTCCAGCTTGCCTAAGGCTTCAAGCGTTCGGGCCAAATTATAAATAGCGCCAGCCGTCCACGGTCCCTCGGGCTTTGCGGCCAAAGTTCGCTTGGCAAACCAATCCTCGGCAACTTTATATTTCCCCAGGTCATAGCTCAATAACCCCAGCCAGTAACTTGCATCAGCTTTGGCTCTCTCGTAGATCACTCGCTTGGAGGGCTCGACTTTTTCAAGTAATGCATTGGGTGGGCGAATCCGTGGGTTCTGGTAAAGTGCCGTTGCCTGCTGATGCCCCAAGTCGGGCTGCGCAAGGGGATCGTTACGCTCTTCGACCGGAACCTCTTTGGTGCCCTGGAAATGCAAGACGCGCGCTTTCCATAGACGAGGACGTTGGGCGAAAATCAAGAAACGCTGCGCTGCACGCAATCGCTGGGCAGGCGACATCGCGCGTTCGGCCAACACCGACTCGAAAGGAAAAGACCACAACTGTACCTTACTCACCCCGGAAAGTTTCTCGGCTGCTTCGGCAACCCGGCGCGTGTTGGCCGAGAAGACCACGAAGTCGTCGCCCTCGAATGCCTGTTCGAGTAGATAAGCTCGTTGGGAGAGCTGCAGGGGCGATGCCACCAGATTCGCGGTGACTTGCTGCAAGTCTTCGGCGGTCGTGCCATATTGGAATTCTTCGCCTACATCGAGATTGCTCAGCAATGTCGGCTCTGCAATCACTTCGGCAAGCGTCGCGACACGGCCCGGCTCTTTTCCAGGGATCGGCAAAGCAAGCCGCGTGTCGAACAGATAGAGCTGCCCATCATGCAGCAGCGCCGGCAACCACCAGCGGTCGCCCGTCGCGAGCATCACCACGTCGAGTTGCTGCTGACGACACAACTCGGCGAAGACCCAGGCACGCTGTTTCGCTGTGCCGTGGCCGTACATCAGTACTTGCCAAGGCTGATGGACATAACCCGTAGGGACACCGCCCTGTTCGCCGGGACTGTCGAGTTGGATATTGCGAACCGTCCAATCGAACAACGCTTCGGCGACCTCGACTGGCGAAAAAGCTTCGCCCTTGGCCCAATGTGAAATGTCTCGCAGCCAAATCGCTTGCTGCAACTGCCGCCCTTCGGTCGCGTCGAACGGCCCCGATTGCAAAGCAGCGTCCGAGAGCAACACGTCCAAGGGCTTTTTCTTGCGCAGCTCGGCCGAAAGTTCCTTGACCAACGGTTCGGGAACCCAATTTCCCTGCTCGTCTTTGAGGTTACGAAGCCATTGATTCGCGCGCTCGAGCAACTGCACCAATGCCGATTCGTCGGGGCTAGGCTCCCAACCAATGAGGATCTTTGGCTTTTTGAGGTAGCGAGTAATCCGTTGGCGGATCTCGTTCATCCGTTTGTCAGAGAATCGCCAGATTTCGATACGCTCGGGAAATTGAGCCGGAACGGTTCCGCTCAGCCCCCCCTCGATAATGAGGGCATTTTGGGGATCGTTCTCATCGAGACGTCGCACCGTTAGTTCAATGTAGTCGACCTGCTGGATGCCGTGCTGAATGCTCTCTTCGTCAACGTCGACAAAATAACGCACAATGTCGCCTGGCCGTACGCCACGTTTACGAAAATTCGCATTGCCTTTGGGCACAAACAGATAATTGTAAGGCCCGCCGAGAACTTTCGGCGTTTCGTCGCAAGCAGCCAACACGGGCTGACCGTCGGCGCTTTTGGCATCGTCTAAAATCGGGACCGGGGGTTGCAAGTCGAGAACGATTTCGCGAGGGAGGTGATTGAGTCCCTTGGCTAACGTGTCGACCAGAAATGCAGAATCGGTATGACTTCTTGCCCGGGCACGAGATGCAGATCGCGAGCGAGCAGGCTTTTTGCATCCACCACTAAGCAACAGTCCGCCGCCTAAAAACAAGACGCCAACAAGAAGCAGAGCGTTGGTCCAATAAGTACGTTGTTTGGTCACAATGATAAGGTCTCGATCAAATGTCGGTGGGCAATGCTGAGGAGTTGGTCTCAAAGAGCTGGGCAGGAGAATTCGGCTAGGGTTTGGCGAATCGCGAGCAGCCGGCGCATCATGGCTTCCATTTCGCCGAGGGGAATCATGTTGGCTCCGTCGCTAGGCGAACGGTCGGGGTCGGGGTGCGTCTCGCAAAAAAGCCCTTCTGCGCCCAACGCCATCGCAGCGCGGGCGAGCGGCTCTACCATTTCACGATTGCCCCCCGTCGCGCCGCCTAAGCCACCCGGCTCTTGCACGCTGTGAGTCGCATCAAAAACGACCGGCACGCCTAACGCTTGCATCTGCGGAATCGCTCGCATGTCGTTGACCAAACGGCCATAACCAAAAAAGGTGCCGCGCTCGCACAACATGACATTCTTCGCGCCCGCATCGGTTAGCTTGGTAAGGACGTACTGCATATCGGCAGGCGACATAAACTGCGCCTTTTTAACATTCACCGCTTTGCCTGTTTGGGCCGCAGCGACGAGCAGATCGGTTTGCCGGGCCAGAAACGCGGGAATCTGCAACAGGTCGCAAACCTCGCCCGCCGGCGCAGCCTGCTGCGCTTCGTGAATGTCGGTCGTCACGGGCAACCCTGTCGCCTCTTTGATCGCAGACAGAATCCGCAAGCCTTCGACCAACCCCGGCCCGCGATAAGCGTCGCTGCTCGTGCGGTTCGCTTTGTCGAACGACGCTTTGAACACCAATTGAATCGACAGCAAATTTGCGATGCGTTGTAGCTCTTCGGCAATCTCGAGCGCGAGCGACTCGCTCTCCAAAACGCATGGCCCAGCAATCCACAACAGCGGCTGGTCGCGACCACACTGATAAGGGCCAATTTGAACGGGAGAGGTTATAGACACAAAGGTTTTCCGGAGGACTGAGCAATCAGTGAAGGACTGGGGGGCGAAACACGTAAACGGAGCAATATAACCGCATTACCCTCTACGAACTATGCGAGCATTTGGTTCCGCCTATTACGTCTGAATTCGGCAGTCGAAAAGCCTAGCTTCTCGAAGAAGCTGGGCATCTTTTGGGGAAGCCTTCTCGATAGTCTCGTAACGAGACGCCAACTCACAGCCACAAAATAGCGCCTCGACAGCGTTTCTGACGCAATTTACCGTTTCTACGATTCGTCCACCATCCACGTAACATGCTTTACATAAATAACTTACAACGATTTCCTCCGCTAACAAGTCTCGGAATGGGACGAAATTAACGGCAGTTCTTCACAATAATCTCGTTTCTCGTTGTGGTGGGCAGATTTCGTCGATTTGACTGAAAATGCAGCAGTAAGAGCGAACTGCCTGCCGTGCAATGGTTGATGGAGGACGGTTCCAAAATTGTGTTGTGTGTGTCAATCGTCTCACACTAACCAGTTGCTGTATAAGAAGTTAGAGCTAGTATGTCGCCGCCCCGAACGACTGGGAGACCGTATCTGGCACGGGACGTGCTTTATAGGCTGCCAGAGTTGGCCAGCCGGTTTTGGTCAGCCAGCTCTTTAACACGCTGGCCCGCGGGTCTCGGATGATCTTGTGATGGGAGGGTTCAATTGCCCCTGACCTTTTCATTGAGTCAATGAGTATTTTGGCTCATCCGAGGCCCGCTTTTTTTTGTCGTGCGAGGGGGGCGAGGGGCGAGGGGGCGAGGGGGCGCGGCAAG
>JAADGD010000105.1 GCA_013152515.1 Planctomycetota bacterium
ACCAACGAATAACCACCAATCCCAAACAATCCAGGAGCCGCTCCGGCGATTTTAATGAACGGATACTCGTCAGGAGCGGGAAATTGCAACGTGATCAAGTCACCGGTCTTGCTCGTCGAGATACTTTGTTGCAGCAACTGTTGTGTATAGCTATATAGAGTCACCTCAGGAGCTAACAGACTGATTCCGCTAGAGCGAACCTGGATCGTTACGTTTCCGGTGTAATCGTCGGGAAGGTCGATCTCGAAAAAATCTTGGTCGGCACTGCCAGAGATGTCTCCGTAGACGATCGAAGGCGCGCTGCCATCAACGCCTCCTTCGACTTCGGCATCATCAAGCTCCGTCGCATTGGCGAACGAATCGTTGTTCGTCAGATCATCATACTCTTCATTATTGTCCGGCATCCGCGCACCATGCAACTGTTGTAGCGCTGCTATGTCGTTTGCGGTAGGTGGTAGGCCCGTTGCAGACAATACACCATTATCAAACAATGGCGAATTGGGATCGAGATTATCTTCCAGCCCGAAAACATTGCCCGCTTCGTGCAGTGCCACCGCGTAAATATCGTCGAGGGTCTGATAGGAAAACGCCGTATTAAATACGACATCCGCAAACCAAGTACCAGAGACCAGCCCATCCACTGGCACATTGACTGCGCCCACTTCAGGAGACATCTCGATAGCACCGATACGGATGTCTCCAAAGCGATTGTCCTTTTGAATCGGCCCGGGCGAACCAAACTGATCGCCACCATCGGCAACTACGCCAATGTCGCTATTGGTTTCGACAGCCCAGGTTTGAAACGCACGGAGAATGGTCTCTTGCCAGTCCGCACGAGGTGCAATCGCATCAAACCTGGCAGCAAGACTGTTGGACTGCCCCGCAATGTCGGTTCCATCTGGGGCAAAGCTAAGAGAGAGATGAACGTCGGTACCTAAGAGTATTCCTTCCGCGTCGAGCATGACGCGAGGCTCTAGCGACTCGACGCGCAGTCGTCGCCCACGCTCGGCACTAGGGTGCCTCGCCTTTTGCTTACGCAACGATCTCAAACGTCGTAAATTCACTCGTCTATTCCGAAGAGGTTGGGTTCATGGTAAGTGGCAGAAGACGCCCGCAAGAAGAGGAGCCGATTTACAGACGCTAACCCGCCAATTTTTCTCTGAAAAAATCTGTGGCACCGCCTATCCCCATGTCTGGCGTGCCCGTCTGAACCCACTTCGATTATAGTCACCATCACTCAGATTCTGCAAGAACACGGCAAGAAACAGCGGCCTTGGTTCATTTTTTCGCCGCAGCACTCTCTGATGGGGATGGCTTATTGAGATTCAGGTTCAAAGTGTTTAGGTTACGGAAATTCGTCCTAAATGCCTGAAAAGCCTCCTGCTGGCGGACATTTTTCAGATCGGGGTCGGTAAGCGCCCTGGCAAACCACCGAGGCTCAAGTTGCACTGCTCTGGCCAAAAGTACAAGCGATTTGCGGGCATCTGAATTTCCCGGAGTCGATGTCAGCGACAGCGCGCACGCTGCTTGAAAAAGCACCTGGGGCTTTTTCGAGTTACGTAGCAGTCGCTTTACGTCCGCCAAAGCTGCTTGTCGATTTCCCTGGCGGGCGTAAAGGACCGATCGATTTACCAAGGCATCTAGGTCGTTTTCATTCAGAGCGAGCAATTGATTGATTGCCTCGAGTGCTTCTTGAGGCTGTTTGAGATGGTCGGCAAGCAGATAGACAGAGTTACGTAGCGCTTTGATCGAAAATGGATTGAGCTGAAGTGCTTGCCGGAAATCTGACATCGCTGCTTCGGGATTGGTTTTTCGTTGGGCATATCCGCGCGCTACCCAGCTCAATTCGTCGGAGGGTATTTTCGCTAGGCCGGTTTTCAAATCCTTCTCCGCAGCTTTCTTCTCACCAACTTGTCGATAAAGGGCAGCCCGCAAGAAGTAGATTCTCGTTTGCGTTGCGCCCATTCCTAAGGCTTTGGTCAAATCGGCAATGGCCTTGTGGTAGCTACCCATTGCCTGATAGGCGAGCGCGCGATTGAGATACCCGCAAGTAAGCTGCGGACGGAGTTGAATCACCTGCTCGAAATCCGATAGAGCAGCTTCGTATCGCTTTAGGTCCATTCGACAGCGCCCACGATGGTAGTAACCCATGTAGGATTCTTGTTGAAACGCGATCGCAGTAGTCAGGCAGCCTTCTGATTCCTGGAGCAATCCTAGCGCGGCATTCGCGTCGCCCAACAACAACCACGGCACAGGGTCGGTAGGATTGCGATCTCGCAATACAGTAAGCAACGGTTTGGCTTGGCGATAATTGCGGGCGTCAAGAAAATCGTAAACCGCGGCATAGTGGTCAATCACTCCTCGATACGAAAGCATGTCGGCTTGAAGACGGATCTTGTCCGCTACGTCATGCGAACCCTTTTCGTCAAGTAAACGGGCCTTTTGCTTTAGCAGTGCATACGAACTCGTAACTTCTAACGCGAGACGGTTGAGTTCGAGTGATTCTTCCAGTAGGGACGCACTCGATTGGGTATCCGTCTCTACCTCCAGGAGTTGCTCATTCGCCCTGGTGGTCAAATAAAGCAACTCGCCGATTTGGTCATTGAGTTCTTTCTGCCTAGTTACCGAAAGTGCTTGGTACGCAGGTCGTTCTCGCCAGTCGGCATCTTCCAACACGCCATACGACGCTAAATTCTTTCGCGTCGACTGGATGCTGTCTTGCAGCACTTGAGTCTCCGAGTGCGGGACAACAAGCCCCATATAAAGCGAAGGTTGTTCTTGGCTAAATGCGGCAAATGTACTTTCGGCTTCTAGTCGCGCTAAATGTCGCCCTCTCACTAGCCATAAGCCTGCCACCGCGATCAACAATACTCCCGCGATGGCAGCCACACCTGCGCCAGAGCTTATGCGCGGATGCCGCTTCAGCCACTTCTGGCCACGTTCAGCAATCGAGCGGTTGGCGGCATGGGCGAGAGGCCGATGAGACAGATGCCGGTCGAGGTCTTCGGTCAACTCGTCGGTCGAGAGATAGCGATCCTGGATGTTGGGCGCTAAACAGCGTTCGACGACCGCTGCAATTGACGGTGGCACCGCGTGATTCAAAGCTCGAATCGATGGGCAGCTCGCCTGGCGATCGGCGATCATGTTTTGCACGACCGTATCGAAGTTCCCTTGACGATCGGGAAATGGCCGCTTGCCGGTTAGTAATTCGTAGAAGATCACTCCCAAAGAAAACAAGTCGGTCTGGACGCCAATTTTTCCGCCTGACGAAACCGCTTCCAGATGTTCGGGAGCCATGTACGGCAGCGTGCCCCCCACGAGCAAACTCGCTGGCCCGTTGACGACGACATTCTCTGACAGATTAAAATCGAGCACCATTGGCACGCCTTCGTCGGTCAGTAAGATATTTGCCGGCTTGAGATCGCGATGAACGATGCCACGCTGATGGGCGTGCGAAATTCCTTCGGCAACATGCTTGATGAGCCAAACCACTGCGTCGACATAGCCCGATTTCGTCAGAATCGCCAAGGTTTTTGATTCTGAAACGATTGGCGTGAAACCATCCGAGGTCTTTCCGGCAGGTGAAACGATCTGCGTCGGATCACGTTGGTTCAAAAACGTACTAATGAGATTTTGCTCGGTGGCAAGTCCGCCAGACTTTTCGTGGACCGCGTCGAGCAGATCGGCAAACGTGCGAGTACCAAAAAACGGCATGCAAACCGCTGTCAAGTCGTCCTGGCGATGGACAGAATAGATCGGCACGATGTTCGTGTGCTGCAAACGGGCCAAATGCTGAGGTTCGAGCGAATGCCCCGACGCCACTTTCAACACCACCAACCGATTGGCTAGCTCGCCTTGCTGGGCCAAATAGACACGGGCGAACGCCCCGCGACCAATTTCTTGCCGCAGCGTAAAAACGAGGAACTGGTCGCCTTCCGCTGGGAAATTTTGCACGTTGTCAGCCAGTACCAACGCCTCTTGCATCAATGCAGCATGAGAGGAATCTACCGTTTCGGTTGCAGGCGAGATCTCGCGAGGCCAGTGATTGGTGTCGATACCGTAACGTGTTCGATATTCTTTGGACGAAACTTTTTCGCCCGCCCGCATTCGCAGACGGTATTCCTCAAACGCAATCTGACCGAGTGTTTCGCGATCGTCGAGTACAGCAGGCACGATTTTTTGGTACTCGGGCAATCGCTTCTTCTGGCCGCTATTCCAGGAGAACTCCATATCGACCCGTATCACTTCAGCAGCCACCGATCGATAAAATTCGTGGTCGGGGCTGGGCAAGAAGTCGACAAAATTGGTCTGGCCTTGAAGTTCGCACGCAGATTCGTACGCCTCGACGAATTCGTCGACACTGCGAGAATCTATTGGCTGGGGTGGTATCGTATTGGCCCGGTTCACGGTATCAGACCTCGTCGTCAATTAATTTGGCAAGTCGACTGCGAAATTGCTGTAATGTTCTTTCAACCGTCCGCATCGAGCGTTTGGTTTCTTTGGCGATCTGCTGGACTTCATGCCCTTCGATACGAAGTTCCACAATTCGATTTTTTGGTGCAGGCAAATCTGCGACCAGTTCTTCCACTACCATCCGCATCGTTTCGTAGGCCACTTCGTCCTGCCCCGAGGAGCCTTCGTAAAGCTGTTCGAAATGTTTGGGATTCCCAGTTCGTGCCACGTCTCTTTTCTGAGCCCGGTGATGAGTTGCCAGGGTGCGGATTTTATTCAGCGCCATCACCAACAACAGTTGCCACAGTTCATCTCCCGCCGGCACGTCGTAACCCGTGTCCACTGCCCGCCGGAAAAACGTACGAAAGACCGACTGTACCACATCTTCTGGATCGAACCTCGAAGCTAACTGTTCGCCCGTTTGCGCTTTGGCCAGTGCTTGCAATCGCTTGGCGTAACGCACGTAGAGCGCCGTCGCTGCGTCCTGGTTGCCCTCTCGAAAACGGCGCAGCAGCGACTTATCCGTGGAGGATTGGGCGGAGGTCTCTCCAGCGCCGCTAGCATCGGTTTTCGCAGCTAGTGATCTTGGTTTGGGCATCGTGGTTCTCATGCACACAGTGAAGCCAGATTACTCCATCCTAACCGCCGCAAAAACTGCTGGAAAGCGAGATAACGCTGATTTCGTCGCAGCTTTGCCGAATAATCAGCTGCATATTTCATTCTAGCGAGGTGGAAGGGGGTCTCTGACGCATAGTTTTTTTAGCGAATGACGGAGGAGGACATTCCAGCACTCAGCGCGAGCAAGTGGCGTTCCTGCACGCACGCTTGCGTGTCACGCATGCATTCCGGCAAATTTTCGACTGCCGATTGCCCGTCGACGAGTGCAAAGTATGCCATGATTTCCGAAGTGCCGTTTTTTTTTGCACCCGCGTATTCAAACTTCAAACGCGACACATTGCAAAACACCGAACCGCGCCCGTAAGGAAGCGTCGATTGAGCGAGACGCCTATAGTAACGCTTCCTTACGGGCGCGGTTCGGTGGAGAAGTTGCTTTTCCCTCGCTATCTTGGTGTGCGACGAAGGCAAGTGTCGCATTGGAATTTTGAATTCGCCCACCACGTTCATGCAGCCAAAAACATGTAGCACAAAAGAGTCACGATCACAACAAACGCGCTCACATGATTTGCTAATCGCCAGGGAGTCATATCAACGTAATGGCCACGTGTCGGCAGCGTCTTCGACTTGCCGGGCTTCCACCAACTGATCACGCCCATGCCGATCACAGCAAGAGAGAACACGACGGCAAGCAGATGCAGGAAGTGTACGTCTGACTGAAGCGAGAATTGATGACGCAAAAACGATTGGACTTGTTCGCCCCGTCCAAAAACCAAGACATAGAATACGATCGGCCCAAGAATCAACGTCACCTTGGCAGAAAGTGGGGTGGCCCAACGGGTCAACATGCCCAGCAGAATGACGGCTAACATCGGACCAAAAAAGGTTGCGTTGATTTGCTGCAAATATTCGTAAAGACTACCCGTCGTATCGATTGTCGGTGCGATAGTCATGGCAGCGACGGCCAACACGACGCTACATATCCGTCCAGCTCGCACTTTCTGCAACTCGCTGGCATCAGGGCAAAAAAGGTGTGTGTAAATCCCTTGGCTGAAAAGCGTGGCTGAACTGTTGAGAACACTATTAAATGTGCTGAGAATGGCACCCACCATCACTGCGGCGAAAAAACCCGTCAAAGCGGTCGGTAGTACATGCTTAACAAGCCGCGGGTAAGCTAACATAGCACCCTCTTCACCCAACTCGTCTGCAAACAGATGAAAGGCAATCACACCAGGCAAGACAATGATGAGAGGCCCGATAAGCTTGAAACAACCCGCCAGCAATACTCCCTTCTGCCCTTCGGCAAGGCTACGCGCTCCTAGGGCACGCTGGACTATCGATTGATTCGTACACCAAAAAAATACTTGGTTCACGATCATGCCGGTAAACAAAACTCCCATCGGCAAGAACGAGCCGGGTTCGTCCCCCGTGATATCGAACTTCTCCGGGTGTTCTTGATAGACTTGGGTCATTCCGGCCCACAAATCGCCTGCACCAATTGATCGCAAGGCCAAATAGGGAATGAGCAGCCCAGCAAGCAAGAAGCCGATGCCATTGACCGTGTCTGATATTGCCACGGCACGCAAACCTCCTAACACGGCGTACAGAGATCCGAGAATCCCTACTCCCCAGACTAACATCCAGGTTGCCGTTGAGCGATCGACTCCCCAAGTTGTCGAGACATCGAATAGTTCTTCTAGTCCACTCGCTCCAAACAGCAAGACAATTGGTAGAATTGCAATCGCATAGGAAAGCAAAAAGAGTAACGACGCGATGAACTGCGTTGATTGGTCGTAACGCCGCGTGAGGAACTCTGGGATCGTCGTCAGGCCCAGGTTGAGGTATTTCGGCAGGAAGTACAAAGCCATCAATACCATCGCTAATGCTGCCGTGGTTTCCCAGGCCATCACGGCGACGGTGTACCGGTATGCGTCCGCATTGAGTCCGATGAGATGTTCGGTCGAGAGGTTAGTCAGCATTAAGGAGCCAGCAATAACCCAACCATTCAGGCTGCGACCTCCAAGAAAATACCCGTCCGATGTTTCGAGTTTCTCTCGTCGCGTAAACCAATAGGTAATCGCTCCGACAATGGAGGTGTAAAGCAAGAACGTCAGGATAGCGAGCAATCTAGGCTCCTCAAACAGCTTGAAGTGAAACGTTGCGAATCCCTAATACCTATATGGCTACGGAGCCCAGCGCTAAGTTAAAAGCTAAAGACCACGGATAGCACTGAGATGAAGCCTTGATGACATGAAGTGAATGTTGTTGACAGTTCAATTCCCCAGCAACAAATCGGCCAAAAGTCTCCAAAATCCGTGGTATCCGTGTTACTAACGGTAAAAGTTTGCGCGGCGTGCGCAAGTTTTTTGAAAGGGTTGTCAAATTTGCCTCTCGCAGAGTCGCAGAGACCGCCAAGTGAAGGTACTTGCAATTTCCTCTGCGTCTCTGCGTGAGGTTTTTTTATTTTTTGGTTGCGGCTATGTCGCGTTGGGTTATCCGTGAAATCCGTGGCTGCCACTCTGTGCTGCAGCTAATAGGATTTCGACGATCGCGGTGACGTGGACGTCTCCGCTACGTAGGGCATGATGCCATTGCCCCTACTTTTGCACAGTCATTTTCAACACAAACTGGAGGTTTGATGTTTGTTTTTCAGCGGTTTCTGTACTTTGCCGTGGGGGTTTTGCCAAGTTTGACAGGCTCGACTTGGCAAAACTATTGAGGTTTTGCAACACTCCAAGCTGGCAAACCTCTATAATTACAGTGCGAGACAAAAATAGATCTGTGCAAAAGTCGGGAGGTTTTGCCACAAAAAAAGCGTTTCGTACACGTGGCAAAAGTGCAAGGTCCATACAGAGAATCCAAAAAAATCGGTAGCGAGGTTTCGGCAAACACTTCGAACGACTATTGGCAGCACACGGCCGGAATTGCGCTATCGCTCGTTCCGGCCTCCAAGTTAAAATAGACTCGACTCCGCCCCCTCCGAGAGAAAAACTGATCATGCGTAAACTCGCTCACCTGTTTGAAAGCAACGCCAATTGGTCCAAGAAAATTTCCAAGGTCGATCCAGAATTTTTTGCACGTTTGGCCCACCAACAGGCGCCTGCTTATTTGTGGATTGGTTGCGCGGACAGTCGTGTGCCTGCAAATCAAATTGTAGGTGTCGACCCAGGCGAGTTGTTTGTTCATCGCAATGTCGCGAACGTCGTGGTCCATTCCGACCTGAATTGCCTCTCGGTGGTTCAATTTGCGGTCGAGGTTCTCGAAGTCAAGCACATCATTGTCTGTGGACATTACAACTGCGGTGGCATCACCGCAGTGATGAACCATCGAGAACTCGGCCTGATCGACAATTGGCTTAGCCACCTCCACGACATACGTTACCAACACCGTGACCGTCTTGAGGCGATTGTCGACCCGCAATCGCGTTGCGATCGTCTTTGCGAACTCAACGTCATCACTCAGGTTTCCAATGTCTGCCGTACCACGATCGTCCGCGATGCTTGGCAACGAGGACAAGATCTTGCCGTCCACGGCTGGATCTACGATCTCTCCGATGGGCGGTTGTGCGACATGAAAATGTGCGTCACTAGCACGGAAGAAATGGAAACCGCGTACTTGGCAGCCATTGAGTCGACAGAAGGGACCGATCGAATCCTCCCTCCCGAGATATTTGCCGAACAAGATTACCTCTCCGCCGCATCAAACACGCGTGAAAAGACGCCGCGAACGTGACCAAACATCTCGGCCACTTCTGTCGAGAGTTTTTCGACGTCGGGATGGCCGAGCAGAAACGCCAGCTTCGCCAATTCAAGCGAGTCGGTTGGGAACTCGTGCCGACCGGCGGCGTCCATCAATCGGATGCGGGCTTCGATACTGCGTTGAAAGCGATACGAATCGAGCAGAAAGTCGGCATCCTCGGACGACAAGATTCCTTGCTCGCGCAGTACGGTCAACGCGGCCAAGGTGCCCGTCACGCGCACGGCTGGGTTGTCTTGCCCATGCTTGAGTTGGAGCATTTGCACGACAAATTCGGTGTCCATCGTGCCTCCGGCGCTCCGTTTGAGATTGCGCTCGGAGGCCGATTCTTGCAGCTTGAGCCGCATTTCGCGGATCTCGGTCGCAAAACTCCGTTGCCAAGGTCGACAGTACATCGCGGCGAGGAGAGCTGCCTCGGCACGCTCGACTGCTGCGGCCGAACCGATAATCACTCGCGATTTGCACAGCGATTGACGTTCCCAAAGCTGCCCATCGCCTTGCTGAAAGTAACGTACAAATTCGTCGAGCGAGACCGCCAGCGATCCGCTACGTCCCGTGGGACGCAGGCGAGGATCGACCTCGTAGAGCCGTCCGAAAGGGCCGAAGGAGTTCGCCTGTTTGATGATGCGTTGACCTAGCTCGCTAAAAAAATGTTTGTTCGTTGTTGAACCATGCTGGCCACGCCGGTTGGCAATCGTAGACCCGTCTGCTTCGTACAAAAAAATAAGATCGAGATCGCTATGATAATTCGGCTCGCGCCCGCCCAACTTGCCCATCGCCAAGACGATAAACTCGCATCGCTGGCCGACGCGTTCGGCCCCCGGATGCCAGAGGTCGTCGATGGGCGTCTCTGCTTGCGACGTGGCGGGCAATTCGCCGATCTGCGGTTCGCCGAGCTTTTCGATCAAGCGATCGGTTTCTGTGGCGACGATTTGCTTGAGACAAACCTCGGCCACATCAGACAATTCGGCATGGGTCGCCTCAATTTTATCTTTGCCCAAAATATCTCGCACGCCGATGCGCAAATGCTGCGAAACCTTAAAGCTGTGCAAAATTGGCGAGGGATCTTCGGCTCCGTGCGTCAATTCTGCCAGCGATTGTTCGAGTGTGTCGATGTTCGGCAGATGATCGATCAGCAGGCTGTCGAGCAATTCGTCGATCATGCCTGGGTTGCTGGTCAAGATCCCCGACAAGTAGGGACAAGCCGCGCACAGGGTGACGTAGAGGTTCAGCGTCGGATGATTGCTGCTGAACAGCTCCCACAATGCCGCCTTGCCGCCGAGCGAATCGCTCACACGGCTCAGGTTCACCAGCGTCGCGTCGGGATCGGGCGTCTTGGCAATCGCTGTCAGCAGTCGCGGTGCAATCGATGCCAAGAACAGCCGGCAACGTCGCGTCGACAGAAACGGAATTCGCTCTTCGGCGAGCGACATCAGATTTGCGTAAGCCGAGTGGACATCGTCGAATGGGTACTGCCCCAAAACTTGCTGGATCGTCTCAGGTTCGGGATCGGGATTGTTGACCAGATCGACCTCGGGCTCGGTTTCGGCATCGTCGCCAAAAGCATCATGCAACAGATGCTTCAAAATCTTGTGATTGATCTCGGTCCGCTCTCGATAGTCAGACTGAAACGCATCGACTGCCGACGCTTCAGACGTCTCTGTGTAGCCCATCCGGCGGGCGACCTTTGTCAACTCGTTGGTCGAAACGGGCAGTTGATGCGTGTGCAAATCGTACATGATTTGCAGCCGATGCTCGAGCTTACGAAGGAATCGATAGTTTTCTTCCAGCAACATCCTTTCTTGGGGCGTCAATCCGCCCGACAGCTCCAAGCAGCCGATCGCGTCGAGTGTGTTGCCGGTGCGCACCCCGGGGTCGGCACCGCCGCTCAGCAATTGCAAAAACTGGATGACGAATTCGATGTCGCGAATCCCGCCGCGCCCCGTTTTGACGTCGGTGCCCGTGGCTTGAGCTTTCGAGGCGTTTGCTTCTATCCGACGCTTCAACGACTTGATGCCCGTGATATCAGCCAACGTCAAATAACGACGATAGATCCAAGGTTCCAAACGAGCGAGATAATCTTTGCCCAGAGCGATATCACCAGCTATCGGACGCGCTTTCACATAAGCCTGTCGCTCCCAGGTACGCCCGCGACGATCGTAATAGCTCAGCGCTCGCTCAACATCACTGCAAATCGGCCCCTGCTTGCCTTCGGGACGAAGCCGCATGTCGACTCGATAAGCGAAACCCAGGTCGGTACTCTCGGACAGCATTTGAATCAACGTCTGAGCCACCCGATTCGCATAGTTTTGCGACGCGGTCTCGCGACGGGGATCCGCCGCAGTTGCTGGCTGAAACAAGAACACCAGATCGATATCACTCGAATAATTAAGTTCCAACCCTCCCAATTTCCCCATCGCCAACACGACAAAGCTGGGCGGGACGAATTCCTTTCCGCTGGGCGGATGGTACTTTTCCCAAACCGAGCGTTCTGCAAATTCCAAAGCTCCTGCGACGATCGCATCCGCGACGTAAGAGATTTGGCGTGTGATTTGATCGACCGGCAGCCCCTCGACAATATCGCCATAGGCAATTCGCAAAGTCTCGCGACGTTTGAAGCGGCGCAACACGGCCAGAACATCTTGTTCGTTACTCAATTCGCGAACACTCTCGATCAATTCTTCGACCAGCAACTCGCGCGCAACTGGACGGCCTTCGGTCATGCGCAACAGGTCATGGCTTTCGGCGTCCGAACAAAGCTGATCACTCAGGTGTTGACTGCTACTGAATATCAGCAGCAAGTTTGGCAGCGATCGTTCGTCGCGTTCAAACAGGGCCGCCGCCGACAGCAGGCTGCGCGAAGAAAGCAAGAATCGCTCCAGATTATTGAGCGCCATATCGGGATCGGCAAGCTGTGGTGCCGTCGCAGCGAACTGTTCGCAAATCGTCCCCAACAAATCAAGTGGCAACCCCGCCCTAGCCAGTCGCAGCAAATTGGCATGAGCGGTGCGAGGATGCACGATCCCCAGCGACGTCAGCCAAGGCTCCGCTTCCGCGTAAGAGTCCAGCAGAGAGTGAATGTGGTCAAGCTGCATCTATGATTCATGTCCTAACATCACTCTTCATTGGACATTCCTTGTTGGATAGTGGACATTTCGGAGGAAGTGAATATCCAGTATCCAACAAGGAATAACCAAGTGAGAAGTTATTGATGCTACAACCCTTGATTTTCGACCGGTGAATTCATTGCCAAACTACGTACTACGTTCTGAGTGAAAACAACTCCGGACCCACATGTTGCGTGACCACCAAGCCAAACAGCGTATGGATGCTGGCGTCGTAAATTTTCACGGGTAGCGTTTGCCCGATTTGGCGGCGGTTGCCGTCGAAGACGACGATCCGATCGCACATCGTTCGTCCGGTGAGTTGCACTTGCTGCGAATCGTTATTAGCGTCACTTTTGAGACTCGCCTTGCTCGGCCCTTCGACCAGCACTTCGACTTCCTGCCCGAGAAAACGCTGGTTGTCTTCTTCGCTGATCGTATTTTGGATTGCCAGTAGCTCGTTGTTGCGACGCCGTTTGACCTCGTCGGGAACGTCGTCCGGGTAATGCTCTGCGCCTTTGGTTCCAGGGCGTTCGCTGTACTTGAAGATAAAACTGTTTTTGAATCGCTGCTCGCGGACCAAGTCGCAAGTCAACTGAAAATCTTCCTCGGTCTCGCCGCAGAAGCCGACGATGAAATCGCTCGTCACTGCGACCTCGGGCAACCACTCGCGAATGCGGTCCATCATCACCAGATATTCTTCGACCGTGTAGCCTCGCTTCATTCGTTCCAGCAGCCGATTCGAGGCGGTCTGGATTGGCACATGCAGATACTTCGAGCATTTCGGCAGATCGCGAACCGCTTCGAGCAAGTCGTCAGTCATGTCCTTCGGGTAATTCGTGATAAATTTTATTCTTTCGATCCCGTCGATTTCGTGCAGCGAGTAGAGCAGATCGCTCAGACGCGTCTCCTGCTCACCGTCGCGAAAACGATAGCTGTTGACCGTTTGGCCAAGCAGGATGATTTCTTTGCAGCCTTCGTCGGCCAACTGCTGCGCTTCCGATAAAATTTGAAACGGCGGACGGCTTTGTTCAGGGCCGCGCACACTCGGCACGATGCAATAGGTGCAAAATTTGTCACAGCCAATTTGAATGCGTACATACGCCTGGAACGGCGTCGGTCGCATCGCCGGATCGCGCAGCGGGTCAAAACTCTCATGACTGCGCTCGATCTGGTCGCGCGATCCCTCTTTGCGGCCCAAGCTGACCTCCAACTGCTGTCCAGCCCCGGCTTCGACCTCTTTGATCAAATCGGGCACCTGATGCAATTGTCCAGGCCCAACGATGAGGTCGACGAAAGGCGCTCGCTGAAAGATCAGCCGCTGGTCTTTTTGTGCCATGCAGCCCAGCACGCCAATGATTTTGTTCGGGTTGCTTTTCTTTGCATTTTTCAGTCGGCCCAAGGCACTATAGATTTTATCCTCGGCATGTTGCCGCACGCTACAAGTGTTGAACAGAATCGTATCGGCGTCCGTGGTGCTGTCGGTGAGCTCGTAATCGTGCTTGCGCAGGCTGGCCACTACGAGCTCGCTGTCGAGCACGTTCATCTGGCAACCGACCGTTTCGATATAAAGTTTTTTCGTCATTATTTCTTTGAAGCTATATGCTCGATTTCTGAACCACGAAAGAAACGAAATACACGAAAGGGGTTTTCAATCCGAACCGTGACCGTGGGGGAGCGTCCAGTCGAGTTCGACGCCTATTCGGACGCTCCCTCAGGTCGCGGTTCGGTAGTTTCTTTTTCGTGCCTTTCGTTTCTTTCGTGGTTCCTATTTACAAACCCTACGCCGCGCCGAGGTCGGCATCTTCGTCTGCTGGCTTTTTCGCTGCTTGTTGTCCTCGTTGCTGCTCAATCTGTTGGCGAACTTGGTCGACCAAGTGATTTCGCCGAGCAGCCATTAGCCGCACCAACGACGTCACCGCCACGTAGCCCGCTCCTGCAATAATCATGATATCCCAGCGGTCCATTCCCTCGAGTCCTCCGTGCGAAAATTCCAATTCCCCATGATACACCGCAACCTACCCCCAGAGCGAGACGAAAATTGGGGACGAACAGGCTGTCAGCGATCAGCTATCAGCAGGAAAGACAAGCTTACGACTGTTCGCTGAGTGCTGACCGCCGTAACTTGGCCCTCAATTTGTATTTCATTGCGATGAGAATGACGAAACAACGGTTCCGTTCCGTCGGTTGAAGGACGTTTGCAGTGGTCTTGCCAGCGCTCGCCTAGCCAAGAAAAGTGGCGACGATGGTTTCAATTGCTTTGCCATCGATTATGATGTTGTTCTATGATGATCAGAATCTGTCGAATAACATGGTTTGCGTTGCTTTTGCCCCTTTTACTCTTTAGGTCGGCACCCGCGGGTGATTGGCCTATGTGGCGATTCGATGCAGGTCGCACAGCGGCTTCTCCGGACGACCTGCCTGAAGATCTCGTGCTGCAGTGGACGCGTCGGTATTCCCCCCGAACGCCGACTTGGGATGATCTGCTCAACAACGACCTGATGCCGTATGACAGGGTGTTCGAGCCGATTGTTGCTGAGGGCCGAGTGTTCGTTGGCTTTAACGACTCTGATAAGTTGGTCTGTTGGGATGTGAAAACGGGCGAGGAACTCTGGCATTTTTTCACCGAAGGGCCGGTGCGACTCCCTCCTGTTTCCTGGAACCAATATGTTTATTGCGTGAGTGATGATGGCCACCTGTATTGCTTGAATGCGTCTGACGGTAGCCTTTGTTGGAAGTTTCGCGGTGGGCCTTCTGCTCGGAAAGTCTTGGGCAATCGTCGAATCATTTCGATGTGGCCTGCGCGTGGAGGACCTGTCGTCCGAGAGGGCCGCATCTATTTCGCGGCGAGTATTTGGCCTTTTATGGGCACTTTTATCTATGCGCTCGACGCAGAAACGGGACGCGTCGAATGGGTCAACGACAGCACATCGGCCAGCTACATTCAGCAGCCTCATAGTGCTGATTCGTTTGCTGGTGTCGCACCGCAAGGAGCATTCGCCGCTACCGAAAAATATCTGGTCGTGCCGGGCGGGCGTTCTGTGCCCGCTGTCTTCGATCGACATACGGGCCAGCTAGTTCATTTTCATCTCAAAGAAGGTGGAAAAGGAACCGGCGGCACATTGGTGATTGCTAACGACCGCGATTTCTATGTCCACACGCGGCTACGAGGCGTGCGGAAATTCGACTTGGTGAGCGGAAAAAAGACCGAAGTTCTCATCAACGAGCCTGTCTTGGATGGCGAGTTGGTCTATACCTCGACCGCCGATTCGGTCCGAGCGATCGACGAGAACAAACAAGTGGTTTGGGAACTGCCGGTCGATGGAAGCGGCGATCTCATCAAGGCAGGCAACACGCTTTATGTTGCCGGCAAGAGCGAAATTACTGCGATTCGGCTCCCCACCGAGACGCAACCAGCGCAGCGATCGGGCACAATCCCTGTGGAGGGAGAGGTGGTTCGTCTCGTTGCCGGCGGTGATTCGCTGCTGGCCGTGACTCGAGACGGACGCATCTTTGCCTTTGGAGCGGCTGGTGCGTCGAATCCAAGAGCCATTGCGGATCCCAGAGCCATTACGAGCCAGCAACGCCCTCTCGATACGGTCGAAGACCCCGCGACGAAGGCTCTGCTTGCTGAGCATGGAGCGACCGAGGGATATGCGTTTGTTTACGGCGTGGACGATCCGAAGTTGCTCGATCGATTGTTGTCCAGTAGCGATCTACACCTCGTGGTTGTTGAAAAAGATGCGGCCCTCGTAGCGCAACTTCGCGAGCGCTACGATGCGACGGGCCACTACGGAAAGCGAATCGCAATTCACACCGGCGACCCTCTCACTTTTCGGGCGCCGCCTTACGTCGCTTCTGTGGTAGTTGTGGGCACAACTGATGTCTCGCAACTAGCTCGCCCAGACATGCTGCGTGCCATGTACGAATCGGTGCGGCCTTATGGTGGGATCCTGTGGTTTCCACTGGCAAAAGACCGAGAACAAGTCACCGAGGCTCTGTCGGCGGCAGATCTCGAGCAGGTACACCTAGTTTCTGGCGAGGCGAATGTCGTGCTCGCGAAGCGTGTTGGGCCACTCCCAGGTTCGGCACCTTGGACCCATCTGTACGGCAATGCTGCGAACACGGTGAAGTCTGACGACCAGTTGGTCAAGTTACCGCTGGGAGTCTTGTGGTTTGGTGGCAACTCGAATCAGGATGTGTTGCCCCGACATAGCCACGCGCCTTGCGAACAGGTGATCGGAGGTCGCTTGTTTGTGGAAGGCATGAACTCGTTGAGTGCCCGTGATGTTTACACAGGCCGTGTCTTGTGGATTCGGCAATTTGAAGATTTGGATACGCAAGGCATTTATTACGACGACACTTATACGAACAAGCCCCTAGACCCTTCCTACAATCAAGTTCACATACCTGGCGCCAATGCGCGTGGAACGAATTTTGTGGCCACTCAGGATAGTGTCTACCTAGCCATCGGCAACGAATGTCATGTGCTGGCTGTGGCAACTGGAGAAACCACGCAGGTCATTCCACTTCCCAAGAATGCGGAGGGAGACGCCGCCGACCATTGGACCTACCTAGCCGTGTACGGTGACATCCTTCTGGCTGGTGTCGACTATGCGGACTTTGCCAAACGCTTTGGATACACCTACAAACCGACCCGCCGCCGCAGTGGTGCTTGGAGTTCGGAATGGTTCGGTTCGCGAAGTCTGGCAGCATTGGATCGCCATTCCGGAAAACTCCTCTGGCGAGTCGACGCCCGTTATAGTTTTTTGCACAACGGCATCGTTGCTGGGAACAACACGGTCTTCCTGTTGGACAAGCTGCCTCTTTCGGTGGAAAAGCAACTCTCACGCCGCGGACAGCCCGAGCCTTCGGATTATCAAATTCTGGCTGTGGATGCGAAAACTGGCGACATACTTTGGAAAAAGGAGAGCGATATCTTCGGCACTTGGTTGGGGTTCTCTCAGGAACATAACATTCTGATTCAGGCGGGCGCGGACGCCTCTGAC
This sequence comes from Planctomycetota bacterium, assembly GCA_013152515.1. Lineage (GTDB taxonomy): Bacteria > Planctomycetota > Planctomycetia > Pirellulales > Lacipirellulaceae > Bythopirellula. Next base: position 16,937 of record JAADGD010000105.1, read on the forward strand.
CGCGCGATCGACGAAATTGGACAGGGCATCGTGGCGTTGCGTGGAGATGATGGCAGCGAGATTTGGCAGAAGTCGAGCTTTAAATACACGGGCCCTTGTATTTTGCACAACGACATGTTGATGACCAATTCGTCTTCCCGCAGACAGACCAATGGTTTTTTTCACTTGCTCGACGGGTCTCCCGTCTTGATCGAAGATCCACTGACGGGCCGGCAGATACCTTGGAAATACACACGCACTTACGGTTGCAATACGGCCGTGGCGAGCGAGCATCTGCTCACCTTTCGTTCTGGGGCTGCGGGGTACTATGATCTAAGCATGAAATGCGGAGTCGGCAATCTTGGTGGTTTCCGCTCTGGCTGTAGTTCCAACCTGATCGCAGCGGACGGCGTGTTGAACGCTCCCGACTTCACGCGCACTTGTAGTTGTGGTTATCAAAATCAAACATCGCTGGCGCTAGTGCATATGCCTGAAGTAGAAACCTGGACAATCAGTCATTTTGATGACGTGAACAAGACAGGCCGGCTCAAGCGGGTTGGTATCAATTTTGGCGCACCCGGCGCTAGACGTTCTAGCAATGGCACGCTCTGGCTGGAGTTTCCTTCTGTCTCGGAGCGTCCTTATCCGATCGAGATCGACGTGACGGGGCCTAACGTCGACTACTTTCGGCGGCATATGTCGGTCGCGAGCGGCAACGCGCCTTGGATCGCGTCATCGGGCATCAAGAATGTTTCGAGCGTGACGCTGAAACTGCCAACAGCCAAGGCAACCGACTCCGCCGAGACGGCTGCCGCTCGGCCGTACACGGTGTGTCTCCGGTTTGCCGAACCCGAATCGAAGCCTAGCGGTCAGCGAATTTTTGATGTGCTTATCCAGGGCAAAGTTGTCCTAACCGATTTTGATATCCGTCGCGAGTCGGGAAGCCCGTGGCGCGACGTTGAGAAAACCTTTTCAGGAATCCTTCTCGAAGACAGAAGCATTTCGATAGAACTGCGATCTCAGACACCAGATTTCCCGCCCGTGTTAAGTGGCCTGGAACTCATCGCAGAGCCAGATCAACTGCCGGAAAGTCTGTCCGATTGAACTTGGTCTTTCGCCTCTGGTATGCACTTGAGAACCTAACACAGCAGTAAGAGCGTGTTTTGGAATTTCGATTTAGCCCCCGGCTCCGCCGGTGGAGAGTGCCTTTGGTAGCGTTTTTTTCAATTTCCGTCCCCCGGCAGAGCCGGAGGCTACAGTCGATTGGCATTTCAAAACACTTTCTAAGTTCGGCTTTCGCAGTTTTTTGCCCGCGAATAACGCGAATGAACGCGAATCAAGTTCTTTAATCCCGATCACGAGCAATCAGGCTCTTCAGAAATGAAGACTCCACATACTCATTCGCGTTTATTCGCGTCATTCGCGGGCAATCTTTCCTAGAAAAAGTGCGAAAGTCGAACTAAGAACGTAGCTTCGTTGCCAATCGGCGATGGCGCAGTAATTGCCTCGCTCCGCTATGCGCTAGGAGGTTCCACCGATCGTCTAAGAATGTGAAGCGAGCGACTCTTCAGATTCCAATCCTTGCTCGGAGTCTCTAAAGAGTCAGACACCGAGACATAGGTCTCAGAAGTGTGGACTTGGGCGGAGTTATGCCCGTAGTTGGCCAACACCAAATAGAAGTGGCGATTGGCAAAGGCTGAGGCGACGACATTCTCGTCAGGCGACTGAGTCAACAGGTTGGAGTCCTTGATTTCAAGCCAAGCGAAAGTGCCTTCTTCTACCAGAGGCCGATACGCTTTGAGCCAGCGCGCGTGGATGGGTCGGATTTCCGCTTTGCCCGGGACGGAATCCCAGATGCTGTAGGTAGGTGGGGCGTTGGGGTTGGCTTGGTAATACTTCCAAATTTCACGACAACGACGTACCCAAAAGTCTTTTTCTTCGGGAGGATACTTAATGCCGGGGATCGTTGCCCTCTCTCCGGTGAAGGGGCGACCGGCCTGGAGGACAGGAAATTGCATATACGGGATCGCGTGAAGGTAGGGTTCATTTTCATTGGCGAGGGTCACAAATTCCCTGTCGATGCAAGGCACAACGTAGGGCGGGAAATTCTTGACTTTCTCTCGAAGAACATCGGCGTTGTTCACCCCCTCGCCGACCCAAAGGTAATCGTAAACTTCTGCCTTTCCGGTTAGCGGCTGCCTAGCAGCATCAATGTGTAATTTGACGATACCGCCTCGACGTTTCGTTTCCGCATAAATAATAGCTAGCAAATCGGCCAACGCACCATCATGCGAAGGACTTTCTTCGAAGGCGAATATCTCATCTTTCGTTGGCGTGTTTGGGGGCCTGTGGGCGTTCGTAACATATCCGCAATCGATGTATAATCCGTCGGCGCCGTAGTCATCTAGCGTACGAACGATACGAGGCAAAAGGTAGGCTCTCCAGCTAACGCTAGCAGGCGCACAGCGAGCCATATTCCAATAGCCGAAATGTAGCGAATCGCCTTTACGCGACCATTCCGGGCGAAAATCGGGGTCAGCTAGCTCGATAAAACCTGTCGAAGCGTAGGTGATAATTTTCATCCCTCGCTGGTGGACCATTTCCACAAATCGGCGGAAACCCTCAGGGTTGAGAGCAGTATACTTGTCCCCACCAAAAAGTCTTAGCGAGTCGTTCCAGTCGTCAAAGACCTGAATTAACTCGATATCATGGTCTCGCAACTTGTCGAGTTCTTGCTCGTCGTATTCATCCGGATCCCAGGGCTTTCGACAGGGATATTCTCCCAGGTTGTAACAGGCCTGCCCTGGCATGTAGCTATGCACCATGTGCTTTCGCAAACAAGCACGAATGTTCTGATTGCCGCGAGCAATGTTTTCGAGTCTTTGACGGTGGTCTTCTGCCGTGTAGGAACTCAGAATCGCAGGAGTTTTTGGAAATATTTTGCCGGCGGAGCCTCCGTCTGCAGCCAGCGAAGGAACTGCTGAGCTTCCTGCGGCCAACACCGTAGCCCCGCTGCCTATCTTGAGAAAATCTCGTCTTTCCATAACGACCTCCTTTGCAATTTCCAGATGTTCAAGCCAGAGTCAAAAGGTTACATCGCTTTGTCGCAGTTTATTTTCAGAGCAGGTCCATGGTAGCACATATTTGTGCTACTAACGATTCAGGTTTTCGCAACGTGCGCAAGTTTTTCAGATCGAAAATTGTTCACGATAGAATTTCATTAAACGCAGAGTGCGCGGAGACGCAGAGATTCGCAGAGAAAGACAAATAACAAATAAAAACATTGATTGCCTATCCCAAAACCGTAGCACGATCCCCCTGGGACGTGCTACGAATGGGTTTTGGGATAGGCTCTGAAGCTCTCAGGGGTAGGTTCTCTACTACGGTTCTCTTAACAAATCTCTGCGGCCCTCTGCGACTCTGCGGGCTCTGCGTTTAATGTTTTGGGTTGCGGCAATGGGCCGCGCTGGGTTCTCTGTGGATAATCCACCCGAGGCTGGTGGTGGATGTCGTTGCGGCAATTGGCCGAAAACTTCGATCGTCCTAGCATCGAAGTTAGAGTGTAACCGTTCACGGCGCTGAAAGAAGAAAAAGGAAAAGCCACAGATAAACACGGATAAACGCAGATGAGGAAAGGGTTTTTAGCCGAGTTCGATTGCCAAAAAGAAATAGGGCAGGAATAGCGGGAAACTCTGAAGCCTTCCAATAAAATCGGTGTTTATCTGTGTTCATCCGTGGGTGGCTAATTTTCCCCTCGCGTGAACGGTTACGTCAGAGTGAACGACAAACGGGGCAATCCGGGCGTCGATGGATTGCGATCTCGCCGTGAGTGCCACGGCGGAGGTCGGCGCAAAGCAGGCGATTGGTCAGAGGATCGCCGATGTCGGTGATGAGTTTGATCGCTTCCACGGCGCCCAGGCAACCCACGGTTCCGGACACAGCTCCAAAAACGGGGAACTTCCGCTTCCAGCCGGACGGATCTTCGGGATAGAGACATCGCAGGCACGGCGTCTCGCCAGGAATCATCGTGGTGATTTGGTATTCCATGTCATACATAGCGCACTCGACGATCGGCTTGCCTTGCTGGAAGGCTGCTCGGTTCATCGCGTAGCGTTCCGTAAAAAGCGGCGCACAATCCACGACGAGGTCGGCTTGTGCGACGATCTCGTTGATTTTTTCCTCCGAGATGTTTTCCTCGGAAAGATTGGCGTTGTATGTCACGAGATTGAGACGCGGGTTCAGGTCGAGCAGCCGACGTCGGACCGATTCGATACGCGGCTTGCCAAGCCAATCATGGGTCATTAGCAATTGACGGTTCAAATCGCTTGGTTGCAAGTTGCCCGCATGGGCGAGTACGAGCGTGCCGACACCGGCAGCAGCCAACTCGTAGGCGACAACGCTGCCCAGTCCTCCGCAACGCGAAACGAGGACCGACGCTCCTTTGAGTCGCTCCTGCCCCGCTTCGCCCAGGTCTTCGGTGGCGATCTGCCAATCCCAGATCGCGCGGTCCTCGTCAGTCAACGGAACTTTCTTCTCGCCGCATCGAAATTGACTCATCGGCTATCCTCCACTGATCGCTGTGAGCAAGGTGACGGTTGAACCTGCTTTCAGTGCGAGGTCAGGATCAGGTACGGCCGCCTCGTCGTCGATGGAAATCAACAGCCCACCGGCGATCGTCCCGTCCGGTTTGAACAGCAAATTCTTTGCCTCGGAGTAGTTTTGAGCGATGTCCGCGAGTACATCGCCCAGTTTGGGCGACCCCTCGCTGCCAGATTCAATGGCAATGGTCTCCTGCCCGGTTTTCGTGCGCAGCTGCCCAAAAAGTTTTACTTGAATCGTCATACATCACTCCGTAGTTTCAAGGTAACAATTCACGCAAAAGCAGGAGCCGCTGATGAACGCCGATAAACGCAGATGCGAAACCTGAGTTTATCTATCTGCGTTTATCTGCGTTCATCAGCGGCTTTTTCTTTTTTTCTGTGAAGGGTTACCTTAATTTGACCATTGGCGGCCCTTGCGAAGGAAGATCACTCTCAGCATCCTTCGGGAGGTTCTTTTCAATCACATAGATTTGGTCGGCCAGTTGTTTGGCTTCCGCGAGGCTATGCGTCACATGGAGAACTGTTACCGGCATCTCGCGGCGGATGCCTTCGATCAGCCCAATCATGTGTTCGCGGGTTTCATCGTCGAGCGCTGCAAGCGGTTCGTCAAGTAGCAATGTCGTCGGCGAGAAGGCCAGCGCCCGGCCCAAAGCAACCCGTTGTTTTTCGCCTCCGCTCAGATGAACAGGGGATCGCGCGAGTAGATGTCGAATTTCTAGGAGAGTGGCCAAGTCGAGTACACGCTCCTTGCGTTGTTCTCGTGCGACACGCCGTACATGCAGCCCAAAAGCAAGGTTTTCAAACACCGACATGTGGTTGAACAGAGCGCCATCTTGAGGGACGTAGCCGATGCCGCGATGAGCGGGCGGAAAATCGGTCACGTCGCGGTCGTCAATGCGAATCGATCCTTGCGTCACGCGGCGCAACCCGGCGATCGCTTCGAGGATGGTCGTCTTTCCTGAACCGGTCTTTCCCATCAAGGCAACGTAACTGCCTTGGGGAGCGACCAAACCGACATTTTCGATTTGAAATGCGCCTGCACGAATCGTGACGCCATCCAGTTCGATTCCGGGGATCGTGTTCACGTGAGTACCTCGCGTGTTCCCCACACTCGGGCGATCACCAGCACGACCACCGCCGCCAGGACCATCAGCAGCGAGACGGCAATGGCGGCTTCCAGATCGCCGATCGTTAGTTCAAGGAAAACGGAAGTGGAAAGCACTTCGGTTTTCATGCGTGTGGTACCGGCAAAGATCAACAACGGGCCGAATTCGCCTAGCGCGCGGGCCCAGGCCAGAGTCAAGGCGGTTAACATGCCACGCCGTGCTTCGGGCAGCACGACCAACAAGAACGCCATCATTCGACTTGCGCCTAGAGTGAGGGCAACTTGTTCGTGACGAGGATCGATCTGGTCGAATGTCGCCCGCATCGTTCGCACTGCGAAGGCGCAGGCAACGGTAAACTGTGCCAGAATCACCGCTGGAATCTGATAGACCACCGCGCCGCTAATCAAGCTGAACGGCCAGAACTGAAACAGAATCAAGAGGCTCAGGCCAATCACTAGCGGCGGAAGCACGATCGGGATGTCGAGGATTGCGTCGACGAGACTCCGTCCCGGAAATTTGTGGCGAGACAACAAATAACCGACCGGTATTGCAACCCACATCGAAGCGATCGCCGAGATGGTACAGCTCGCCATCGTGAGCAGAATCGAGTATTGAATGGGTGGCTTTGCTAAGGCTCGAAAAAACTCGCGAGGCGAAGTCGAAAGCGCGTCAGCCCCTAGTAGCAGCAGAATCAACAGCACATAAGTTGCACTGATCGTGGCAAAGACGGTGTAGAAACCGATATCCTGTGCGCGAAGTCGACGTCGAGTGTCAGAGTCGATCATTGCAGGCGGAACCCCAGCTTCTCAAACCGTTGCTGCTGTTCCGCCCGCAAGAGATATTTGAAGAGCCTCTCGGAGAGTTTTGGGAAAGAAGTCTCTTGGGCGATGGCGTAGGTTTGCACAGCAATGGATTTGGGGTGGTCGATTGGAATGACAGGCATTTCGTCTTTCACTTTGGTGCAGTTCACTCGGTAGACGATTGCCGCGTCGAGACCGCCTGCCTTCATCGCATTGACCAGCAGATCGGCGGTCGGTGTTTGCACGACACAATTCTTCATAACCTGCTCATAAACGCCCTCTGCCTTGAGCAATGTCCGAGAAAGTCCACCCAGTGCGCTTTCCTCCGGATTGGCCAGCCCCACGCGCAACCCCGATTGGGTGAGATCCGCAAGAGTCTGAATCTTGTAGGGATTCTTCGGTTGGACCAAGATGACCATGTCGGTACTGGTGGCTCGGATCGGGGTTTGGAACAGTGGGCTGACGAGATCGTGGTACGAAGCATCGCAACTGATGTACATGTCTGGGAATAAATCGCTGCGCGTGCCCTCGCGAATACTTTTCATCTGGCTGACCAACAGCCCACAGCCTTGGTAGAGGCGATTGATCTCGACACCTTCGCGTGCGGCAAAGGCGTCGATTTGGTCGTCGATTGCCAGCCGATTGACTCCGCCGCTGTAGATCGTGAGCTTCGGTCGCTCCGCCCAAAGGTCGCCTGAAGTAATACGGAATCCATGTTCTTTGAATCGTGGCAGCCCACGGTCCCGTGAAGTCAGGTAGCGGGCGAATCGCAGTGCGTCGGTGGGATGGTCGCTCGTCGCGATAATCCCTACGGTAATGTTTGCCTCGCCGCTATCAAGTTCTGGCACTCGGACCGCTTCGAGCGCCGCGTATTGCGAGGCGGTCGCGTCCCACACGATCGACGCATCGGCGCTACTGCCGACCAGAACTGCGGTAGCCGCCTCGGTAACGGTTGGCATAAACGCACCCCGTTTGCGAACTTGTGCCTCTAGTTGCGACCAGAGTCCGGCATCGTCGACCAGTTTGCGTGTTGTTTTGCCAATGGCCGCGCGTTCTGGGTCTCCCAGCACAACGGTCACGTCGTCGCGAAGCAGGTCCTTCAACGTCACAATGCTTTTGGGATTTCCTTTCTTCACGAGGATGACTGGTCGAATGTGGGCAAGCTCGATCTGCTCGACGGTCAATCCTTTTTCAGACGCTAAGTCAAGGTAGCTTTGGTCAGCAGCCAGATACAGGTCGCCGATCTTGCTCACCTCCAGTTGGTTGAGCAGTGTGTTTGAACCACCGAATTGAAGTTCGACACGGACGCCATATTCTTTTTCGTACGACTTAGCGATCTCTTCGACCGGCTTGCGCATTCCAACGGCACAGTACATCAACAACGAATGCGTTTGTGATGAATCAATGGATCGCCACAGGAGAATGCTGCTTAGCGCAGCGACAAGCACCACCGACAAGACGGCTACGAAAAGCATGCGTCCCGGTCCGCCCTGGCCGATGCCAAGTTCCTTGTCTGAAGTATCTGTCATTCGGTGGCCACCTGTTCTGATGTGGTTATCTGGCTGTCGCGCATGTGCAACACGCGATCGGCCCTTGCAGCAGCTTGTTCGTCGTGTGTCACCAAGATCGCGGCGCTGCCGGCATCGACCGCCGCTCGAATCGCATCGAGAACGATCGCTGAGTTTTCGCGATCGAGATTGCCGGTTGGTTCGTCGGCAAGAATAACCTTGGGGTTCGCCAAGAGCGCGCGTGCGGTGGCCACTCGCTGGCATTCACCGGCACTAAGCCGCGAGGGTTGATGCTGGCTACGATGTTCCAGGCCAAATTTAGCGATCAATTGTTCCGCCCGCACTTCGGCATCGGGCAGCGAGACAGCAAGCGTCGGCGTTAAGATATTTTGACGGACAGAGAGATAGGGCAAAAGATGAAAGCGTTGGAAGATGATGCCAATGTGCTTGGCCCGAAATGCCGCGCGTTGCTCACTTGGCTGCTCGTACAGATCCTGACCCTCGATCTTCACCTGACCTTCAGTCGGACGAAGCAGCCCGCCAGCGACGAGCAGTAACGAGGATTTGCCAGCGCCGCTCGATCCTTGAATCGCCACGAATTCACCAGCAGCAACGGTCAACGACACGTCATGCACAGCCCTGACGACATGCTCGCCGCGCTGGTAGTTTAGCGTGATTTTTGTGAGATCGAGATTCATTTATTTATTCTTGACTCAATACGACCGCAGGGTCTTGCGTGGCAGCAGTTACAGCAGGAATCCAACTCGCTAATGCGGTCAAAAATATCGTAGCGACCATCACCACGGCTACCAGTTCGGGCACAAACAAATCGCCCGCCGAGAGTTGAATCTGCGACTCGGCGGCGAGATTCGCCGTCGCTCGCAGTCCCATCGCAAAACCGGCGAGACACCCGAGGATGGCCCCAGTGAATCCCAAAAGTAGTCCCTTCCCCACGAACAAAAGAATGATCTGTCGTGTTGAGGCACCAATGGCTCGCAAGATACCAATTTCGTAGCGACGTTGTCGAGCGTTGATGAACATCAAGAGACCGATGATTGCGCTCACAGCAACCGCCAGCAGTACTGTTTGCTTAGTCGCGTGCTGCTGCATCTGGTCAAGCGAAGCAGCACCCTGGGCTTTGACTTTTTCGCGGGCCTCGGCGCGGGCAAGCGCGATGGACGAGCGTTCGATCACCTGCACGTCGCCCCCTAGCACGCCGGCAATTTCCGCGCGGACTTCGCCCAACCGATCGATCGACGCGCAGTTGCATTCCAGCGCTTGAATCATATTGATGCGTCCTGGCAATTGGAGCATTTCTTGTGCCTTGGCCAAATCGATCCACACCGTGATATCGTCGCTGCTACCGCGAGAGGGGTAGACCTTTTCGAGAATAAGCTTTTCACCTCGGAACACGACTTCCTGTCCTGCTTTCAAGTTTAGCTGCTCGGCAAGGACTGCTCCAACGATGATCTTTCCTTCCGGAACGGCAGGCTCGAGCGGTTTTTTGGGGTTCTTGCGATGCGTCCAAGGCACGACCGCAGAGACACCCATGAGAATCACGTCCCGGTCGTGCTCGCGCCAGCGGACTTTGCGGATTAGCGAGGGGCGCAAGTGGTTGATCGTCACAATCTCGCGACTGTCAGCAAGTCGCTTGACGAGGTCAAACGGCATCGTCGCTTCGCCAAAGTCGTTGGCGTAGAGATCGGACAGATTCACTTCTTTCGGTAAAATGTCGATATTGAAACCCATGTTTTTGGTGATCTTGCGAATCTCGTCATTGAGTTGGGCAACATGGGCTTCGGCTTTGAGTTGATGGCTGCGAACGACCAAGACCGTGCTGACGGAAACCGCAACAGCGACCACCAACACAGCCAACGCTTGCGCGAAACTCAGCTTGCGATAGAGGATCTCTAGCCAGATTAGTTGCGGTACATTCATCGCCTAGATAATGGTAGGAGTTTTTCGATAGTCAAAGGAGCGAGCTGTCGGTCCGTCTACAGCCGCAGTCGGACGGTTGCGATCGCCGCAAACACGACACCCAGGGCGATTAGCAGCGCAAGCCAAAGTGTCAGACGCTGGCCAAACGAACTCGACCCCGACGCTGTTTCGTCGGCTGTTGAAAAGGAGTCTGGTGTCTCGGCGGATTCCCGTGCGACATGAAGCGTCACTGGAGGCGTCTTGTCCTGTTGCGTGTCGATCGTTGGGTTCTTATCGCTTTCTTCCGTTTGGGGATTCGCTGGATCGCTGTTTGGTTCGCTGCTTGGTTCATCAAGCGAAACTTCCGAGTAAAGACCTATGCCCACAAGATCGGGTAAAGTGGGATCGACACCTGCGCTACCAACGACCTGTTCGTCCCAATTGAGCGCGAAGAGCAGATCGACGCCAGGATTTTGCCGTTTGACTTCACACGAACAATCGCCAATTAAAAAGCGGCAGCTCTCTTCGATATTGCGGCGTTTGATTCCCTTGCCAGCGAGCGCCAGGAAAGCACGTCCTCGCCCATAGACGGGGATCGCAACCGGCTGCCCTAGCTCTTCCAGATTTTCTTCGGATCGAAGCAACATAGCTGCGAAGATTTTTTCCTTCGGATCCGTACGATCAAGTACAAGCAGTTTTAAGCCGAGCCGCAGTTCGACCTTCGTCTCTTTGCCGAACTGGCTCTCGGCCTCAATGATCTCCATGTCACGCAGCTTCAGTTCATTTTCTAAGAGGTCGAGTTGCGTTCGCAGTGTCTCTTCTGCCAACTTGTCTGCCACGGCATCTCCTGCGCCGACCAGCACCCAAACGGCAGACTCCCCTGCGAGAATCCAATCCGTGATCTGACTTCTCGCAGGCGAACGGACTAAGGCGTCGACGTTCTCGGCCGTCAGTCGGCCGCGCCACGCTAAGGGGCCGCTTAGACTCCCTTGCGGATATAGCAGAGCGATTTCGGGCGATTCGAGAGACTCTCGATAATCTGGCCCCAGCAGCTCTGTTAAATCGGGTGATTCCTCGTCCTGCTCAACATCCACACGGCGGACGATCATATTCGCAGAAGTGTTTGGATCGGTAGGCATCGCTTCCAGCTTGGCTACCAGCTTTTCGTCCTCTTCCGAAAGTGTTCCTCGATGCAGAATCACCGCCCGATAAGGATCGGGATGCCAGTGTTCAAGTGCATATCGAAACACGGGCACACTGCATGCGTAAGCCCCCGTCGTGAAAACCAATAGGAAACAGACGGGTAGCATGTGGCTGAGGAAACGAGTCTTCAAAAAAAACATCGCAGGAACCCTTGAATTGGTACTTGGGCGATCCCTCCATGTGACCTCTAGTCATCATGGCTCGCCCCTAATATCATACTCAAACAAGCGTGTAACATGCCAGCGTTCTCGAAGGATTCGTAGGAGGACTGCAAAGTCGCTCTGAATGAATAAAGAAAACCGCCAAGGACGCCAAGAGCGCCAAGAAAAACCCCTAGGAAATGTCCATTGCCAGCATTTCCTTGGCGTTCTTGGCGGTTAATTTAGTTTCCTTTTGACTTTGCAGTCCTCCTGATGAGGAGCCCATCGCAATTTGCTTTGTCTTGGTAGGTGCTGTACCATACTATCTTAGCAACGATAGCGACACCGTTGGATAGATCTTCAAGTCTTCGAGGGTGCCGGCGCCAGACGCTCAATATCACGGTGCCGCAGTCGTACGTTTTCATTTGACTAATTCTTGAGAGCTTGCAAGCATGAACATCCGCGAGTTTTTTCACAGTTTGGTTTATTGCCAACTATTTTTCGTTTCGGTCGTCGCTGCTGACGACTGGCCGACCTACCAGCACGACCATGCTCGTAGTGGTATCAGTTCAGAGACCCTTGGCACACCTCTCTACGAGAAGTGGACACACCTCGCCGCCCATGCGCCAAGTCCCGCTTGGCCGGCACCGGCGGGACAGGACTACTGGCACAAGCTGATGAAGCTTGAGCCGCGTGTAACTTATGATCGGGCTTTTCATCCGGTTGTTGCAGGGAAGACGCTCTATTTCGGTTCCTCGGCGGACGATCGCGTTTATGCGCTCGACTCGCGTAGCGGCGAGGTTCGCTGGACGTTCCAGACCGAGGGTCCTGTTCGGCTCGCACCGTCCATTGCGGACGACAAAGTCTATTTTGGTTCTGATGATGGCTGTGTGTATTCTTTAGCTGCCTCTGATGGCAAGCTCCTCTGGAAGCGGCGCATCGCTCCGCACGACCACCGGATTCCAGGAAACGGACGTATGATCTCTTTGTTCCCGGTCAGAACAGGTGTGCTCGTCGACGATGGCGTAGTCTATTGTTGTGCGGGGATGCTGCCGGCCCAGGGAGTTTACCGGTGCGCGATCGACGCCGAAACGGGGGAGTTTCTGTGGCATGAGCAGACGGGCAATCTTTCGCCTCAAGGATACTTGCTCGCCTCTGAGAGCAAGCTTTATGTGCCCACGGGACGGACGAGTCCGTCGATTTTCGCTCGTTCTGACGGTAGATTCCTTGGGAGCGTGGGCGGAGAAGGAGGCTCCTATGCCTTACTCCTCGGCGATGCTCTGGTGAGCGGCGACAACCGGACAGGGGACATGCTCAGAGTGTCTGACGTGAGCAAGGAAGGCGAAAACGCGAAAGATCCTATGTTGGCATTCCAAGGCCTGCGACTGCTGGTTTCCCAAGACCGGGCCATCATGCAAAGCAAAGACAGCATCACGGCACTACAGTGGTCCCGCTATACGAAGCTTGCCTCGAGGCTGAACACAGCTCGCGAGCGTCGCTACGAGTTGACCAAAGAATTGAGAAAGCTAGGGAAATCTGCGACAGGCAAGCAGCGTGCCAAACTAGGAGGCAAAATCAAATCGCTCGACCGTTTGGTTAAAAAGCTAACCGAAGGAATGCAGGCCTGTATTCATTGGCGTGAGAAAAGCAGGTTGCCCTATTCGCTGGTACTCTCCGGCGAGGTCCTGTTTGCTGGTGGCGATGGCCAAGTCGTAGCGATAGGCGCAGCCGATGGAGTTGAGCTGTGGAAGGCCGACGTCGACGGAAAGGCGCACGGCATGTGCATTGCCGACGGTTCTCTTTACGTCAGTACCGATCGGGGGACGATCCATTGCTTCAGCCCCACCGAAGTCGAACGGCCACACATCGTCAAGTCGACCCCACAGCCGTACCCAGAGGATGACACAACGGCCATTTATGCCGAGGCAGCCGATCAAATAGTCAAGGCGATGTGGCCAGACGCATCCGTCGCTCGTCGTGGCTATTGCTTGGTACTAGATTGCGGTGAAGGCCGGCTCGCCTATGAACTTGCGAAAAGAACGGAACTACAAATCCTCGGCGTTGATACAGACATCAAAAACGTAGAGACCGCGCGACGTATGTTGACTACTGCGGGAATCTATGGTGATCGAGTGACCATCCACCACCAGACGTCTTCCTCTCTTCCCTATGGAAGCTTCTTCGCAAATCTAGTGGTTTCGGATCGGGCGTTACTCACAGGTGAGCTTCCCGATTCGTCAGAAGAAGTCGTGCGTCTGCTGCGCCCCGGAGGCGGATTGGCCATGATCGGGCAGGGCCAAGCTGCTCGCAAGACATCCGTTAAAATTACCGCTGACAAGCTCAAAAAGTGGACCGCCTCGTCGAAAGCTGGCCAATCGAAAGCAGGACAGTGGTCGATCGAATCGCACAAGGTCGCCCTGCCCGAAAAATCCGAGGGCCTTTGGGCAATGCTCCGCCGTCAGCCCCTACCGGGCGGTGGCGAGTGGACTCAACTTTACGCCAACGCCGAACATACGGCTTGTAGCAACGACAAAATTCAAGGGCCGACGACTTTGCAATGGTTCGGCGCGCCGGGCCCCCGTCGCATCATCGACCGCCATCATCGGCCGATGTCGCCATTGGCCAAGGATGGACGGATTTTTGTGCCGGCAGACGATGCGGTGATCGCGGTTGACGCGTTCAACGGAACCCGGCTTTGGGAGACCGACGTCCCGAATTCTCGACGAGTGGGGGCGATGAAAAACAGTGGGCAAATGCTGATCGAAGGCGAAAACCTCTACATCGCTGCCGAGGACGAATGTTGGTCTATCGATGCGGTCACGGGGCAGCGCAGCGCTGTGATCCGCCTGCCGAAGACCAACGAAGGAGAGCCTCGCCATTGGGGATACCTGAACTGCACGGGAGATCAGTTGTTCGCAACCGGTGTAAAGCCGACCGCGTCGTTCGTAAAAACATGGACTGGCGGGGCAAGCTTCTTGGAAGGCGATTTTCGTCCTGTCGTGACGGGCAATTCGGTTTTTTCCGTCGACCGGCACACGGGCAAAACGCTTTGGACCTACGAGAATGGTGCGATCATGCACAGCGCGATCGCCATCGGCCAAGGTCGCATCTATTTTGCCGAAAGCCGTCGCCCCGAAATCGTTTCCGACGAGGATGGCCGAGTGCGGATCGACGACTTTTGCAAAGGTCCAACGCTACTGGTAGCACTCGACTTAAAGACCGGAAAAAAGGTTTGGGAACGCGCTGTCCAACTGCCTCACCAACACATCATGTTTCTGGTCGTTGCCGGCGATGCCGTACTAGTCACGGGATCGTACAACGAAGGAGAGACCGTCTACTATGGCCTAGACACTTTCGACTGTTCGACGGGCAAGCCGCGTTGGCAAACTCGATTCGTCGCCACGAATATCCGGGGAACCGAGCCGACCGGACGCGAAGGAAGCCACGGCGAACAGTGGCAGCATCCCGTGGTCGTGGGAGACAAAGTCTATCTGCGACCCTACGGATTTGACCTCGCCACGGGCGAAAAAATCGGTTACCACCTTTACCGAGGTGGGCACGGTTGCGGAGGGCTGACAGGGTCTTCCAACTACTTGTACGGACGTGGCAGCAACCCGCGCATGTATCCGCTTAACGTCCCTTCGACAGAAGGAACTCCGCTCACGCGCACGACCCGCCCTGGCTGCTACTTGAATATCATTCCAGCCAACGGACTGCTGCTCATTCCCGAATCGAGCTCGGGATGCACCTGCTCGTATTCTTTGCAAACCTCGTTAGTCTTCGTACCCAAAAGTCTCTCAGGCGCCCCTTTTTAGGCAGCCACATTCTAACTTCAATTGCGACACATTGCAAAAACCGAACCGCGCCCGTAAGGAAGCGTCCATCGAGTTTGAAGCCTGTTGGAACGCTTCCTT
>JAADGD010000112.1 GCA_013152515.1 Planctomycetota bacterium
CCTTCTCGACGAAAGGCGGTCCGGTTCAGTTGTACGCCATGGCCGACGTCTTTTCCGATCGGCTTCAGAACAGCCTGAAACGATTGAAGCAGCGATATGCCGACAAGATCGACGTGCCTCCCGAACGCCAATTCATCGGCTTCGACGCCTACCGCAAGGCCATCGATTGCCTGCGGCCGGGCGACGTAGTCATGCTGACCACGCACGCGGCGTTTCGTCCGGTCCACTTCGAGTACGCGGTGAAGAAGGGCGTCAACGTCTTCATGGAAAAGTCCTTTGCCGTGGACGCACCGGCCAACCGCCGGTTGATGGCCGCCGCAGAGCTGTCGGAAAAGAAGGGGCTGAAAGTGGCCGTCGGGTTCATGTGGCGGCACTCGGTCGCCCGGCAGGAAGTCATCAAGCGGATTCACGACGGAGCGATCGGCGAGCTGCACACGCTCCGGATCTACCGTGTCCATGGGCCCGTCTACTGCCCGAAACGGCCGGAAGGCATGAGGCAGGTCGAATTTCAACTGCGGTACGGGGCAAGGTTCAACTGGGTCTGCAGCGGCTTTTTCATTGATTGGCATTGCCACAACATCGACGTGGCCTGCTGGACCAAAGGGGATTGGCCGGTAGACGCTCAGGGGATGGCCGGCCGCTGTTATCCTCAGACGGGAAACTTGCTGGACCATTACGCCGTGGAATTCACATTCCCCGACGGAGCCAAGTTGTTCGCCTACTCGCGCCACATGATCAACTGCTGGCAAACCTATTCAGACTACGCCCACGGCACGAAGGGTTCGGCTATCATCATGAGTAGTCTCGCCGATCCCAAGCCGCGGATTTACAAAAGCCAGCAGATGACCGACGACCAACTTGTGTGGCGGTATCCGGAAAAGGATCGCAATCCGTACCACGCGGAGTGGCAGGTTTTGCTGGATGCCATCCGGCAGGACAAACCGCACAACGAGGCTCGACGAGCGGCGAAAGCGAACCTGGTCGCTTTGATGGGACGCATGGCCGCTCACACGGGTAAGTTTGTGACGATCGAGCAGGCGGAGAAGTCGAACTTCCAATATGTGAAGGACATCGACCATCTGACCTTCGACTCCTCCGCCCCCATCGTCGAAGGCCCCGACGGCATCTACCCAGCCCCGATCCCGGGCATGAGCAAAGAAATCTGACGGGCAGATCGGGCTTGGGCTGATGGGAACGCTGCGCAGTTCCGGGCAGGCAGGGGCGGCCGTGCGCGTCACTCAGCCAGATTTGGCGCGGTAGCCTGCTTGCATGATGTGTCTCGCCGCGTGGCAAACATGCGATCCCGGTTGGAACGCGAAGTCGCTCCGCGACAAGGGAAAGGCGCGCGATTCTTTGTGCGCTTGAATGAGGGACGCAACGCGTG
Organism: Planctomycetota bacterium; assembly: GCA_013152515.1. Lineage (GTDB taxonomy): Bacteria > Planctomycetota > Planctomycetia > Pirellulales > Lacipirellulaceae > Bythopirellula. Next base: position 1,385 of record JAADGD010000112.1, read on the forward strand.
CCACAAGATCTTCGTTGCCGACGCTGAGTCTATTGACTTGTCTCCATGCCCGTGCTCGGCACACTGACCGTTCGCCCTTGCAGCGGCGTCACGTAAAGAAATAGAACGTGCCGATGCCCGTCCTCTTTGGAGACAAGACGCAGAGTTTTTCTTGGGACTACACCGGGAATTGGGAATTGGTGGGACACGATCCTGGAACCGGGTTTCAACTGCTTCAGTCGCGGGGCTAATCGCGAGTTGAGTCTCGGTGTCAGGTAAAGAGTAATGACGGTTGCTGACCGCAAGTCGAACTCGAGCAAGTCGCCACGCTCGATGTGAACCAAGTGGGAGACACCAGTTCTTCGCACGTTCTGGCGCGATTCCCATACGCGTCTCGGATCGATGTCGACTCCCACGGCCCGGCATCTGTATCGTTTGGCCGCCTCGATCAGCACGCGGCCGTCACCGCAACCCAAATCGTAGAGAATGTCGTCTTTTCGTACGCGGGCCAATTCCAGCATGTCGGGAATGACATCGCGCGGGGTTGGTACGAAAAGCACGCTTGGAATCGGTTGGCGGGAATACGCCGCCGGCCAGCGAGGTTCAGCACTCAGACAGGCCGCCGACCAAGCAAGGAGCGCCCCGAACAGCGACGGCGACCAACGGGCTGCCCAGAAGCCGCGGAACTCATTCTCGCGAATCAGAGACACGGCCACAGGAAGGTAATCGTTCATTTATGAATGCTCCCCAAGAGGCCGCTCGCGTCCCGAAAACTGCATGTCCCTCTGTTCGCTCGTCGCGATTTGATCGGCGCGGCTGACAGCATCTGGACAGTGCTAGTAAAATCAAGTCTAGTGCTTTGTGACGGCTAAAAATTAGGGTTGGCGGTATCGCGAGTTTCTGGGAGACTTCGGTCGGCACTTTTCGACAAGGAGGTCTCCAGAAGAAGTATATCGTTGAATTGACCGAGGACGAGCGGTCCACACTGCGGGAAGTCGTGAAAAAACTCAAAGGCACGAGCCAGAAAGTCAAACGGGCCAGTATTCTTCTGAAAGCGGATGTTGGCGGGCCGGGCTGGACCGATGCCAAGATTGCCGAAGCGTTGGATTGCCGGACGAAGACGGTCGAGAATGTGCGACAGAGGTTCGTGGAACAGGGATTCGATGTTGCGCTGAATGGCAAGAAGCGACAGACGCCGCCGACTCCGAAGCTGCTGGATGGCGAGCAAGAGGCGAAGATCATTGCCCTGCGACTGAGCCCCCCTCCGGCGGGCTACGGCAAATGGACGCTGCGTTTGCTTGCCCGAAAAGTAGTGGAACTGGAGATCGTCGACTCGGTGAGTTACCAAACCGTGCGTCGTACGCTAAAAAAAACGGCATGGGCACCAAGCGAGCGATCCAGTACTGGGTGATTCCTCCGAAAGCGGACGCCGAATTTGTGGCTCACATGGAGGACGTGTTGGAAGTTTATTCCCGGCCCTACGACGCCAATAGACCCGTTCTGTGCATGGACGAGCAACCGGTTCAATTGGTTGAAGAGGTCCAATGTCCGATCGAAGCGACGAAAGATCACCCCAGGCGAGTGGATTATGAATACAAGCGCGCTGGTGTGGCGAACATCTTCATGTTTGCCGAGCCACTTGCTGGGTG
>JAADGD010000096.1 GCA_013152515.1 Planctomycetota bacterium
TCTGCCTCCGGCGAAAAAATATCGAGGATGCCGCCACGCAACGAAAACTCGCCGGGCAGTTCGATGGCGGTCGTGCTGGCGCAACCTTGCTCGGCCAGCCAACGAGTGAATGCGTCGGTATCGAGTGTGTCGCCGACGGCAATCGTGCGCGTCGCCGCCGTCAGGTCGTCCGCGCTCGGCACCGGCTGCATCAAGCTCTGAATTGCCGTGACAATTAAAAAGGTGTCAGGAACCTTTTTTGCAGCGACGCTTGCCGGGGGGGGCTCCTGTACCGTAAAAGGTTCCTGACACCTTTTTAGTACGCGAAGGCGTTGGCCGTAGATTTCGTCGTGGAAGACGCGTTCGCCGGCGTCGCTTTCCCAGGCGGGGAATTGTGCGGTGGGGGTTTCGGTAAAAAGGGCGAGGTCGTCGCAAAAGCTGTCGATGTCGCGGGCGTGGGGCAGGACGACGACAAGCGGGCCGGGGCAAGAACGCTGCAAAGCGGCGGAGGCGAGCGCGCAGGATGAACCCCAGACGCCGCCCAAGGTGCCGCCATCGCCGGCGGCGAGGCTCTTTAGCACTTGGGCGAAGCCACTCTGCCGTTCGAGTTGGGTAGCCAGATCGTGCAACTCGCTAGCCGCCGTCGACCTGGCTGTGACGACTGTTTCCATAGGCTCGCGGTTGATTCTACCGGTTTGAGGGGGTGGTAGATAGTGCGGGCGAAACCGCAAGTGATGAGAGGGGGAATGCAATTTACGGCGGTTAGTCTTCTGACAATGGCGGGACAAGCTGGCGAATCAAAAGGCGTCGATGCCTTGCCGGTATATGGGGAGTCGTTAAAGCTCCATCCTGAATACGCTTTAAGATGTCGGGAGACATGCGATCCTGCAATTTAATTCTTTCTCGATTCAGAAGGTCAGCTAAGTGCCCTCCGGTAGGGACTTCTCCACACGCATAGTTGATACAAGTCTCATGCTGTACGAAAGGGTGATCACCCTGATTAAGAATGCAAGTGTCGTCTTTGTGGTGCCTGAAGGTAGTCAGATTAACGATTAGGACGTTGCTGTCCCTTTCAGGATCAGAGATTACCACCCACAGGTGAGGCTCCCGCTTCTGAATATATTTGAAGCAATCCCCAGCACTAAAAGGAAAAGCGGACTCGCTCATGATCGCAAAAGCCGCCTGAATTCAGCTTGCTCTTCTAGGTCGGCCTGAATTTCTTCAGCCTGTTCTCCCATACCTACTGCATTCAAGATGTCTTCCATAGGAATCGGATGAGAAGTGTTCTCTTTGCGGTCTGGATAGTTCTTGTCCCATTCAGGAAACGTGTGGGTAATATCGACAACTTCCCAGTCGTTGTATCCGCTCATTTCTTCAACAGCATCATTGAGCGACTGCACTTCAGCGTCCGACAGTAGAGATGCCCCAGGATCTTTTACCAATTTGACAACTTGTGTCCCTTTGTTCTCGAAGAAGTCGCCCCACTCATGGTCATCTGCGCCGTTAATTGATACTGCTCTGTACACTTCACTATGGAGAGGGCCGTGCTTCATGGCGACCACATTCGCTTCAAAAAGAGGTCGACCATATTTTGCCAACATCTTTCGATGCGCAATATACAGCAACTTCATGAGTCGCAGACGACCTATCGAGTGGTTCAGCTGACTCCGAAGGATCACGGCAGCAGCTTGTGCTGCTTTCGAAATGTCAAAAGGATGAAAGCTCATGATGTAATAAATACTATGCTCTGCATGAGGAGAAGTGAAGGCCAGTAAGTTAAGCAAATCAAACGACTGCACTCACCAGTCATTAGCGACAGTGTTCAATTGTACACTTTCCAAGAAGTGGCGTCAAGATAGAGGGAACCTTTTTTGCGGAAATTCAGGGTGTAAATTTGCGACACAGTCGCAGGACAATACTGTTTACTAGCCCTTTCGACCTCAAGCACCGGTTTGCTGCTCGCGTTGGAAGAGTGCTAGCTGAGCTTCAAAGGTGGCGGCGTCGATTTGCCATTGGGGGGCAGTGTCGACGTACGTTTGGCAGTGGGCGACCAGCACACGGTACAGAAATTTGAAGAGCTGTCGTGGGACGCGTAGCGAGGCGAAGGCTTCGATCAGACGTGTGTCTTCGATGCTGGGGTCGAACAGATCACGAAGCTGCGGCGTTTGCTCGCTAGTTTGTTTGTCGCCTGCGCACGCGGCGACGCGTGCATTCGCCAAGTCGTAAAGCGATTGGCCTGTCCACTGGAGCGAGGGAATCATGTTTTGCTTGTCGAGACGGGCACGTTGATAAAAATCGTGGTTTTCGCCTTCGACGAACTCGGCCAGCTCGATCGGCAGCAAGAGTTTTAGGCCGAGGCCAGGCTGTTTGAGGAATTTGTTGTCGAGCATCGACCAGACCAGTCCACGCATGTTTTCGAGCGACCCGTTGATGAGGTGCGGCTCGTCGACGCGATCGACCAGCACGACGATGCTGGTGAATCCGCACGCGTTGAGTACGCCTTGGAATTTGTAGAGTAGCTCGTAGCGGTCGTCGGTGCGATCTTTGTTGGGTAGCGGCTGTCCGTTGATGTCACGGCCCGAGAACTGCATGAAGACTTGCCGCAATGGATTGACATCGCGCGTGACGCAGCGCAATTTTCGCGAGACGCTGAAAGCCTGCATCCACCATCGCCAAACTTGAGCCAACCACGGTGCCCAACCGAGCGTGAGGATGAGCCAGGGCCAAACAGTCAGCATCAACGTCCAATCTTTTTTCCACCAAAAAACGTAGGCCAACACGGCGGCCTTCACGGCAAGACCAATGCCACGGATGCCCCAGCTTCGCCACGGCATGTACCAGAGCTTGCGGCGCAAGCGATACCAGCGTGATTGAAAGGCTTCGGTCAACGAATTGTCGTAGCAGGCGGCGAGTAGCAGCAGGTCGCGTTTCTGGAAACGATCGAGGCGTTTGACGGCATCGTCCGGCAGGGCATTGGCAGCGGAGCCGCTCGGTTGCGAGGCACCGAGCAGCCGGTCGACGACGCTCGTAACGCCGAGCGAAAGGATCGCGTCCATGTGGTCCCACAGTTTCCATTCGCTGAGGACTTTGGCGGGATCGCGCTGTTTGCGGCTGCTGAGCCGATCGGCGAAGCGGTCGAGAAAAGGATTAAAGTCGTCGTATTCGATGACAAACGCGCGTCGATCAGTGTGGTCGTGATTGTGTTGCTCGATTTGCGCGGATATTTGCAATCGTAGAGCGGTCTTGCCAGCGCCCTTTTCGCCGAAGACGATCGAGGTCGCCGGGTTGCTGGGGTCGCCGTAGACTTTGTCCCAACTTGGGTGGAAAGTGCTAGCGCGACAACTGTCCTGAAAGACCGGATCGGTCTGCGCATCTTCATCCGCAAACGGATTGGATGCCATGCCATGATGGGCCAGTAAGTCGTGGAGATTCATGTGAGGTGTCTGTGTAGGGAGACTGATGGGTGTTCAATTATAGGTTGCAAAATGTCCTCGCAAGAGAGTGATTTTCGCTGCGATAAGGTGCGAACAGGCCTGAAATGCTGGTCTTTGCGTTGTTTTTGGAGTAAAGTAATAGCGGGTACTCACACCGCATGGCTAGAGGAGAAAAACATGGATCGCGAAAAATTGATGACACTGATCAAAAAAAGGGCCGGTGCGGATCTTGATGAATGACGGCGAGTCATACGAAGTTCCCAGTATCGAGTTCGTTGTAGTTAGCGACATCGCCGCATATACGCTGTACCGGGCCGACGATGGCAAGATGCGAACGATGATTTTGCCTTTGGTGACGATGTCCGGTGTCGAACCACTTCCCGCTGAAATCTAAATACCCTAGGACGCGAGTCCTCGGGGAGACACAGCGGAAGCCCTCATGCCCGAAATATCTCTTAACGTCGAACCTCGCTACGGCTACTATCCTTGGTGGCCCGAAGATGGCAACGATTGGCTGCATCCGGACGATGTGGAGTTGGCTCGTCGGATGATTCCCAGCATGAGGGTCTTTCGTCGTGAAGGCGAGGAAGGACCGTTTGTCGTACTCTATTACGGTGGCGTAAAATTGCGAGTCTTACGCACGTTGTGGAAAGAAATCGATGGCGAAGGTTTTGAACTGGGTGACTGGGTCGAGGTGCTGTCTCGGTTGCGGAAAAATGAGCCGCGCACAGGCACGATTCGCGAGATGCTTTGGGATGAGCGTGCTCGTGGACTGAGGTATCAATTGCTCGACAATGGTCAGCCGATTGCGAACTTCTTTGCGGCTGAGGACTTGCGTCACGTCGATCCGACCTCAAGAAATTTGGGCGACTGAACCTACCTTTTGCTGCTGTGTCTGCGTAGCTATGTATCTCAAAACAACCTTGCCTGACGAGACAACGATCGTCCTTCGCACACCGACAGAAGGCGATATCCCGCACCTGTTCGAGGCAGCGGTTGCGTCACATAAAGAGCTTGCCCAGTGGATGCCGTGGTGCCGCGCCGACTATCGCCTTGCCGACACAGAAACTTGGGTTCGTGATACGGTCGCATCGGACAGCGAGCATTCGTTTGTAATTTGGGATGAAACCGAGAATCTCTGCTTGGGAACGTGCGGTCTCAACGACATCAACACCAAGCACCGTTGTGCGAATTTGGGCTATTGGGTGCGATCGAGCCACATCGGTCGTGGTATTGCGTCCTCGGCAACCTTGAAAGTCGCCCAGTTTGCCTTCGATCAATTGGAATTGGTACGTGTGGAAATCGTCGTCGCCGTGGGCAACGGGGCGAGCCAGCGCGTAGCTGAGAAAGTGCAAGCTACCCGCGAAGGCATTATCCGCAACGGGCTCGTTCATGGCGAAAAATCGCTGGACGCGTGGATGTTTTCGCTGATTCCGGCCGATTTTCTTGGGGAATAACGGCCCGATTGGCGGCACAAGTGCCGACGTTTCTCGTTGATTTTCTCCCGGGTGCTGTAACATCTGCTCGAATTCTCCGCTTGGAATAGTAGTTTGGCCGGAAAGTATTTCTGGAAAGTATTTCCTCAAAATATTTTCTGTCGGGTTTCCCGCATCTTTGCTGATTTGCCTTAAAGACCCGCCTGACCTCACTCCCTATTCGAGGCCGGCCTGTATTCCTGCCCTAGTTGCCGCCGGCCTGCGCGACAACGATTTTGGAGATTTAGTGATGTTCAAGAAAATAGCTACCTATGGTTTGGTGGCGCTGATTGCTCTAGGAAATGTTCCTTTGGCCTTCGCCGCCCATGTCAATTGGGACGATGCTGGCAATAGCGCTAGCAAACTTTGGGATAACAACGGCAACTGGAGCCCCGATGGCGATCCGGACGGTCTGGACGTTTTCATCGGCAACTTGGCCAATGCTGCGAACGACCGTACGCTCGTTGACCGAGCCTACTCGATAAACTCGTTGACCATCACCAACGGTGCGGATGTGGTCAATAGTACGACCAATGGCGTGTCCGACGATTTTGAATTACTTGTCAACGGTGCCACCAGTGTGTCTGGTGCTGGTAGTTCGATCATTATCTATGGCGGCGATCCTGATGGACTCGACACGAATACACTCACTGTCAGCAACGGTGGCAGTCTCATTCTCAACTCGACCAGCAATTCTGGCACAGCGGTTGTGGAAGTCGACTCGGGTTTGTTTGAAATCGGTTCTAGCGGTAGTCTCATTGGTACCGGGCGCATTGATCTGGAAAACAACCCTGGTTCTGCAACCACGCTTCTCAGCAATGACGGCACCATCACGGCTAACACCACGCCATTTTTCCTCGGCGGTACTCCTGCTGCTGGCACATTGCAAATTACTGCTACCAGCGCAAATGCTCGCTTCGACTGGGACGGGACGGCTCCGATCACAGCAGTGATGAATGTGAACGGCAACCAGACACTCGACATCGACGTAGATACGGGCAACGATGCCTGGAGTGGCACGATGAATCTGAGCACCGGTTCGACGATCGACATCGCCGATGCTTGGGCGATGGACAGCGGCACCATCAACGTCAACACCAGTGCCTTTGGCTTTATTCTCCCCGGCCAGGATCCCAACCCTGGTGCTGCGGCACGCATCGCGGGTGCCAATTGGACGATGAGCGGTGGCACGATCAACATTCTTGATAGCTGGGATTCGTTGCAACTCGATTCGCAGTTGGTTGCCTCGGGTGGTACCATCGAAAACTCGGGTACGATGATTTTTAATGGTGGGGCGACCATTCAAAGTGGTGTCAACTTCGATATGAATGGTAGTGCTGCTTCGCTCGTGATCAACTCGACGGTCAATATCGACACGCCCGACTTCAACCTCGACGGAACCGGTTCGGCAGGTAATGTCACGACGATCAACGCCGGCGGCAACCTCGATCTCGATTTGGGTGTTGGTGCCGACGAAGACTTTAATCACACAATCAACATCAATGGCGGCGAGTTGGACGTCACCACCGCTGACAATGACTGGAATCTCCAATCGAATGGTGAGATCAACGCCGCCGGTGGAGCGACTTCGACCATCAACGGCGAAACCTTCAACATCAACGGTGATATCAACGTTACTGCCAATTCGACCCTGCAAATCAACGCGAATAGTGCCTACAGCGGCACGGCCGATGTGGTCGTCGAGGCGGGCAGCATACTCAATCAAGCCACGACCACCTACGCTGGTGGTAGCTACACAGGGGGTGGCGTCCTGAAAAAAGGAACGGCAACGATCTTGAGTGACACGACATGGAATGTATCTACTGTTGATATCGACGACGGTAGCACCACGATCAACAACGGTGCCGCGCTGGTCATCAACACCGATAGCATTGATGACTTTGGAGACGGTATCGACGCGACCATCACTGTCGCAGACACCGGGCGACTCACACTCGGCCTCAACGATGGCAGCGATGTGGTCTTCGACAATGCCGGTCGGTTGGTCTACAACGGCAATATCATTAGCAGCACGTTTTTGCAAGCTCCTGCCAGTGGTTCTGCTTTGGTGTTCAATAGCGGTTCGCAGATGAACATCAATGGCGACGGCACCTCGAATGCACGCATCGAACTCAACGGCGGCACACTAAATATCAACGATGTTGCCGAGGATTTTCGCATGAATGGTGGTAGCCAAATTGTTGGCAGTACGAACGAAATTAGTGGCGGCACGATCAACGGCCCTGGCGAGCTTCAAATTGCTAGCGGTCGGGCACTTCGCGGCAATGGTACCATCAATGCCCAAGTCGATGGCGATGGGACGGCTGAGTTGATTGCCTCTGCTGGAACGCTGATGGTCAACGGTGGAATTCAAGACATCGGCACCATTGGCACTTCGGGAGGCGCAGCGGTGCTACATGTTACCGACCCGTGGAATACCAACGTGACCCAGGCGGTGGTTCTCGACCGAGGACGCATCCAAGGCTCGACAATCACCAACGATGGCGTGAACGGAATTGTTGGGCGTGGTTCGGTAATTGCGCGCGTCAATAACAACTCGCTAATTCAGGCGAACGGAGGCACGTTGGTCGTCGAAAATAACTTGAATGATTGGGATGGTTCTGCAAACACAGGAACTTTGCGAGCTAGCAACAGCACGCTGGAACTTCGTGACAATGCTTCGTTTTTGTTCAATGGTACGGTTGAGGCGAACAGCGGTACCGTCTTTGCCAGCGGCTTTGAGTTGGAATTCGATCCAGGCTCAATGCTACGACTCAGCAATGGAACCTATCGTTCGGGCACGGCAACCGACTTTGGTGGCGACATCGAGGTGCTCGCCGGTGCGACGTCCATCATTCAAGTGACCGCGTCTAGCACTTTTGAGAATACGAGTACGACGACACTGGGCGACACGCTACGCCTGGAAAATGGCCAATCGTTTGTGGAAGTGGGAGCCACTTTCGTAGGCGGTGGGGCTTTGTTCAACGCTGGGGGTCACGTCCTCACACTCGAAGACGGTGCGAATGTAGGTGTGTTGGTGCAAAACGAAGGTCGGCTCGCATTGGGAGCGTCGCCTGGACAAGCGACCGTTCTCGATTATCAGCAAGAAGCCGCAGGTTTGCTGGAGATTGAACTCGAAGGCACTGGCCTGAACGAATTCGATCGCCTGACCGCCACGGGCCTCGCGCAGTTGGATGGTTTCTTAGAGCTATCGCTCTTGGGTGGCTTCAACCCTACGTTGAGTGATACCTTCACGATTCTTTCCGCTGCGGCTGGTGTGAATGGCGTATTCAGTGCCTTAGATTTTTCGGCTGCTGTGCTTGACCCAGGTCTGATGTGGGATGTGATTTACAACCCGACGAATGTGCAGCTCGAAGTTGTCAGCGTCCCCTCGTTTTCCGCTGACTTTGACAACGATGGCGACGTGGACGGCGACGATCTTGCCCAGTGGGAAGGCGACTACGGAGGACCAGGTTCGGACGCCGACGCCGATGGCGACTCGGATGGATCGGACTTCCTCGCTTGGCAACAGCAAAATGGCAGCGGTCTGCCAGCGGCGGCAGTCGCATCGGCTGTGCCAGAGCCTTCGACATTGTTGCTCGCCGGCTTGGCAGCATGCTTCGGTTTGCTAGTGCCGCGTCGCAAGAAGTAGGTGAGGATCGATTGATAAGGGCAGCGTTGAGCCCCGGGTTGAAAAACCCGGGGCTCATTTTTGTTTGCGCATCTCCTACCGAACCGCGCCCGTTAGGAAGCGTTCAGTTGGGTTTTCCACCCGAATTGATCGCTTCCTCACGGGCGCGGTTCGGTGTTGGGGGCAACTGGCTACACTCTAATGCTGAGCGTACTTGCCATCTTCGAGGCCTAGTTTTTTCATTTTTTTGTAGAGCGTCGTGCGATTGACGCCTAATGAATCGGCTGTGGCGTTGCGGTTCCAGTTGTTTGATTCGAGTACGTCGCGAATGATCTGCCGCTCGGGCTCTTCGAGAGCTTCTTTCAGCGTCATGCTGCCGACTCGCGGCAGGTTGATACTCGGCCCGCCGGAAATGTCGCGGGGCAGATCGCAAGCAGCGATGATTTTATCTTTGCCGAGCAGCACCGCTCGCTCGACGACGTTTTGTAGCTCGCGAATGTTGCCCGGCCAAGTATAGCCTTCCAAAGCGGCTAACGCCTCTTCGCTGAATCCTTCGATCGGACGATTGGTGTCTTCGAGCAGGTCTTGCAAAAACCTTTGAGCTAGCAACGGAATGTCGCTGCGGCGCTGGCGCAAGGCAGGTAGCTCGACATTGATGACGTTGACGCGGTAGTACAGGTCTTGGCGAAAACGACCCTCGGCCACAGCCTCGGCTAGATTTTCATTCGTCGCGAGGATGATTCGTACGTCGACCTTGTGCGTTTTGTCGCCGCCGACTTGCTCGAATTCGAGTTCTTGCAGCACTCGCAACAGTTTGACTTGCATCGCTGGGCTGGCAGTGCCAATTTCATCAAGAAAAATGGTGCCGCCGTCGGCTTGCATGAATTTTCCTGTTTTGTCACCCGTTGCACCGGTGAAGGCACCGGCGACATGGCCGAATAATTCGCTTTCGAGCAAATTTTCGGGCAAGGCACCGCAGGCGACTTCGATGAAGGGTTTGGCGGCACGGCCGCTTTTGCGATGGATCGCGCGGGCAATCATCGATTTGCCGGTGCCACTTTCGCCCGTGACCAAAATGGTCGCCTTGGTGTCAGCAATGCTTTCGACCATGTCGAAGACCTTGATCATCCGCGGGTCTTGGCCGACGACGTTGCTTAACCCGTTTTGCTTGTCGAGTTCTTTGCGGAGGTGTACATTTTCTTCGATCACTTCACGCTGGGCAAACGCACGTTCGATCGTCATCAACAGTTCGTCGTCGATGAGCGGCTTGGTCAGATAATCGGCCGCACCGGCTCGTAGGGCTTCGACCGCCGCATCGGCGTCGCCGTAGCCCGTCATCAGCACGACATGGCTCTCGGGATAGTTGCGGCGCACTTGCTCCAACAAATCGAACCCGTCGCCATCTTGCAGACGGACATCGACCAGCAGCATCTCGTAGCTTTTGTTGCGAAGCTTTTCGAGTGCGTCGCCGTAGCCGGTCGAAGTGTCGACCGCGAGGCCTTGGTCGCGTAGCCAATCGGCCATCGATTCCAGCAAATGACGGTCGTCGTCGACTAACAGTAGTGATCCATGCAAAGATCGTGTGAGCATCGCCCTCTTCTCCCCAGCGCAAGCTGTCGCGTAGTTTTTTTGCACGTCCCAAAACCGTTTAGTTGTTCAAGCTTTCCTGGTCGCTGGACGCTTCCAAGAGGGTTCTGGGATAGGCTCTTGTTGTGAGCGACAACCGGCAGGCAAAAAACGGACGAGAAAGAAAATCGTGTCCGTGGGGAGATTTCACCAAGGCTGTCGCTAAATATGTACGTCGCAGGTTGCGGCGAGTCAACAGAATTGGCGAGGCCGTACGGGAGGGGCTGGTTGGATGGTAGCGGTTGGGGTGATTTGTAGTGATCGGCGTTGCCACCGACGCTAACTTTTTCGTTTGTTTCTTATGAAAAATTCGCCGAACGGCCCGCAGCCGACACGACAAGTGCCGGATGAATTGCCTGCTCATCCAAGAAACTGCGGCCGTCGGCGACATTTTATGCGGCGTGAGTCGCTCGATACCGTGTTAAGCGGGCTGCGGGGCTGAGTGTTACAGGTTTTTCTGCGGCTATCTTGCCCGAGGATGCGCTTTTTCGTAGGCGGCGCGTAGATTGCTCGTGCTGACGTGCGTGTAGATTTGCGTGGTCACAAGACTTTTATGGCCAAGTAGCTCTTGCACGCTGCGGATGTCAGCGCCGCTGTCGAGCAAGTGCGTCGCGAAGCTATGCCGCAAAGTATGCGGGCTCGTGCGGCTATCGAGGCCGACCACTTTCAGATGTTTTTCGAGCATCCGCCCCACACTGCGCGATGTTAAACGTGTACCAAAACGATTCACAAACACCGGCGCCTCGCGCCCCGTCGATTCTTTCTCCGCGACTTGTCGCTTAGCGAGCCACACTCGCAAAGCAGCCAACGCATAAGAACCAAGCGGCGCTATCCGTTCCTTACGCCCTTTCCCACGCACCCGGACAATCCCCTGCTCAAAATCGAGATCGCCATCATTGAGGCCAACCAATTCGCTCACTCGCAAACCGGCGGAGTAGAGCGTCTCCAGAATTGCCCGATCACGAAGCCCCATTATTTTGTTGCTTGAAGGCGCGCCAAGCAGTTTACCGATTTCGCTTGTCGATAGAAAATGTGGCAGCTTATGGGCCTTGCGAGGATTGCGCAGCGCCTTGGCCGGGTTGTTGTCGATCCAATCTTCGCGTTGAGCAAACCGATAAAAGCTACGGAGCGAAGCGAGTTTTCGCGCAATCGAAGTCTTGGCGTAGCCCGCGTCATGCAGCGCCGCAAGATAGCCGCGCAGTTCGGGCGATGTCAGCGTCATCGGGTCGGGACAACTGCCATCCTCTTCACGCAGATAATCGGCAAAACTTTCCAGGTCTTCGCGATAGCTTTTGAGCGTATGCGGCGAGGCGCCACGTTCGATGTGCAGGTGTTGCAGGAATTTGGCGAGCTGACGTTGCATGGGGAGTCACGAGTTTTGGGTCGCGAGCCGCAAGTACAAGGTGTGCGAGTAATCGACTCGCGACTCGCGACTCGTAACTCGCTACTCTTCTGGTTGCCCGAGCGAGATACGGTCGAGCGACTTGCTAACGGGGCCGACTTGGCGGACCTTTTGGCTGAGGACGGCGGCGTCGTACCAACTGAAGCTCAGCTCGGTATTCGAGGCAAAACGACCCAGGGTGCGGAGGGCATCGGCACGCTGCGAGTCGTCGAACAGAAAGATGTAGCGCTCGCGTCCTTTGACCAGCGCTAGAACATTGATGTCATCGTTATTCACAGTTGCAGCTCTCCGTGCGGCAGCACTTTTTGACAGTACTTTTTGCAGTATTTTTTTAATGGGCGGGGCAGCCTGTCGGCCAAGGAGCCGGTTCCTTGGCACCAATTTCCTGGAAACTGGGGGCTGGTACGGTTGACCGCGACGACGGAGACCTAGTGCTGGGGCATCCATGCGGGGCGTGGCCAGGGCGAAACCTCTTCCGGCGAGAGATCGGTTTCTAACTACCCCTATCGGTTCTCAGGCCAGCGCCACACCACTTGCGTTTTACGACTTCCGCCGCGCGCTGACAGCATTTCGGAGATGTGCATGTGACAGCAGAAGCGAACGAAGTCGTCGCTGCGCTGGAGATAAGATTCCCAACCGCCAAACCGCGCGTCCTCTCGGAAGTACGCATAATTTTGCAAAGCCTGCGTAAAATCGGGGTCTGTGCCACTGTAGACGCGCGTGTGCTTGAGTACAGGACCGTGATACGGCACGCAAGGTGGTCGCGATGCTTGCGGTGATGGCGGTACAAAACAATCTTCACACGGCCAATTGGGTGGCAATGTGTCGGTCGTGTCGATTGGTTCGCTGGCAACGATCGATTCGCTCGTAGGAATTTTCGGACTGCTGTCATCGGTCTCTGTACTGTCAGAAGTCGCAGGTGTGGGTTCGAGGAGTTGGCCCGGAGGTAGTTCTTCGGTTGCTTGTGTCAGCTTAATCGCATCGTCTGCAAAAGGATTGCGCCGACGATCGGCCTTGCTGGCACCATTGCCTGTGCCAGAATTCTCAGAGAAGGGACGCGGCGGCGCTGGCAAGGTTTGGCAACCAGAGTCGCAGTCGGGCGCTTGCGTTGCCATTTGAGCACGGGCGAGCGCCATTTGCGATTCGTAAACGAGTCCGTCAGGGATGTACTCTTCTGCAGGCGTGTTCCAAGGGAGACCGTAGCCGGCGGGGATTTCGTGATATCCGGGATTAGCGGTGTACCATTCGACTCGCAACCCGCAGCGCGGCGGATAGTAGGGCGAATAGTCGGTGACCGCGCCAACGACGACAGCATCGACGCCTAACAACTGCGCCAACCGACGCGCTTCGCCGGCACCGCTCAAGTTGATTTGATTGGCAATGATCGCTTCTTCCACGACGCCGATCGGCACGACCTCGAAGCCGGGCGTCATTTGTAACTCAGAAAAATAAGCCATCGCAAAATCGCGGCCATCGACAGTCGATTCGTCGCTGTGATTGAAAAAGGGCGCAATCGCGATGCGACTAAGCTGCGGAAAGGGGTTGCGGATGACCGGCTTATGCGAGATTTCTGGGAGGACCAGCGAGCACCCGGTTAAGCCGACGAGCGGCAAGCAGACGAGAATTTTGAGGAGTGGTCCACGCATGGTGGCAAGTTTTCCAAAACGAAAGGGGCCCCCCTTTCAATTTGGAACGCTAGCACGGATCGCTTTCGCAGTCCGAGCGCGTTGTCGGTATCTTCGGCACAATCGTCAGGGTGACTGAAGGGAAAGTGGCAGGAAAATCGCTTAGCTAGCATGTTACCACTGGATGACTCCCGCGACATTTATGCTTTCAACATTGCTATCCAAATGACGAGTACGACGATCAGTACTGAGGCGATGAAGGGGAGCAGATATCTTGCGCGGGCTCGGCTCGCGGAATCCATATGGACCAAACCCATTGCAGCCGTTTGTACTGCTAGTACTGAGACTAAGCAAAAAATTGCAAAAGCGAAGAGAGGAGCAAGCTTTCCAATGGTGAAATACACACAAAAAGCGGTGCAGAGCAAGAGTAGGCT
>JAADGD010000045.1:0-11481 GCA_013152515.1 Planctomycetota bacterium
ATTTTGGTTGCGGCCAGAGGCCGCGCCAAGGTCTCTGCGACTCTGCGGGTTGCGGGTTGCGGCTATGTCGTGCGGTGTTTCACGGCATTCTACGGCGGCTCTTTCTTTTTTCCGTGGCGGTTACGCTTAATGCAACGAAGAAGAATCGGAGAGCGAACTGCTTGAGGATTCTGCCAGGGTTTGGCTGATGTTAGGATCTGCCTCGCGCTCGGCAGGCGGTTGACCGCTGGGGAGTTCGAGTGTGAAGCGGCTGCCTTGTCCGGGTTGGCTTTCGACCAAGATTTGTCCGCCGTGTTCTTCGAGAATTTTTCGGCTGACTGGCAGACCTAGCCCTGTGCCGCGGCCCCCTTTGCGAGAGACGAACACGTTAAAGATCACTTCCAATTCGTCGGGGGCGATACCGGGGCCGTTGTCTTCGACGAAGAGTCTCGCCACTTTTTCGTCGGCAGAGTATTCGGCTCGTACCGTAACTTGGCCCTGATCGACCTCGTCGCAGGCATCGATCGCGTTGGTCATGACGTTGAGCATCGCGCGATGGATCGCCTCGGGGTCAAACATCAGCGTGGGCATTTCGACGGCTGGGTGCCAGACGATTTTCACGCCCAACTCCTCGGCGCGAGTACGTTGCAACTGGACCACTTCGGCAGCGACAGCATTCCAGTCGGACGGTTCGGGCTCGGGTTCACGTTCTTTGCTGTAAGTGAGCATATCCATCGTCAGCGCCGAAATGCGGTCTTGGTTGCGTTCGACGATTTTCCAACCTTTGCGGATCATGTCGACCGATTTCTTTGCCTTTTCTTTATCGATGTCCCCTTCGTCGGTTTCTCCTTCGCCACTTCCTGCATCAGTGGCTTTAACGAGATCGCCGAGGCCGAGTTCGATCAGATAGCTACCGCCACGAACCCCTTGGAGGATATTTTTGATGTGGTGCGAGAGCGAAGCGATCGTTTGGCCTACTGCCGCCAGTCGTTCGGCTTGCACCATCGCTTTGTAATAGGAAGTATCTTCGACGGCGAGCGCTGCCTGATGGGCGATGGCAATCATCAGCCGGAGGTGTTCTTCGGTAAACTGATTGGCTTTCCCGTCGTTGGTCATCATCCGTTGTGGTGTAATCGACGTGTCGATGTAAATCACGCCGACGACGTGGTAGCGGCCTTGCATCGGCACACAGATCGCTTCTCGCACGCCCATCTTGACGATGCTTTTGGCGGGATCCCAGCGTTTGTCGTCGCGCGCGTCGCTGGTCAAGACACCTTCGTTATGCTGGACGACATAGTCTAAGATCGTTTTGCTGATCGAGATCTTTTCGTCGCTGCGCACGCCTCGTCGATGCCGCCGAACTTTGGGCACCAGTTTGTCGGTTTCGATGTCTTTGAGCATGATGCAACCGCGATCGGCGTCGACCCATTCAAAAATCATCTCCATGATCCGCGCCAGCAACTGGTCGATGTCCATCGTATGGCTGACCGCTAGGGCGGTGCGATACATGATCTGCAAATTGCTGCGAGCGCGAGCGATCCACGGACTCGACGAATCGTCTGCCTCGGGCAGTAGCCATTCGCTGCCTTCAGAATGGCTGAGTGCCGCGACAATCTGCGAGGCATCGTCGTCGTTTGTACGGGGAACGATATCGACTTTGTCGGCGATGTCTTCGCTGGATTCTTCCAAGAAGCCGGTATAAAGAATCAACGAGCGACCAACTTGCAACTGATCGCCACTGACCAGCTCTTGCTCGGTCGCTGGTTGGCCATTGACAAAAGTGCCGTTGGAGCTGGACAGGTCGCGAAGAATGTAGGCATCGCCCCGGCGAATAAGTTCTGCGTGTGAGCGCGAAACCTCTGTATCGTGCAAACGCACCGAATTGCCTTGGGTGCGTCCGACGGTATGAACCGTTTCTTCCAACTGGAAACGCGTGCCTTGATCACGTCCCCGAATGACAAACAACGATGCCACGAACCTACGAACTCCGAAAGTGAAAAGGGTGGGATCGGCAACGGACGCTCAAGCAAGCGGCTGACGTTGTCTCACGTGGTACCCAACTATCCCCCTCCTTTTTAGGGAGGGGCTAGGGAAGGGCTTTGAATAAAAAAACCATTCAGCCCCTCACCTAACCTCTCCCCACGGGGAGAGGGATTATTGCCATTAACCACGGTTTCCCAACAGCTCCTCGATTTTACGGAGTAATGGCCCGTAATGGTAGGGTTTCGGAACCAAGTTCCCACCCGATAGTGGCCTAAAATCACGCTCAACCGTTCCGAGTACAACGATTGGGATAGCACTGCGGGACGCCAGATGGGCTAGCTGGCGGGTCGCTTCCTTGGCGGGGCTTCGGTCGCTGTCGGCATCGCAAACGATCAAATCGGGCCGTTCGCGTTTGGCAATCGCACTGGCCGACTGGAACTGGGCCGTTTCAAGGGTTTCCGTCCCTTGGCGATCCAGCAAGGTTCGCAAGATATCGCGGGACTCCCGCGAGACATCAACAATCAACACACGCGCTCTAGCAGACAACAGGCAGCTCTCCAAGGTTTGGGGGAAACACCGAGAAGAGTACGGATTGCGTTGTTTTGTGTCAAAGCGAATGCCAGGAGAAATGCTAGCGTTCGGAGGTTCCTGCTTTTTGCGTGTACGGTTCCCCTCTGTAATTTCGTGAACAGCTACGCTTCCGACGCATTTCCCTCAGCGACGGCATATGCCGTTGCGTGGCTCCGGCAGTGCGAAATAGTGATGTGCAGTTTTTGGATTCCCAGTTGTTCGGCGACGTCGCGCGCCCCCGCGTAGAGAGTGATCGTCGGGGCGCCGCTCGGCTTGTTGCGGACTTCGATGTCGCGCCAACTGATGCCCCGTTTCCAGCCGGTGCCGAGGACTTTGAGGACAGATTCTTTGGCTGCCCAGCGACCGGCGTAGTGTTGGGTTGAGGCTTTTTTGGTGGAACAATAGCCAATTTCGTGTTCGGTGTAGACGCGGCGGATGAACAACTCGCCGTGACGCTCGATCATTTGCGCGATCCGCAAGCATTCAATGATGTCGGTGCCGATACCGAGAATGTTCATTGCAAAATGGCCATTGGGAAATGCAAATTGTAAATTGTTGGATTCCGGCGATCTGTAAGATCGCGGCTATCAGAGAGATTTTGCATTTTGCATTTTGCAATTTGCATTCAATACCCTTTCAGGCCGCAAGCTTCTTGGGCACGTCGTAGCACTTCGCCCGCTTTTTTTCTCGCAAAGGCGGCACCCGTGTTGAGAATTTCGCGGACATCCTCGGGGCGAGAGGCCCAGTCGTCGCGTTGGGCGCGGGCTTCGGCGAAGAAGGCCTCGGCGGCTGCGGCCAACGATTTTTTCACATCACCGTAGCCGAAACCGCCTTGACGGTACATCGTGGCCATCTCTTCGCGTTCGGCTTCGGAAGCGACGAGCGAGTAAAGCTGGTAGAGGATGTCTTCGTCGGGGTCTTTGGGCTGGTCCATCGGGCGCGAGTCGGTCGCGATGCGCATGATCTGCTTTTTCTGCGCTTTGGATTCCTCGAAAACGGCAAGCGTGTTGTCATAGCTTTTCGACATTTTTTCGCCATCGGTGCCGGGAACGCGGGCAGAGCTGTCGAGGACTTTTGATTTAGGGAGGACGAAGACCTCGCCGAACTGATGATTAAAACTGCCAGCGATGTCGCGGCAGACTTCGATGTGCTGCACTTGGTCTTCGCCGACGGGGACCGTGTCGGAATCGTAGGCCAAGATGTCGGCGGCTTGTAGGACCGGGTAGGTAAACAGCCCAGCGCCGGATGACAGGCCCTTCGCCTTTTTGTCTTTATAGGCGTGGCAGCGTTCGAGCAGACCCATCGGCGTGCCGGTAAGCAGCAACCAACAGAGTTCACTCACCTCGGGCACGTCGGACTGGACAAACAGCACCGCCTGATCGGGATCGAGGCCGAGCGCCAACAGATCGATCGCTGAGTCGAGTGTGTATTGGGCAAGCAGTTCTTTGTCGCGCACCGTGGTGAGTGCATGCAAGTTAGCAATAAAATAAAAGGCTTGTTCGGCATCTTGCAGGGCGATGTACTGAGTGATCGCGCCAAAATAGTTGCCCCAGTGAGGCCGGCCGGTCGGTTGGATTCCGCTGAGAACACGCATGAGATTGAAAATTGAAAATTGAAAATTGAAAAATAGCCGGCGAGCTACGCCTCGCCGAAGTCTCGTGCCTCAGAACGTGTTTTGAAATTCCAAAACACGTTCTTAGGTCTTTAGCGTACCGACAATCTCTTGAACGCGACTTGCCCCCAACTCTGCGATGGCCGCCGGCAGTGCATCAAGAATCGTCATCGACGCTGTTGGATTGTAGAAGTTTACGGTGCCGAGTTGAACCGCTGATGCCCCAGCGACGAAAAATTCCATCACATCGTCGAGAGTGGCGATGCCGCCGATGCCAATGATCGGTGTTTTGGTTGCTTGGGAGGCTTGGTAAACGGCTCGGAGGGCAATCGGCTTGATCGCAGGCCCGCTAAGGCCGCCGATGACATTGCCAAGCATTGGTCGACGCTTGCGCCAGTCGATCGCCATGCCTTGACAGGTGTTTATCAGCGAGAGGGCGTCGGCGCCTCCCTCGGCAGCAGAAACGGCCATTTCGGCGATGCTAGTGACGTTGGGCGTCAGTTTGGCAAGGATTGGGTGCCCACAGGCCTGGCGGCAAGCAGCGACCAGACGCTCACACATGCCGGGGTCGGTACCAAAGTCGACGCCGCCGCTGACATTGGGGCACGAAATGTTGAGTTCGATGGCGCTGACAGCAGCTTCGCCAGAGAGTTGGGCGGCCATCGCGACGAACTCGTCTTGCGTGCGACCGGCAATGCTGACGACGAGGGCCGTCTGTTGTTGAGCGAGGTAGGGCAGATGGTGCTCGACAAAGGCGTCGATCCCGTCGTTGTCGAGTCCGATCGAGTTGAGCATCCCGGCGGCGGTTTCGACCGTTCGCCAGGGGGCGTTGCCTTTGCGAAGCTCTTGGGTGATCGTCTTCGGCACGATGCCGCCGAGTCGCGAGAGATCGACGAGCGACTCCATTTCGCGCGCATAGCCAAACGTGCCCGAGGCAACCATCACCGGATTGGCGAGTGTCAGCCGGCCGAGTTGGACGGTGAGATCGACGGTCGTGTGCGTGGTTGCTGACGTCAAGCGATTATGCCGGAAAAACTGTGGACGGGGCAGCAGAGGCCATTGCTAAGGGTCCAACTTACACGTCCGAGAGTCACTGCACAAATGCGGTATTTATTGCAAATTGGCCATTAACCATTGGCAATTTCAAATTTGCAATGGTTAATGGCCAATTTGCAATTACCGGCGCAAACCGGTAGCGCAGCTCACCGATGTGGGGAAAGCGATAGCAACCAGCCGTAAAGACTCAATCGGCTAAATGATGCCGCCGTGAGTGCTGAATGGCGTTAGGTGCGAAGGCATATCGAGAAACCAGATACGTTCCCACTCGTTGAGTAAGCTGCGCAGGTTTTCTGACGTGTAGATCAGCTGCTGGGCACGACGGCCCGGATCGGCTGAGTACATCGGCAATAGGCAGCCTGTGCTGCTGGCTAACGAGCAGACCGTGACGAGTGTTAAGAGCCATTTACGCATTGGCGTAGCTCCTCCTTGAGCAACGAAGCAGCACCCCCGGTAACAGGGCTGATTGCTTCAAAAAATGGGTGCCTACCGTGAACGCCCATGCGTTCACGCTGACACCCGTCCCACAAATGAAAAGACCTTTTGAACGGCAACCCCAGGCTCAAGCGCCTGTTTTGTAGGGAACCGTCTGGTAGAAAAGGTGACGAAGGGTAGCGAGCCGACGACTCTGCGTCGAGAGCAGATTGGCAGAGAGCTAAGAGCAGAGAGCCAGAAGAATAATCGGGCTCTCTGCTCTCTGCTCTCTGCACTAGGTCTCGGCACCGGTACTGGCGTCGTAAGTTGTTGGTGGGGCTAAGGTTTCGCTCGCGGCGGGACTCGGGGCCGTACTGGACGGCGGACTCGGCGGGGCGATGTTGTTGGCCGCGTGGCTTTCGGCGGCGGCGGCGTTGGCTTGGCGTTCAAGTTCGCGGACACGCTCTTCCATCTCTTTTCCGGGCTTGAAAGTCACCACGAATTTCTCCGGAACAAAGACTTTTTCGCCAGTGCGTGGGTTGCGTGCCTTGCGGGCAGCCCGCTTTTTGACTTCGAAAACGCCGAAATTGCGTAGCTCTATCCGCTTGTCAGGGCTTTCGACCAGCGTGTCGACGATCGCGTCGAACGTCTTTTGGACAATTTCCTTGGTCTTGAGCTGGGTGAGCCCAATCTCCTCGGAAATGGTCTTTACGATTTCTTTTTTCGTCACGACGAGGTCCCCTATCAGAAGGATCGGCAAGCCACAGTCATGGTTCAAAATCGAGCGCAAATGACCGTTGTAGCAGGGTGCCGTTCTCGCTCCAAGTGTAACTGGCGTAAGCATTAGTGTCAAGTTTAGCATTGTGGAACCGACCATCCAAAGGAGCCTACGAGCAAGCTCGTTAGACCCCGGAAAAGTCGCTTCATACAGGTTCAGTTATCAAAGATCGAGTACCCCAAAATGCCGTAAATTGCGGCAATTGGGAAGCTGAGGTTGTTTCGTTAGCCCTTGCTAAGCCGACGAGCAACAGACCTGCTGTAAGGGGTGATCGGCTCGTTGAGGCTGCAAACTTGAGATAACCGGCATAAAGCGCCAACTCTGTTCTTGCCAGAAGGTCGAAAGGCCGCGCTACCTTTACACCGAAACTACGGCCACTTGCTCTTCGATATGCTCAAGCTGATACAGTTTTCCTTTGCCGCTGCCAGGACACGCTTCGCAGGTTTCTCCCCACGTCTGTTCGCTGCGGACGTTCGATTTCCAGAAGGGCCAGGTTTTGCATTGGCGAGGGCGGGCTTCATAGACTTCGCATTTACGCGTTTTGGCGTCGAAGAAGATGCAGTCGTAGCTTTTGGGGAGTTCAACGAGGCTGCGACGGATGCCGATGTTGCGGACGTATTTTTTTTCGCAAGCGGCGGGAGTAATATCAAGGAATTCGGCGAGGACATCGATTTCTTTTTGCGTGACCCAGACGTAGCCGGGCGATCCAGTGCAGCAGTCGCCGCAGCCGGTGCATTGGAAACGCAGGCCGTCGGCGTACCAGGGAGTGGCTGGCGGTTGAGGGCTGGCGGTTGGTTTTTTCTTGGCCATATTGATTTTCGTACTTGTGTACTATTTCAGGCGAACCGCGCCCGTAAGGAAGCGGAGTGTGGGCTTGAAGCCTGCTTGAACGCCTTCCTTACGGGCGCGGTTCGGATAAAAGTGTTTAATGAACGGGCATCGACGCTAGCGCCGCAATCGCCTCCAAAGCAGTGCCGATATCTTCGGCAGTGGTCGACCAGCCGGGGCTGAGGCGGAGGGTGCCGCCGGTGTTCGCCGTTCCTAGTGCGGTGTGCATGCGCGGGGCACAGTGTAGGCCGGCTCGACATTCGATACCGCAGGAAGCATCAAGCGCAGCGGCGAACTCTTGCGGATCATAGCCGTCGATGGTGCAGCTCACAACGGCGACGCGTGGCTGGTCGGCAGTTGGGCCGAAAACCGTTGCAGTGGGAATTTTCGCCAAGCCGTCCAAGAGTTGGCGGGTGAGTTCGTTGTGATGTGCTTGGACGGCAGCGACGGTTTGTTGTTCAAGATATTTTGCGGCGGCTCCCAATCCGGCCAGAGCGAGCGTATTGAGACTGCCTGCCTCGTATTTTTCGGGAAGTTGATCGGGAGGCGTATGGGAAAGGCTGTCGGTGCCGGAACCACCTTGGACGAGGGTGTGAAGCTGTTCGTTGAGTTCAGGCCGCAGATAGAGCAAGCCAGTGCCGGTTGGGCCGAGCAAACCTTTGTGACCGCCACAGGCGAGCAGGTCGATGTCGAGTTTAGCAACATCTACCGGCACACAGCCAGCCGTTTGGGCAGCGTCGACCAAAATAAATGCGTTGGCGTCGTGGGCGATTTGAGCGATCTCGGCGATAGGTTGGATCGCCCCAGTCACATTGGAAGCGTGCGTGACGGCGATCAATCGTGTTTTCGGCGAGATCGCTTCAGCAATCGCGGCGGGATCAACAAAGCCTACCGCGTCGCATCCAACTTGAGTGACCTGCACACTATTTTGTTCGACTTGCCAGTGCAAAGGTCGTAGGATCGAGTTGTGCTCGCAGACCGTGGTGACGACGTGGTCGCCGGGGCTGAGCAGGCCATGAATGGCGAGGTTGAGCGCGGCGGTGCCATTGGCGGTAAAGAGAAGTTGTCGCGTGTCGGCGATGCCAAGCAGACGCGCACAGGCGGCGCGAGTTTCGGTGACGAGACGGCTGGCTTGTTGGGCCGAATGGTAGAGGCCACGTCCGGCGGAAGCACCAAGCTGGCGTTGGAAGCGGTCGACCGCGTCGTAAACGACGTCGGGCTTGGGCCAACTGGTGGCGGCGTTGTCGAGATAGAGGCGATCCATACGAGTCATCCACCAATTTGATACATGGCGAGGTTGGGTTTTTGAAAATCGTTTTCGCTAATGCCATGAGCTGGCTGCTTCGCGCTGACACAATCGTGCAGCAATTGCCCCAGATCGGCATCGCTGGCCCCGCTTTTTGTCTCGGCTCGCAACAACGCCCGCGCATCCCAATCGACGTCAGAAAAGAGGCAATTACGAATCTGCCCCTCAGCCGTCAGTCGCAGCCGATTGCAATTGCCGCAAAAAGGTTCGCTAACAGGGTTGATGAAACCGATGCGACCGATGCCGTCGGCAAACCTAAAATCAACGGCAGGTTGGCTGACCTCTTGGCGTTCCACTGGCTCCAGAGGGCAAAACGCAGCTTCCAGAATATCGCGAATCGTCTGTCCCGTAAGGACTTTGTCTTGCTGCCAGTTGCCCTCGGCGTCGAGCGGCATGAATTCGATAAAACGTAGTTCCAAGTTGTTCGAGCGGGCGAACTCGGCGAGTGGGATGATTTCGCTTTCGGTGAGGTCGCGGATGGCAATTGCGTTGAGGCGGATTTTTTTGAAGCCAACCTTCTGGGCGGCGAAGATGCCGTCGAGAACCTTTTGCAGGCCAGTACGGCGGGAGATTCGTTCGAACGTTGCTTCGTTGAGCGTGTCGAGGCTGATGTTTAAGCGGTGCAGTCCGGCGGTTTGAAGAACTGCGGCTTGGTCGGCAAGTAAGAGGCCGTTGGTAGTGAGGGCGATGTCGTCGATGCCGGGGATGTTGGCTAACCGCTCGATGAGCTTGTGTAGTTCGCTGCGCACGAGTGGTTCGCCACCGGTGAGACGTAGCTTGTTGATGCCCAGACCGGCGGCGACGCGTACGAAACGCTCGATTTCCTCGAAGCTGAGCAACTCTTCGCGCGGCCGAAAGACGACATTCTCGGCAGGCATACAATAAAAGCAGCGAATGTTGCAGCGGTCGGTGACGCTGAGGCGCAGGTTGGTATGAAGTCGGCCGAAGCGATCGATCAAATGGTTGTCGGAGATATTTAATGGAAGCGGCATAGAAGGCCATTTGAAGTAGTGGAACTGATTGTCCAATATCGAACAAGGAATGTCCAAGGAAAAAGTCTTCGCAGCTTTCACTTCCTACTTGGAAATTCCTTGTTTGATACTGCTTATTTCCTCTGTGACTCTGTGTCTCCGCGTCTCTGTGAGAGATTTTTTGGTTGCGGCTATGCCGCGCTGGGTTTATCTGTGGCTTTTCCTTTTTCTTCTTTCAGCACCGTGAATGGTTACAAATAATCCTTCACGGCGTTGCCCGTTGAGGCGAAAACTTTTGTATAGACAACCGCCTGATGTCGGCGTCTACGGCTGGACGTTAAACGATGACATGGCTACTTGAATTTGTATATGTAGCGTACCTACTACGGTGCCGCCTAGTCGTTTGATTTGATTTTTAATTCGTGCATGATGTCTCCCGCGGCGTTCTGAAACTGACATTCCAGTCGGTTCGGAGTGCGTTGGGTATCGGCTGTCAGCAGGAGGAATGTATGGGGCTCGCCTGCGTCGAACAAAAGGCCTGGGTGCGGGGCATTGGCGGCCTCGATAATGCCGTCGTGCATCGGGGAAGTAATTAACTCAATGAGATCGTAGCCAACAACGTCCGACGTGGCGTGGCGCACCACGCGGGTGCGATGGATATCGCCGCCGACGAGTACGACGCCGGTGATGCCCTCCTGACCGAGAAACCGAAACAGCTTCTCGCGTTCGAGTGGGTAAGTCATCCAGTGATCCTGCTTTCCGGGCCTCACAGCGCCGTTCCAGATCATACCGGTAGCCAAAATTTTGAAGGGTGCTGTTGACGCTTTCAGCGACTTTTCCAGCCATTGCCATTGGTCTTCCCCAAGCAGCGTTCGTTGGTTCTTGTCTAAAGGCGACTCTTCGACTCCAGCAAAATAGCGGGCATCGAGCAGAAATACTTCGAGTCCCCCTCGGCGGAAGCTGGTGTAAATGCCCTCTCGCCCATTGCCGTAAGAAGGATTAGCGTGGTACTCGATAAACGCACGGCGAGAACGCTCCTTGCCTAGCAAGCGGCCGTCAGTATCGTTACGTCCAAAGTCGTGATCGTCCCACGTATCATACATCGGCACGGAGCGAAAAAGACGAGCCATCTCTACTTGAGCGGCGAATTCTCGGTAGCGTCTCCGCTGCACAACAAGGTCGGTCGTGTCGATGTAAGGCGTATCCCCTAGCAGTACCATCGCGTCAGGTTGCAATTGGACAAGTCGCGCCCACGTGCGGGCGGTCCCGGCGTCTTCGCGGGCACAAGATCCAAACGCAATCGTCACTTTTGAAGTTGCCTCTTCGATCGGGGCTGTTTGAATCTGGTACGTATTGCCTTCGACAAGAGTTATTCCGTCATGTTCGATCGTATAACGATACGTTTGGTTTGGAGAGAGACCCTTGAAATCCCAAACGGCGCAACGGTCGTTCTCTTTAGTGACGGTTGTCTTGGCGATCTTTCGGTCGCCTGTTTTTGTGTCTTCGAGCGTGCAGCAGTGCTCGCCAAGATTTTTGCAGCGTGCCCAAATTTTCGCCGTAGTCGGCGTGACGTGCCCAACAAAGGGACCATGTGTGATGCTGGACGTTGTGGAAGATTCTGCATCCTGCGCTGGTGCTTTTGCCGGGAAGGCCAGGAGTATCACGAGTGACGCGGTCAGAATTGCGATTCGATGTGTGATGATCATAGTTGTTTGAGAGGGCATTAGTAAATTCCAGTTATTGTCTATTCGACATTGTAACTGCACGTCTTGGCCACTTATAGCCCGCTAGTTTAATTCAGGCGTTGGAAAGGCAGTCCTCTATTCCAGGTAGTGTTTTCATGTTGCGCAAGAATAGATGCGGTGTTTTGCTGTGTCGCGATTGAAGTTTGAATACGGCTGCTCAAAATTTTCGGCTCTTCAGAGATTTTAGTGGCAACGAATGGCTACTCGTTCAAAGAATCCCCCTCCCTTGCAGGGAGGGG
>JAADGD010000045.1:11523-26820 GCA_013152515.1 Planctomycetota bacterium
AGACTATCCCCTCCCCTAACCCCTCCCCATAAAAATGGGGAGGGGGATTACTGCCTTTATCATCTCTACCCATTAAAATCACTGAAGAACCAAATTTTCTGAGACGCGTGAGATTCAGCCATCGTTGCTGTAACGCAATCCCCAGGGTTGACGTAAAGTATCCATCGTTCGCATGATTTCGATCGATTCGTCCAGCGGCATGAGGGGCGACTCTAGCATTCCTGCTCGCAAACAACGCATGGTCTCCTGGGCTTCATAGATCAAGGCGTTGCCGTCGACGATCGGTTCTTCGAGAACCTCGACGGCTTCTTTGTCGAGGAACAGAGTTGCGCGCGTCGGAACCTGGAATGGATCGTCAATTTTGATGTATCCCTCGGTGCCGAGGATGTAGGCATCGCTGACGGCGTGAGTTCGCAGGGAAAAAGTGAGATTGGCAATTTCGCCCTGGTCGTATTTCAACAAAGCGACTCCCTGTTCGTCGGAACCAAGCGAGTCTAAGTGCGTCATCCCCAGCGCATCGATAGGGGACTTTCCCAAAATCATCGAAGCGAACGAAATCACATACACCCCCACGTCAAGCAGGCTGCCACCGCCAAGGGCTGGATTCATCTGTCGTGCCTGTGGAGCAAAATCGCCTCGCGCGCAGCGCGAAGCCTTCACCATTCTCACCTCACCAATGCGTCCGGTGCGAACCCAGGCCAGCACTTGCTTCATGAGCGGCACATGCCGCGGAATCATCGCCTCCATCAGGAAAACTTGCTTCTCCCTCGCAATACGAACCATCTCGACGGCTTCTGCGGCGTTGATGGTAAGTGCCTTCTCGCAAAGCACCGCCTTGCCTGCCCGTAAACAAGTGGTGGCATTTTCCAAGTGAAACGTGTGGGGCGTTCCGATGTAGATCACATCGAGATCGGGATCCGCCGCGAGAGATTCGTAGGAAGCATGGGCGCGGGACACACAATGTTTGGCGGCGAAGGCATCAGCGGTCGATTGGTCACGAGAACCGACCGCCGCCAGCTCTGCGTCGGGCAATTGATTCAGGGCTTCGGCAAATCTTCCCGCGATATGGCCTGTGCTGAGGATGCCCCAACGTGTTTTCTGTATTTCGTTCATGTTGATAACTCAAAGTAAAAGCTGTCAGCCGCCAGCTTTCAGACTGACATGACAGGGTTTGCACGCAATTTTTGGCTGACCGCTGAGGGCTGAAAGCTAGAACACAAAAAAACGGCCATTTCCTGAGTAATCGTAGCCAACGTTTTCAGTTTGTGCAATTTACTGATTTACTGTTCGAGAGAATTCTAAAACACGTACTAAGGCGAGCGGCAGGTGAGATTATACTAACTTACCCAGGGGCTGGGGGCTGGGGGCTAGGGACTAGGATTCAGGGGTCTGGACCATGAAGACCTTTGCTCTCTCCCTAGCCCCCAAATCCTAGTCCCCAGCCTTGATGGATTTTGGTATATTCTCATCTGCCGCTCGCCTAAGTCCAATCCCAAATCGACGCCTAGTTCGCGAAGCAGCAAGCAGGATTCCCGACGAAGGAAATTAGCCGCCGATGGACGCCGATAAACGCAGATATTTTTTTGTGGTGTTGATATCCGTGTTACTAAAGGTAAAAGTTTGCGTAGCAAGCGCAAGTTTTTTGACGGGATTTACCGGATCAACAGGATAATGGCGTATGGAATTGATCCTGCTTATCCTGTAAATCCTGTCATTTTTTTTGTTTGCGGCCTTGCGGCCGTCTGCGTTTACCAGTGTCCATCGGCTGTTTTTTTCTTCTTCCCAAGGTTTCGCACTTTTGCACATGCGTAAGAAAGTGTTTTCCCGTGGCAAAACTCCTTGGCTTTTGCACAGCCAGCCCATATCTTGTAGGTGTTGTAGCTCTGTAAGCAAACTGCTTGTACAAAACTCATGGGGAATTCTTTCCGTTAGAATAGAATAAACCTAGAGCATGGAACACTTCCAAGGCAAGTTTCAATCGACCCTTTCAATCTTATGTCTGTTAACAAAAAACGTCACGCTCTGAGGTTTTCAATTGGCAGCTTGCTGATCATTACAGCAGCCGTAGCAGTCGGCTTAGCAGTAAGCCTCTCGCCTCTGCCAGACTTGGAAACGTGGGAAGCGGACATGCGTTGGCTGCAAGGGCTACTGTGTAGTGGGGTAGTACTGCTAGTGTGTGAGTTGGTCAGGCAGGTACTTCTCTTGGGCCATCAATGGCGCTCGGCTGAGCCTGAGACCAAAGCCGCTCTAATTATTGCTCTATTTCAAAGACTAGTCTTAACGATGCTACTTTCGGGGCTGTTGATATTGCAGTTGTTATTGAGAAGGCGAGTAATCGAAGAGGTGCAACGAACAGAGTGGACGGTCTACCCCGAACTGTGGCCAAGCTTGATGCTCACTATATCTATTCTAGCGGCGATACGCATTCTGCTGGTCAATCGAGAACAACAGAACATTTCAGCGACGAGAGCTTGCATTACTGGTTCAATTATTTTTACTGGCTTGATAGGTATCGCGATTTTTATATTTACCGTCCGTTTTGAACATGTGGCGATGGCCCATTTCGCTACTAATATGGTAGAGATGAGAAGTCCAATCGAATTGCAGCGAACCGGATTCTTTCCGAATCATGCAGCGGAAGGATTTCGAACTTTCTGGTTGTCCGCCGCCGCAGCGATAGGCATGCTCCTAGCAACTGGGCTGCTATGGCTAGATGTCACTGTGAAACAACCTTTGTTAAGAATAGTTATTAGAGCAACCTTCTTATTATTGTTATCTTGTGCGGCAGTTTACGTGTATTGGTTTGCCAACTATGAGTTTCCTCGCATCAGTCCGGACATCGCCAGCGTCGGTTCTTCACGCATGTGGTCTGATACAGTTGCCTGGCCGGTATTATTAATAGGCTTAGCAACCACTTTTGGTTTACAATTGGCATTCAAACGCCAAGGAATCAGTGACAAGGTGGTCGAGCTGCCAAGCATTTCGGCAAAAGGGAAGCTAGCGGTGTACTTGATAGCTATCGCTTCAGGCGTTGAAGCCAACATCCGGCTATGTCAATTTGCCGTAGACGAAACGCCACGCTCGCTACTCTCGTTTTTCCTTTGGTTTTTGCCGCGTTCATGGTGGTCAAGTTGGGGAAACTATATCGGTACACTCGGAGAAGCAATCCTGCAACCCGAAGCACTTCTTGTAATGATGCTTTTCGTGTCAACCATGTCTCTCGTTTGGCAGGCTATTCGCAATCCAAACGCGGAACCTTCATTGCAGCCGGTTGCTGGCAAGCAAGTACTTTGCTACACACTTGCGTCACTGGCATTGTTGGTCGTCGCTATTCCCACGCTTGCAATTTTTGGGTTTTGCTACTGGTTGGGGCCGTTAGTATGGTGAGTACGCCATGCCGCCATCAGATACGGAAGTTCCGAATCCGCCTCAGCTTCATCGTCCGGCGCTACTTAGCGATTCCCGAAAACGTACGTTTTTGGGGGCTAGTTGCACGGGAACAATGCCCTAAGAACTTACGGCCACTGCACGGTGTCAAATGCCGTCCCACAATCAAAGTCCCTGAACTTGTCAGCTATTTAGCTTTTGGGACATCCATAACGTGTATTTTTGCACGAATCTGGGCGGTGCCCTATAATGGCGGTCAGGTAGTTACTCACGCAACCGACTCAGGAAACGCAGGTGATGCAAGAAAGACGAATCGCTACGCTTTGGCTTTTTACAGCGATCTTGTTTTGGTTTGTTGGTTGCTTGGTTGTTCAAGCGGCTGAGGAAATAGTCGCACCTGATTTCGAGCAAGAGATTGCGCCGCTGCTGGTTCGACGATGCCTGGAGTGCCATCAAGAGCGTGATCCCTCGGGTGGACTCTCGTTAGCTTCGAAAGCCGGCTTACTACAGGGCGGTGAGAGTGGCTCGGTGGTAACGGCCGACACGCCGGACGAAAGTTATTTGCTAGAGCGTGTCACGACGGGTGATATGCCGCCGGAAAAAAAAGGCGTCTCACAAAAGTTGCCTGCCGAAGAGATTTTGCTGCTGGAACGTTGGGTAAGTACGGGCTCAAACTGGCCCGAGCAGCGCAAGCTCGATCTGTTTGAGAAGTCAACCGAAGTGCGCGGCGGGCGAGATTGGTGGTCGTTGCTGTCGGTCAAAAAAGTAACGCCTCCGGAGGTCGAGTTGGCCGATCAGGTGCGTAACTCGATCGACAATTTCATTTTGGCGAAGTTGAAAACAGCCGATTTGGTGCCGGCACCACTGGAAAATAAACGCAGGTTGATCAGGCGAATCTATTTCGACCTGATAGGCTTGCCACCTTCGTTTGAGAAAATCGAAGCGTTTGTCGCGGACGAACGTCCCGAGGCTTGGGAACGGGTGGTGGATGAACTGTTGGCCTCGTCGCAATTCGGCGAGCGATGGGCGCGGCACTGGTTAGATTTGGTCCGCTTTGCTGAGACGTGCGGTTACGAACGCGATCAGGAAAAACCGTATGCTTGGCGGTACCGCGACTGGGTGGTTGATTCGATCAACGAGGACATACCGTACGATCGGTTTGTGCTAGAGCAACTTGCCGGGGATGAATTGTCCGATCGGACAGAACGATCGGTGATTGCCACCGGGATGTTACGATTGGGCACCTGGAATGACGAGCCGAACGACCCACAAGATTACAAATACGAGCGACTAGAAGACTTGGTGCACGTTACCTCGTCAGCTTTTTTAGGCTTAACAGTAAAATGTGCTCGTTGCCACGATCACAAATTTGACCCGATCCCGCAGGTAGACTATCACCGCCTAGCCGCCTTGTTTTGGCCTGGGCCGATCAATCCCCGCGACAGCAAACTGTTGGGTGGGCCGACGACCGAGGAGTTGGGCTATGCCAATGTGTTTGGTTGGACCGACCTGACGGCAAAGCCTTCGCCTTTTCATCTGCTAAAGCAAGGCGATCGACATTCGCCGGCGGAGGTGGTGGAAGCGGGTGTGTTGTCGGCGGTACGCGCGTTAGACAAACCGTTTGACCCTCCGCCATCGAAAGGCAAATCGACTGGGCGACGATTGCAATTTGCCCGTTGGGTGATCGATCCGCAGAATCCACTGACGGCACGAGTGCTGGTGAATCGGTTGTGGCAACACCATTTCGGGGCAGGATTGGTTCGCACGCCGAATAATTTTGGCTTTCGCGGAGCGCTGCCAACGCATCCGCAATTGCTCGATTGGCTTGCTGGCGAGTTGGTGCAAGGAGGTTGGAAGACGAAACGAATTCACAAGCTGATGCTTATGTCTCGCCTCTATCAGCAATCGTCACTTCATCCACGCTTTGAGGAGTATCAGCAACAAGACGCTGCGAACCAGTTGTGGTGGCGAGCAGAGCGATATCGCTTGGATGCCGAAGCGTTGCGAGATACCATGCTTGTCGTGACAGGCGAATTGGACTCGACGCAGGGTGGACCAAGCTTTCGGCCGACGATGGACGAGGGCGCTTTGGTCGGTTTGTCGCGCAAAGAGGCTGCTTGGCAGGCGTCACCTCCTGAGCAGCAGAGGCGTCGCAGCTTGTATATGTTTTCGAAACGGAGTTTGCTGCTGCCGATGATGACGACTTTTAATTTTAGCGACACGATTTCTCCCTGTGGCCAGCGGGATGTCACCATCGCCCCGACGCAGGCGCTGGCTCTGATGAACAATTCGTTCGCACACGATCGCAGCATGGCGCTCGCAAAACGTGTCACTGCTGTGGAGGAAAGCGATCTGTCGGAGCAAGTGCAGCTGGTATGGCGTTTTGCCCTGAGCCGCTCAGCCAAGTCAGAAGAAGTGCAACTGGCGCTCGAACATTTGGCGCAACAACGCGACCGCTTTGAGGAAGAGGCGTCGCCGGAGTTGTTGGCGTTGGCCTCTTTGTGTCATGTGATGTTGAACTCTAACGAGTTTATCTTCGTGGATTGAAAGGAAAGCTTGATAATGAACGAAGAACGATTCTATCCATGTGGTCAATCTCGCCGCGAGTTCGTTTGGGAGATGGGAGCAGGTTTTGCCGGCCTAGCGTTGGGGAGTTTGTTGGCGGGCGAAGGTTTCGCTGGTCCGTTGGCATCGAAGCCCCCGCAGCTTGTCACAAAAGCGAAGGCGTGCATTTTCCTGATGATGAATGGTGCGCCGAGCCAAGTCGACACCTTTGACTACAAGCCGGAATTGGCGAAGTACGCCGGTAAGACTTTGCCTGAGCATATGACCTATATCAACTCGGGTGGTCGCAAAGTTGGGTTTCTGACGCCTGCCTGGCGCCCTTTTAAGCCTGGCGGAGAGAGCGGCTTGTTGATCTCCGATTATTTTCCGCAAGTGAGAAAACACGCCGACAAGCTTTGCGTGATCAACTCGTGCCATACGGACAGCCACGCGCATGGGTCGGCTTTGGTGGCGATGAATACCGGCAAGACATTTATCGGTAGGCCTTCGCTAGGGAGTTGGTGTACCTATGGGCTCGGCACCGAAAACCAAAACTTGCCTGGGTATGTGGTGATGCTCGACAAGCGGGGTGGGCCAATCAGTGGCGAGCCCAATTGGTCGAGTGGGTTTATGCCTTCGACCTACGCCGGCACACTGTTTCGTCCCGTAGGAGATCCCATTCTCGATTTGCACGGGCCGGCGCATCTCAAGCCGGCTGCGCAGAGGGCACAATTGGATTTGCTTGCTCAATTGAACGAACAACACAAGGCGGAACGGCCCGGTGGGCACGAGCTAGCTGCGAGGATTCAGTCGTACGAGTTAGCGTATCGAATGCAGTCCGAAGCACCAGAGACGGTTGATATCTCGCAAGAAACCGCGGACACGCTGAGCGCTTATGGAGTTGGCAAGCAGCCCACCGATGAGTTTGGACGAAATTGCCTCGTGGCACGACGATTGATCGAGCGCGGCGTTCGTTTTGTGCAGCTCTATTCGGGTGGCGGGCATCTGGAAGAAACCTGGGATGCCCATGAGAGCATCGAAAAAAACCACGGCCAGCATGCCTCCGAAGTCGATCAGCCGATCAGTGCGTTATTGGCCGATTTGGAGCAACGAGGCTTGTTAGACGAGACGCTGGTCGTCTGGGGCGGTGAGTTCGGACGGATGCCGTTTAGCGAAGGCAAAGACGCTCCCGGACGCAATCACAATCCGTATGGCTTCAGTATGTGGTTGGCTGGTGGCGGTGTGCGAGGTGGTATGCACTATGGCAGCACGGACGAACTAGGTTTCCAGGCTGTCGAAAACAAAGTCCATTTGCACGACATCCACGCGACAATCCTGCATTTGATGGGGCTCGATCACGAACAGCTCAGCTACTTCCACCAGGGACGTGAAGAAACCCTAACGGACGTGGGTGGGCGAGTGGTTCATGAGGTGATTGCTTAGTACTATTGGGCTAAGTCAAAAAACCACGGATTGCACGGATACCACTGATTTTGAAGACTTTTGGCCGGTTTGCTGTTGAGGCATTGAACTGTCAACAACATCCATTCAGTTCAGCAAGGCTTCCTCCGTGTTACTAACGGTAAAAGTTTGCGAAGCGTGCGCAAGTTTTTTGACAGGATTTACAGGATCAACTGGATAATGGCGTACGGAGTTGATCCCGTCGATCCTGTAAATCCTGTCAAATTGTGTTTTTTGGTTGCGGCCTTACAGCCGCGCTGGGAATATCAGTGCTATCCGTGGTCTTTAGCTTTTTACTTAGCGCAGTAGTACTAGGACCATCCCAGGACCGTGCAACGAATGGTTGATAAGGGGCTGTCCCCTTTTTAGCAGTTTCCGATTCACTTTGAGTTACGACAAAAAATGAAATGACGAGGATACGGAGATGCGATTCTATTTTCCGTTGAGAAACATGCCCGTTGTCTTGGTGCTGTGGGTGAGTACTTTCGCTTACGCAGATATCACGATCGTGGTGAAGTGTGATCGGGGTGAAGATATTGGCCAAAATTTTGGGTCGCTGTTTGAGGCGCGCACTGAAGACGGAGCTTTTGTCATCGGCGCAGGATTTTCTGGTGCGTACAACACCAACTATCGGCACGACCGACATACGGTCCACTTTTATGTTCGTCCGACCGGAACGTTACGCCAGCTCAAGGCATCGTCGCTGCCACGTCCAGGAGGTTTGGCGGGCAACTATCTCTTTAACTTCGATGGCAAAGTCTATGCGACGTATCCAGAGGTGCGCGAGTGGGACGAGAGCAAGAACGTGTGGAATCCGAGCCCAGCACGCAATCGGATCAATACGCGCGTCGGCAACGATCTGCTCTCGTTCGATTCGGGAGCTGTAATCCTCAATGGCGAAACGGTACTCCCCGCGGCAGCAGAAGGGAACTTCACAGGGTTTTACTACGCGCAGGGCTATCTTGTTTTCTACCATATCTACCGACCGGACGAAGCGAAGTACCGCCAGCATGTGAAGGACGAGCAAGGGTATTCGAAGCTGTACGCCTGTCCGTGGAAACCGGGCGAAGGCGCTGTCGATCTGGACAAGGCGATCGTCATAACGGTGCCCATTGTCGGCGAGTTCCCTTACGCCTATGGGCAGTTGGGAGAACAGGTGATTTCTTGTTCCAACATCGGTGGGGTGTACGCATTGCGGGACGGGCAATGGCGCACGTTGGTCAATGGGAGTATGAAAACTAGTTATCAGGTCTACGCCGGTTTCACGTACTACGATCGGTTGTTACTGGGGCAATATCCCACCGGCGAATTATTTGCTTTCGATGGAGAGACCGTTGAACGCGTCAAAGGATGGCCGCCCGTGATGAAGGGAGTCAGCAACAGTGCGCGCGAAGCGCAAACGATTGCGTTGTATGGCGGTGAACTATACGTCGGCGTGTGGCCTTGGGGAGAGGTCTGGCGGTATCATCGTGAGTTGGGCGAGTGGAACCTAGCGCGGCGCATGTTTACGCACCCTGCCCTGACGGATGCAACCACGCATCCTTACGAATTGGAATGCAAGGCGTTGGACGGCGTAGCCAATCAGTGGGGACAGCGCGTGACAAGCATGGTGCCGCTAAGAGATGCGCTGCTGATATCGACCTCAGCCAAGTGGCCCTGTCCATGGAAGCCCAAGTTTGATTTCGTAGGCGATGATGCTTGGAAAGAATACGGATCGGTCACACGCGTGCGTGCTTCGGGGCATCTGAGTGCTGCGGTCAAGTGGACCGATGGCCCCACGGAGTTCCGTTTTACGCTCGCCGATGGCGTGATGCGCGTCGAGCAAGACGGAAGGCTCCTCGGCTCCTCTACACTCGACGGTTCGGTCAAGTCGGTACCCGATTCCGCATGTAGCTTGAACGATGTAGACTGGGGGCAAGGAGCCTACGGCATTTTTACAGGAGCCCGCGTGGAAGGAACCACGGTCTTGCCTTGATCTCTTGCTAACCCATACTGAAAAGGGAACCGCCAAGAACGCCAAGGACGCCAAGAAAACTGCAGGAAAGTGGTGAATTCCAGCTTGGCGTCCTTGGCGGTTTCACTTTGAGTTACGAAAGAAAACGCATTACGAAAGACATGTTATGAGCTACCACATGCTGCGCATGCTACTGTTGATCCTCTTCATCCACTTTCAACCAACGTTTGGTGCGAGCTTGGTGGCTGAAAGCGACGAATGGAGTGTGGGTACCGCAACTGCCGTGATTACACCCGAGCAACCGATGTGGTTGGGTGGATACGGCGGTCGCAACAGGCCCTCTGAGGGCAAAGTGCATGACCTGCACGCCAAAGCAATCGTCCTGCAGGATGGCAACGGAAAGCAGTTGGTCATCGTGACGACCGATCTCGTCGAGATCACTCGAACGCTTCGGGACGAAGTTGCCAAGGCAATCAGCGACCGGCATCAAATTCCTGACGAGGCGCTGATGATCAACTGTTCGCACACGCATAGCGGGCCATTGATTCTTTTCAATCGCAGGGAATCGATCTATTACCAAGTCAATGACGAACAAGCGGCAATCGCCGAAGCGTACTATCGAGACCTAAAACCGAAGCTCATCGCTGTCGTCGAAAAATCCCTCCAGACGATGAAGCCAGCGCGGCTCTCTTACACACATGCGCGCGCTGGTTTTGCCATGAATCGTCGACTGCCGACTGCTGAAGGCTTTTTGAATCGCCCGAATCCCAACGGTCCGGTCGACCATACAGTCCCCGTATTAAAAGTCGAAGGCGGCGATGGCAAGCTGCGAGCGATTCTGTTCGGTTACGCCTGCCACGCCACAACACTCGATTTCTATAAGTTCTGCGGCGACTATCCTGGTTTTGCTCAGGAATATCTGGAGCAACAGCATCCGGGCACGACTGCAATGTTCATCAATGGTTGCAGCGGCGACCAAAACCCTTATCCGCGTCATGGGGAGCGGGCTTTGGAACTCTGTCAGCAACATGGTCGAACATTGGCAACTGCGGTCGAGGCAGCACTTCTCACTCAATCGAATCCCGTGCGAGGGCCCTTGGCGGTGACGATGGAAGACGTTTCCCTGGAGTTTGCAACGCCCCCTACGCGGGACGAATTACTCCAGCTAGCTGAGTCACGCAGTAGCTACGAACGTCATCACGCCGGGCTGCTGCTCGAAGAACTTCGACGCAACGGGAAGCTCCGAGACGACTATCCTTATCCAGTGCAGGTCGCGCAGTTTGGCGACGATCTTACGTTGGTCGCGCTTGCTGGCGAGACGGTGGTCGATTACTCGTTGCGATTAAAACAGGAACTTGCTAGTCACACGAATGCGGTCTGGGTAGCCGGCTATTCAAACGATGTCTTCAATTACGTACCGTCGCTACGCGTGTTGCAAGAAGGTGGTTACGAAGGCGTGCGAGCAATCTCAACGGGTCCATTGCCTGGACCGTTTGCCCCCTCGGTTGAAAAGCGAATTGTCGACAAAACGCATCAACTCGTTGCACGAGCGCGAAAGAAAGTGAAGCTCGCTCAGGCCGATGATTCCAAGCCCTTGGTTCGTGTTGTCGATCTAGATCTGAACGAAAAACAGCTAGTCACGCTAGCCGATGGCACAAAGACGACCGTCCAGCTAGTGGGACTCAAAGAGATACGCGACCCGATCCGGCAGGCGATTCGCCGAGCTGAGGTATCGTTGCTGATCGATGGCGCCCCGATCAGTGTTCAAACAGGCATGTACAATCTACCGCAGACGGTCGGCAACGTGCAGGTCGATTGCGCTGTCACGCAGGGATACAACACGAACGGTACGCCCGAGTTTTGGGGCCTAGACAAAGTGGCTCGCATTCGGCTTTGGCCGGCCGGTTCTCCTTGGGTGAAGCCTGGCTCGCTCGTCTACCCCGTTCGCCAACGTTGGTTCGCTTCGTTCACCGCCTTCGACAATCTGCCGGTCGATGCCGGAAAAAAAATCTTGCCCAAAATTTACTACCACAGTGGCATGGATATCGGTGCGAGCGAATATCTCACCGAAGTGGTCGCCGCTGCGGATGCACTCGTCGTCGCGGCTGGCGATGAGGTCATGCACGAGTACAAGGAGGTTCCACCCGTCAAGCAGCGGTACGATCGCGTCTATCTGCTGGACGCCCGTGGCTGGATCTATCGCCACAGCCATCTTGCCACGATCGACGAAGCGATCAAACCGGGCCGGTTCGTGAAGGCAGGACAACGTCTGGGCACAGTCGGCAAAGAAGGCACGAGCGGCGGTTGGACGCATTTGCATTTTGAAATCAAGTCGAAACAGCCGTCAGGAAAATGGGGCGCGCAAGCCGCATATGCGTTCCTGTGGCAAGCCTATCGCGAACAGTATAACCCGACGCTCGTCGCGCACGCTCGCCAAACGCAGCTCATTCGCGCCGGCGAACAAGCTACGCTCGACGCGACTCGATCATGGTCCGCTGCCGGAAAAATTGCCTCGCACGAGTGGCAATTGGACGATGGCACCACCAAGTCGGGCGCGATCGTCCAGCAGACATATACGAAACCAGGCTCGTACCACGAAGTCCTCAAAGTCACCGACGCCGCCGGCAATGTCGACTACGATTTTCAGCGCATCAAAGTAATCGATCCCAAGTCTCCCGATCAATATGGGCCGCGTTTGCACCCAACGTACTGGCCGACATTTGGCATCAAGACGGGAGACCCCGTAACCTTCAAGGTTCGCTCATTCCAACTCCCCGAGGGAGAAATCGTGCCAGAAGAGTGGGACTTCGGCGATGGTACACCACGCGTAAAAGTGCAGTCGGACGGCAATCGTGTCGCGCTTGCGAAGGGAGGTTATGCAGTGACTGAACACCACTTCGCCAATCCCGGTCACTACATCGTCACCGTGCGTCGAGCGTCGAAAGACGGTAACACCAACGTGGCACATTTGCACGTTCGTGTTGAATGAGCAAATTGTCAGTAATTAAGCTTCCTACGCGACACATGGCGAAACACCGAACCGCGCCCGTAAGGCGAGTGGCAATTGAGCTGGGTGCCTGTTAGAACGCTTCCTCACGGATACGGTTCGGTGTAAAATCTTTTTTGTTCGTTATCCAAGTATTGCAATTAGAGTTTGGCTCTTCAGAGATTTTAGTGGCAACGAATGGCTACTCGTTCAAAGAATCCCCCTCCCTTGCAGGGAGGGGCTAGGGGAGGGGTTTGCGTCAAAAACAGGCCTAAGCCTTGTTGCCAGACTATCCCCTCCCCTAACCCTTCCCCATAAAAATGGGGAGGGGGATTACTGCCTTTATCATCTCTACCCATTAAAATCACTGAAGAACCTAGAGTTTGAATTTTCCCTCACGAATCAGAAGGAAACAACCATGCGAAGGAAGTCTTTTTTGAGGCTGCTTGCGACAACTTGTTTGCTAGCGGCTTTCAGCGCAAACAACTGGGCGGTCGAGCCCTCTCTGCCTCTCAAGGCGGGCATCATCGGAATGGATGCACACGCGCTGCCCTGGACCAAGATCATCAACAACCCGCAAGCGGTTGGCGAGTTGGCCGACTTGACCATCGTAGCCGGTTATCCAGGCGGTAGCCCCGATATCCCTCAGAGCCTCGAATTGCGTGAAGCAAGTGTAGGGCCAGTGGCCGAGTTGGGTGTGGAGATCGTCGACTCGATCGACGACTTGCTGGCGAAGGTCGACGTGGTGATGATTTTGAGCATCGACGGTCGTACGCACTTGGAGCAGGCCAAGGCCGTCTTCGCTACCGGCAAGCCGGTGTTCATCGACAAGCCGATTGCTGCCTCGCTCGCCGAGGCAATCGCAATTTTTCGTTTGGCAAAAGAAAACAACGTTCCCTGCTTCACCAGTTCGTCACTACGTTATGCCGAGCGCACATTGAACATTCGTAACGATCCGAAACTAGGAGACCTAGTCGGCTGCGATCAGTATGCACCTTGCACTTTGGAACCTCATCACCCCGATTTTTTTTGGTACGGCATTCATGGTGTCGAGCCGCTGTTTACCATCATGGGACCGGGCTGTGTGTCGGTCACGCGAATTCACACGGCAGGCACCGACATGGCGGTTGGTGTTTGGAACGACGGCCGGATCGGCACCTTTCGTGGCATTCGCCAAGGCCAACGCGGCTACGGCTCGACGGTTTTCGGGTCGAAGGGGAGGGTCTCGGGAGGCGGGTTTGATGGCTACGAACCCTTGATTGTCGAGATCGTTAAGTTCTTCAAAACGGGTAAATCTCCCGTTAGCGAGGACGAAACGTTAGAGATTTTTGCGTTCATGGAAGCCGCCGAAGAAAGTAAACGCCAGGGTGGCTGCCCCGTGACGCTGAAAAGCGTTATACAGAAGGCGGAGAAGAGAGCAGCCCAAATCGAGTGAACCTCTGAATGTTCGTGATCACCAGAAATCAGCCCCCCCCACGATGAGGAGATACCCATGAGTCGTCCCTCGAAAGAGAATTCAAAGAAAACGTCACGCCGAGAGTTTCTGCGACGGACAGGTACCGCGTCTGCGACTGCCGCATTCGTGGGGGCGATGGCTCCTCGCGTTCATGCGGCAGAAGATAACACCATCCGCTTGGCTCTGATCGGCTGTGGTGGGCGCGGGAGTGGTGCGGTCGCCAATGCGATGCACTCCGCCCACGGGCCCGTTCAGTTGGTGGCGATGGCCGACATTGTTGAGGATCGCCTGAACTCTGCCCACAAAAATCTGAGCAAGCTGTTTGACGATCGGATGGACGTTCCCAAAGAACGGCAGTTCGTCGGCTTCGATGCTTACAAAAAGGCCATCGATTGCCTTGGTCCAGGCGACGTCGCGATGCTGACCAACTTTTCTTACTTTCGTCCAACGCAACTGGAATACGCCGTCCAAAAAGGCGTGAACGTTTTCATGGAAAAATCGTTTGCTCCCGACGCGCCCGGTCTGCGGCGACTTCTACGTGCCGGTGAAGAAGCGGAGAAAAAGAATCTCAAGATTGCCGCAGGCTTGCAGTGCCGCCATAGCGTGAATCGCCAAGAGTTAATCAAACGAATTCGCGATGGTGAACTGGGCGAATTACAACTCATCCGGGCGTATCGGATTCACAAAGTGGGCGGCATGGGGCCGAAGCCGAAGGGCTACGACGAGTTGCTTTGGCAGATCAAAAATTTCACGCGATTCTTCTGGGTTTCAGGCGGTCTTTTTGCCGAGATGAACATCCACCAGATCGACGAAATTTGTTGGCTCAAGGACGACTGGCCCGCGACGGCACATGCGATCGGCGGTCGGGCTGCCAACAGCACTAATCGCGGGCAAGGTTTCGACTCGATCTCTATCGAGTGGACCTTTCCGGACGGAACGAAGGCGACCGATGGGGTACGCTGGCTCGGCGGACATTGCCACACAGAGTTCGCTACCTTCGCTCACGGAACCAAGTGCGCGGCTCAGTTTTCGGGGAACATCCACGCCGGTACCACTCAGATTTACAAGGACCAGCGGATTGCCAAAGACAACATCGTTTGGAAAGCTCCCAAAGAAAAACAAAGTCCTTGGGATGCCGAATGGAATGTCCTACTCAGCAGCATCCGCAACGACACGCCTCAGAACGAAGTCAAGCGAGCAGCCTACTCGAACTTCGCAGACCTGATGGGGCGGGCTGCTGTCCATTCCGGAAAAATCATCACCTGGGACGAGATGTTCAACTCGAAGTTCCAGTTCGTCGAGAATATCGACGCGATGGACTACGACACCGAACCGCCCGTCCAGCCAGGCCCCGACGGCTACTACCCGGTGCCAATTCCCGGCGAGTGGACAGAGACGTGAGCCAGTAAGGCTAGTGGTCTGTCAACGAAGTTTTTCAGGACTGAGCCGTCGGCGCTAGGTGCGGGTGAACCCGGAAAAAACGCTTGCTCGCACGTCACCCGCGGCTAG
>JAADGD010000098.1 GCA_013152515.1 Planctomycetota bacterium
AGAGCCGGAAAAATTCTTGTAGCATTCGACATTTCCATTCGAATCGCCGCGCGCATGTCGACCAGTGGACGAGGTAATTCGGAGAGTGCCCAATACAGATTCGGAGAGTCGGGGGCGGTAATCAGGTCCAGGACAGTCTCGCCGGTAACTCTCGCCTCAGCAAGCCCCACCAAGCCGCAAACAAGAATCGGTTCTTGCCCTACGTTGCGGGCCAGACGGTAGTTCATTCGCATGTGATCGATCGCATCGGCATAACGGCTTTCGGCAATTGCCAACCGGGTCCGCAACGCAAGCATACGACTGATGGATCGCGATTGCTGTACGCCAGGCAACATAAGAGCAAAGACCTCGGTCCCTCGCAGCTCCGTTAGGTTGTATCCCCAGTCACAACCCCGCCGAGAAGATGCTGGTGCGATGAACATAGAAACAAGATCGTCAAATTGGGATGACGCTTTGCGCACTTGGTCGAGTGGCAATTCACTGAGTGGGATTTTATTGCTGTACCACCCCTCGTCTACCACTTCACCAAACTCTTCCCGCACGCTTTTCCAGGTGCCACCTAGTCCATTCTCTGCATAAGCTCGTAAGTAATAAGTGGCCGCATTGCCCGGTTTCAACTCGTGTGGCCGCAACGTCAGCCGATGCTTCAACGCCGGTACCGGCTCCGCCGCCGGGGTGACGGTCATCCTAAACACCGTTAAGCCTTGCTGGCCTTCGGCATCCTCGATGACGGTCAGCTCGGCTCGGGACGATGTTCCCATCAGGCAGCAGATAAAAGCGATACACAATGTGAGTCGGCAGCTCATGAGGTTTCTCCTAAAAGTTCTTGCAGCAGTTCGCGGGCGGTGAGGGATTTGGGAGCGGGGGCATAGTTATCGTCCCTACCGGCAAAAGAAACCGGTTCGTCGAATTCCATGCGTAAGGCCCGGTCGCGCATGGTTAGCATGGGAGCGGCGAGGGTGTATCTTCTTGGAGGGAGAGTGAAGGTGCGGGGTGGAGGGGTTTGGGCTTGAAGGGGAGGAAGTGCTTTTTGTTGAGGGGTGTTTTTAGGCTCGGTCCCCGCCCGCTGAAGCGAGCTCGCCGGGGAATAGGCGATTAAGAAAAGCAACGAGGCGGCCAACACCGCGGAAGTAGCGGGCCAAAGCCAGTGCGATTTCTGCGGAGCTTGCGCCAAAGCAGCGGCCCACCCCGCTTCATACAACGAAGCGTCGCGATTGATCGCGCTTTCAACGGGCACAAATTCCCGCAACAACGTTTCCACTTCCCTCAATTCGGCGGGCAATTCGGCGGGCAAATCGGGTTGGGCGGGCATGACGGCTCCAAGTGCTGGCGTAGTTTTGCGAGTGCTGCAGCATAACGCCGGTGGGCACCGCTTGAGGATGTTTCGGTCAGGTCGGCAATTTCTTGCCAAGTGAGTTCGCTCCAAATCCGCAGAACGACCAATTCGCGATCGGCTAGTGGCAAGGCATCAAGTGCTTCGATAACTTCTGAAAGTGGTAGTGGTAATTGATCCGCTGCACAAAATTGGTTGGTGTGCTGACGTTCGGTCAGTCGTGCGGCGATTTTTTCGTGGTGTTGGCGGCGACGCTCCCCGCGGGCGGCGTTGAGGGCTTGGTTGCGGACAGTTTTATAGAGCCAAGCTATGGGGTGTTTGGGTGGCGGGCCCGCTTGCTGAAGCCCGTGTTTTTGGAGCATGGCCGCCAGGCTGATATAGGCTTCTTGTACGCAGTCGGTTGGGGTGGAAGTCCATTGAGCTGCGTAAAGCTCCAACGCTGCGGCGTGTTGGTCCAGTAAATCAGCAAGGTATTCAGCAATCTGGCTGGCGTCACTCGGCACTCTTTCACTCCTGCTCGGCACGATGACATTCCTGATGCTGTTCCTGACGCTCTTGGCAAGTGGTTCTAGAAGAGATAACACCGACCAGAGTTTAGCTTCCCAGAAATTCGCAGAGAAATCCAGGAAAAGATCAGCCGAAAGATCAGCCGAAAGAGCGATCTGTAGCAGGATGTGGCGAAGAGTGCCAGAAGTGAGTTTCTGGCATCCGCAGCTATTCCGATTCGCAGAGTGGGCAGGGGGCCGCTGCGGCCACACTGGGGGCATCTAGTTGGGCGGCGCCGCGAGCAATAGAAATCGCGCCAGTGATCACAATGCACCACGCTGCGACTTGGAAGAGTCGCGTTCGGTTGGCCACCGAAAAAAAACGACCGCTGTAACCGACGAGCACCATCAAAGGAATCGTGCCCAGGCCGAACGCGACCATCGTTAGCCAACCGAGCCAAAGACTTCCCGAGCTACCTGCTTTCAGCAAAAACGCGTAAACCAGACCGCAGGGA
Source organism: Planctomycetota bacterium (assembly GCA_013152515.1). Classification (GTDB taxonomy): domain Bacteria; phylum Planctomycetota; class Planctomycetia; order Pirellulales; family Lacipirellulaceae; genus Bythopirellula. Next base: position 2,334 of record JAADGD010000098.1, read on the forward strand.
ATAAAACCGGTGAAGACGCCTGCTAACAGTGGCCCAGCCCAGCCGGTCGAGGTGAGAAAAGTTTTGAGCCAAGTGGCTGTCCCACATGGCAGCCCCGAGAGCAGCCGCGTCGCCGGTTTGGGGATTAGGCCGACGGTCACCAATCCCATCAGTATCAACACCCCACCCGCCAAGATAGCGAGCCAAGCCTGCGACAAAACGAAAGGGCGTGACCCGGACGAGAGCCAAGCCCCTCCCATTCCGGCGGCGGCACCGCAAAAACTGTACGTAAAAATACGCCCCAGGCTAAACACGAGTTGCCGCCCCATCAGGCTTGTGCCTGTCGGCGCACTTGCGCTCAGCGACACCGCCAGCGGGCCGCACATACCGATGCAGTGTGCCGAGCCTAGCAGGCCGCCGATAAAGATGAGTGGCAATTCAATCATGAAGGAGTTGCTGCAAATGTTTGGGGCTTCGGCGGTGAGGAGAGGGGTTCTTGGGTTCGAGTCGTTCCAGCAAACTCTTCGTAAAGACTCATTGGAATTTCCTCGGAAGAAGACAACTGATCGGGGTAGCGACCGAGACGCAGCGAGTTGGTGACAACCAACAGACTGCTCACTGCCATCGCGAGTGCCGCCCAAATCGGATTCAAACGCCCCGTCGCTGCCATCGCGATACCGATGCCGTTGTAAGTAAACGCCCAAAACAGGTTTTGCTTGACGATGCGACTGGTCGCGCGTGCCAGTCCCACGGCCCAAGGAAATCTTCGCAGATCGTCCCCCAGCAAGCAAACCCCGGCCGCATCGCGAGAAACATCGGCCCCGCAGCCCAGGGCGACCCCGACATCGGCGGCCGCCAACGCGGGCGCGTCGTTCAGCCCGTCGCCGATCATGGCCACACTTCCTTGGCGGGCTAGCTCTCGCACGGCGGCGACTTTGTCGTCGGGAAGTTGGTTGCTTTTCGTCGCGACGGAAAACTGCTCGCCGATTGCCTCAGCACGCGGTGCACCGTCGCCCGTCAAAAGTTGTAATTCTAGATCGAGTGCCCGGCAGGCAGCGATCGCCTCGGTTACTTCGGGACGGACGACTTCGCCAAAGCAAAAAACACCGCGAACTTGGCCGTTCCAACCGACAAAAACCTGCTGTGCCGTTTCGTGGGCCGAGAGTTCGTTCGTCAAACTGGCCGGCCAGTCGAGCTGCGACTCTTCCATCAACCGCCGATTGCCGATCGACACACTTTTTTGTTGGGGCAGCTCGGTGCGTAAGCCTTTGCCAGGAACTGTGACAACGGTGGGCGTTTCGCTGGGAGTCCAATTGCTCAGTCGCTCGTTGACAAATTGTTGAATCGCCTGTGAGAGAGGATGTGTCGAACCCGCTGCAACGGTCGCGGCTACTTCCAAAAGCAGCTCGGGCGGTTGTTGGTCGGCGACGAGCAGTGCCGCGACCGACGGTTTTCCGCTGGTGAGTGTGCCTGTCTTGTCAAAGCAAGCGAACTTGACCGCAGCGAGGCGTTCCATCACTAGTCCGCTGCGAAATAAGACACCGCATTCTGCCGCCCGACCGAGCGCCGTCCACACGGCCATCGGCGTCGCCAGCCCCAATGCGCAAGGGCAAGCAATCAGCACGACCGCCAAGCCGGTGAGAATTCCCTGGTCGAGACCGTGCGCTTGACCTTGAATCCAAGCGGCTGCTACTGCGATCAGGCAGACGATCGGAATGAACCAAACCGCGATCCGATCGGCCAGACGTTCTTGACGTCCTTTGAGACTGCGCGCGGTTCGGACAAGCTCAATCAGCCGCGAAACGGTCTCGCATCCGTCGGCTGCGGTGACTTCGAGGTGCAGGTCGCCGTCGACATTTAGTGTGCCGCTGAAGACCTGATCGCCGCTACGTTTTTCGGTCGGTTGGCTTTCGCCGGTGACCATCTGTTCGTCAACATGCGCTTCGCCCAGGGTGATGCGCCCATCGACCGGAAATCGCTCGCCAGCCAACACTCGCAGCACGTCGCCCGTGACGACTTGGTCTCGAGAGGTCTCCTGAAAAGTGCCTGCAGCGTTTTGGCGGCGAACCCTCGCGGGCAGCAGATTGGCGAGCGCGTCGAGCGACTCGCCAGTGCGACGTTTTCCTTTGGCTTCCATCCAGCGACCGATTGATACGAAGACGAGTACCATCGAGCCGACTTCAAAATAGACATGCCCCTCGCCGCGCAGCACAGAAATCACCGAATACGAATAGGCAGCGCCCACGCCAAGCAAGATCAGTAGATCGGTCGTGATGGCCCATCGGCGTAACGCTTGCCACACACCTTGCATGATGGGGCCGCCCAGCAGCCAAAGCACGGGTGCAGAAAAAACGAGACTTGCCCATCGAAACACGCTACGCAACGTCACCGCCAATGGGCTGGTAAACGACTCTTCAGGATAGATGTCCCGGCTCCAGAGCGCCATGGTAAAAACCATCACGTTCATCGTGAAAAAAATCGAGAGGCCTAGTCGGAATAAACCTTGAGCTGCGGCACCTCGTTCGCTATCGGCTTCTTCGACGCTCGCAACCGTTCGACAACCCGAGCAACAGTACTCGACCTCCCTAGCCGAGGGCTGCCCGCCAAGGCCCATTGATTTCGGCACCGGCAGGCCGCAGAAGGCACAGTACCTCAATGATGTTTCGTCACCGTTCATCTACCACCTTACCGAACCGCGACCGTGAGGGAGTCGTCACAATAATCTTACCGAACCGCGACCGTAAGGGAGTCGTCTTTTCGAGCGAAAACCGTGCTTGAACACTCCCTTACGGTCGTGGTTCGGTTTATTCGTGTTCGCGGCCACGATCACGGGGGAGTGACAATTTCGACACGCAGCGCCGGAAACAGGTAAGTAATCGTATAGTAGATGGCAAACACCCAGAACAATAGCCAGATCAGTCGGACATACCACGGGATGCGATGGCCGACATAGCTATGCCAGCGGCCTTCTTCGGTCGGGCCAGCGGTGGGGACAGGGACATCTTCTCGGGGTTCGCTCATCGAATCATCCAGTCTTTTATTCAATATCGCTTATTTCAATACAGCTTATTCCATTACGGATCGGCAATACTTGATGTCATCGGTTTGAGCATCAAGCCGAATGTCGTCATCCAACATTGTCTGCTTCGGTCTTTCGATATCAGTGAACATCCCGTGCGCGGCGGCCCAACCGAGTAGACAGAGGAACCCTGCACTAGCAAGCATATAGTTTACCAATGGCGCGACTGCAAAAATACCTTCCTGGGCAGCTTCGGTGTCGGAGGTTAAGAGCAGTATCAGCTCGATAAACTTGCGGCCAAATCCATAGGCGCAGAAGCCAAGGATGATGATCGACATAGCTAAAATGATGCGTTTTTTCATGGTCACCTATCTCTGATAAACATTACTCCAAAGGATCCTGCATCTGCTTTTCGACGGGAACGTAGTCCTCGTACAACGGGTACTGCTCTAGCCAGGAGCCGAGCCACTGGACGTAGGTGATCATCGCGATGCCGCGTTTGTTGGGTTTGCTCGGGTTGTTGTCGTCGTAGAGCCACGGGTACTTGGGCATTGGCGAGTTGGGCGAGAGCGACGAAGGATCGAAGAAATGGACAGCGTGCCAGTCGTTGCCGCGTCGTCCTCCTTCGCGGCTGAGGTCGGGACCGACACGGCGAGTTCCCCACATCACCGGACGGTTGAGCCGATTTTGATACTCGTCGGACGAAGCCACTTTTCCCCAGCGAACGCTTTCGTTCGACACGGGCCGAACGTATTGGCTATGGCAATGCCAGCAACCCTCGGCAACATAGACATCGTGCCCAACTTGTAATGCCTCGGCTAAGTTTTCCTTATTGGGTTCACCGTAATACTTTTTGAATTGCTCGGGGTAGCGGATGCTCAGGTCTTCGAACTGGTAAATGAGATTCTGGTTGTCGGCCAATTCTTCGACCGTCTTTTCGGGCAAGTCACGGTATAGCAAGATCGGCACGAGCGCATTGGAGAGGAAGGCAAAGAGGAAAAATCCTAAGCCGCCAATTAACAAGATGCCAGATCTGCTTTCAAACATCAGTTTTTGCCTTCAAATATCAAGAACTTCTTAGGACATGTTTTTGAAATGCGAAATTCTATTGTAGCCCTCGGCTCTGCCGGGGGATTGAAACTAAAACAACAGTGCGGTTTACACAATCCCCCGGCAAAGCCGAGGGCTACATGGGACATCTCAAAACACGTTCTTCACCGTAATTTCAAAACCTTTGCACCATCAAAAACCACTCAAGCGGTCGCCACTTTTTTTACTGACTGATTTTTAACCGACAGTCGCCACGTCATCCACAGGTTGTAAACAAAAACGGCTTGGCCACCGATCATCACCAGCCCGGCAAAGAGCCGCACGACCCAAAACGGATACGACCCGTCGATCGAGGCTTCCCACGGTTGGAGCGACGCCAAGTAAAACCCTTGGAATATGCCAGCAAATGTCAGGTCGAGAAACATTACCACAATGCCACCCAACGACATCCAATAATGCCACTCGCAAAGTGTGCGGCTATACCACGATTGTTTCAGCAATCTGGGGAACAGATAAGTCATCATCCCGAAGAACCACATCGTAAAGACCCCGAACATCACCAAATGAGCATGGCCGACGACCCAGTCGGTAAAATGGATCAATGCCTGGAAGGTGTGCGTCACCTGTAGCGCACACTGGGCGCAGGTGACAAAGTACAAGACCATCCCCGTGTAGAACCAGCGAATGGGCAGGTTCGTGACGATCTCCTTGCCCGAACCCCAGAGCGTGCCGAAAAAGTTGATAATCACCGTAGTGACGACGAACTCCACAGCAATCGTCGAGACAATCGCACCATATTCGAGGAAGTCAGGAATCGGTGAGAGCAGAAAATGGTGGATGCCGTTGAGCGGATAGAAAAACGCGAGGCCCCAAAACCCAACCAGCGAAAGCCCGTGGCTCCAAATCGGCTTCTTGAGCAATATCGGCACGAAATAATACATCAGCCCCCACGCTAATGGCGTGACAAATAGGCCGACCAAGTCGTGAATAAACAGTCCGCCGATGACCCCGGCACTTGTCCCCGACACAAAATACTCGGGCACGAAATTGCCCATCGCATACGTGAGAAAAGTCCACACAAACGCCGCCATGAAATACCAAAGCGTCACATAGAGGGGGCCCTTGGTCTTGCCGATCGGTGCCAAGAAATTGATCGCCACCAAAGCAAGGCCGACGAGCGCGAGCGGATCGATCCACCACGGCGTTTCGCCCCATTCAACGCCTTGAGCTTGTCCCAGCATGATACCGATAGCCGTCGACAAGACAACAACCTGCCAAGCGAAAAAGATAAAGTAGGAAAGTCTCTTGTCGAGCACCCGATGCAACGTCAGTCGGGGGATAGCCCAGTGCAGGGCACCGAGGAAGCAATTGGCAATAAAGCCGTAGGCGATCGCGTTGGTATGAATCATCCGCCAGCGACCGGGCGACAGGTATTCGCTTCCTTGCAGTGGATTCCATTGCACCAACTGCAGCGCCATCAGCAAGCCGCCCAAAAACGAAACCCCCATGTAGACCAGCGCGATCACAAAGTACCAGCAGACCAAACGCTCGATGACGAGTTCGCCGCCCATCGCGTCTAGTTCGTCTTCTGAAGGTCGGTTTTGTGAAGTTTTTTCTTTGCTCATTGCCGCTCCAACGCACTCCAAGAGGAAACACTACGCACTTCGAGAGGAGACACTACTCTGATGGGAGATAAACTCGCCCAAGGGATAAACCAAGGCCATCGTCCAGCCAAAGACCACATGCGTTGCTGCTGCGACCCACCAAGGAACTCGGTTAATAATGAGATTTTCCTCAGACATCTCGATCACCTCAGCCTGCAACCATGACAAGATGCCGTAGTAATTGATCACCCAGATGACCAGCGAGGCGATCGTGGCGATCAATAGTTTCTTCACGAGCGACTTGCCCCCGCCCCAGCGAGCAATTGCCAGATAAATGGGAATGCCCATCACCATGCCGGTCCCAAGATACAGGCAACAGCCGATCGCCAGCATCAGTCCATTTTGCTCGGGCGGGAGATCAAACGCTTGGTCGCCCAGCGGAAAGGTCAGGTAGGTGCGAATCAATTCCAGCGGATGTTTTCCCGTCAGCACTGACCCGATCACGTTGAACAACAGACTCGCCATGCCGCCGAAGATTCCCAGCATGAACCCGGTCGTGGCGTAGTAGGCCGTGTAAAAGCCAGCGGGCTGAAACGGCACATGCTCAGCCTCGTCCACGATCTGCGATTCAAGATCAGCGACACGCTGTTTTAGCTCAGCAAGCTCAGATTGTTTTGATTGATTTTCCATAAGGACCAAATCGACGATGAATTGGAGGGGGCGAGTTGGGCTAGGCAGCTGGCTGGAGTGTTTTTTCGGCGGATTCTTCCGTTTGCTCTTCCACGGGCTCTTCGTCTACCGAAGGCTCTTCCTCTACTGGTTCTTCTACAAGTTTTTCTTCGGTCACGGCTGTCTCTTCGGTCACGGGTGCCAGTTCTGACACAGACGATTCCTCGGAGGAGGGAGAGTCTTCTTTCTCGGGCGGTTCGCTGGGAAGATCGGCTTCGCTCAAGGGCTGCTTGCCCATGCGGCGACGATTGCCGGTCTCTTTGATAAAATGAACTAGGTGCCAGATGTCGTCAGGAGTGTCCTGGAAGGTATTTTTGAAGGAGGGCATCGGCGTGCCGTTGATGCCCGAGGAAATCCGGCGGTAGATATCGACCGGCCGGTCGCCGCCACGAAACATCCCCGAGGAGAGATCGGCCGCAGACCCTTCGTTACCCCAGGCGTCTTTTCCGATTTCCACATTCCCCATCGAACCGCCTCGACCAAATTTGCCGTGACATTTGTTGCAAGCCTTGCCTAAGAAAATCTGATGGCCGATACGCACCGATTCCTCGGTCATCGGAGGCATGACCGTGACCGGCATAACAATTTTGCTGGACGAATCTTTCCAAGCCGCGAGAATCTCGTCGATGGTTTCTGTCAGACCCTCTTCGTCGGGCAGTTCTTCGTCTTCGTAGGCAAACGATGCCAGTTGGCGCTCCAGTTCTCCGCGGAAGGTGAGCGCCAAAACATACTCGACGACGGCGTTGAGTTGTTCTTCAGAGAAACGGTCGAACGAGGGCATCGACGTGCCTGTGACGCCACGCCTAACGGTATGAACGAGATCGGAGCGGCGCGGCTTGCTGCCGTACGGGGTCGAAGTGAATTTGAAGACCCCGAGTGTGTAGTCACGCGGTTTGGGGTTGAGATGCTCTGCCACGGCGCCGTTGCCGTCCCCGTTCACCCCGTGGCATTGCACGCAGTATTTTGTGAATAACGCGAAACCATGCCGAAGTTGATCAGTCGTCTTTTCGGTGCCAAGCAGAATCGGCTTGTCAGGCGTGCCTGTCAACTGCTTGAGTGTATCGCCGATATCCGCCTGGAGCTTTTTGTAGACGGCGATCTCTTCTTCGTCAGCGTCTTCTAGTTCTGCGGTGAGATCAAGAACGGCGACACCCGCAGAAAATTTTGGAGGAGCGGCACGTCGGCAACCTGCCAACGATGTGGCAATGCTCAGTAGGAGCAGCAGGCTAAAAAGTCTCCTCAACAATGGAGTGTCTCCTCAAACTAGGCCTTGAATGAACCAACCAGCCGTATATTCAACAAGCAAAGCTCGGCTGAATGGCCCTGCGGCGATTGGAATAGCGATTTGTAGACGGTCGACCGAGTCGCGAGTATGATCCAATTCGGGGTTCACCGTCTAATTGCTCGCCCAATCTAGTCGGTAGCTTCTGGATGTCAAGGTCCGGTTCAATAAAAAAAACGAGGTTTATGTTGTTCTCTCAAACGACTGATTACGCACTGCGCGCCGTTGCTCACCTGGCCCAATGTCCAGATGGAGTGAGCACTATTTCGGCAATGGCAGAAGCCATTCAGGTCAACTCGCCCTACCTGCGAAAAGTCGTCGATAAGTTGCGAGAAGCAGGCCTCGTTACTTCGCAACGAGGAAAGGGAGGGGGGATTACTCTGGCGGTTGAACCCCATGCACTGACAATGCTTGATGTCGCCAATGCCGTGGATCCAATACAGCGTATCGAACGTTGCCCGATTGGGCGGCCAGACCACCTGCAGCTTTGTCCGCTCCATGCCGAACTCGACGCGGCACTCGATTTGATTGAAGAGAGGCTAGGCTGCCGGACCATTGGCGAACTTTTGTCGACTCCGCAAAGCGCCACTCGCTGCGGATTTCCGAAGTGCGAGGAACCCTGCCCGTTGTAAGGCGAGCCGCGTCTACACCTGCTCGGGCACGACCCAAGGCTCGCGATAAGTTCGACGAAAGAGCTGCATGGCGTCAGCGTTGTCGCGGATATGTTCGGTCTGGGGATCGATCGCAAGCTTTTGTCCGCCAAGGCGGTAGCTGATGTTGGCGTAGTGAATCAAGAGAGCGCTGGCGTGCGCTTCGGCGATGTCGGCACTAGGCAACTTGCGCGAGCGAATGCTTTGAAAAAAGTTTTCTTTGTGTTCCGGATCAGGGAATCGTCCATACATTTGGTCCTTGACGACCGGTTGGCGGTTCTTCGGACGCACGAACACCTGCCAGCCACCGCCATGCCGTCCGATGACCATCATTCCTTTTGTGCCAAAAATTTCGATGCGAGTTGAGTTTTGCATCCAGTAGGGAAACATATCGTTGTCGCGTACGCCGGAATCAGTTTTCAGCATATAGGGGGCAAACAGCGTGAGCTCGAAGCTGACCAGCAGTTTGTCAAAGTCGAACAGGGCAATTTGCGTATCGGGCGTTTCCGCTGCCGATTGTTCGGCGAAACGACCCCCTGTCGAGTAAACGGTTTTTGGAGTTTTTACGCCCAACAGCCAGCGCGCCAGATCGATCTGATGGCTCGCGTCGTTGGCAATGTCGCCGCCCGAATAGCGCCATTGATGGTGCCAACACTTGTGTCGGCTCGCGTTGAAAGGTTGATTTGGCGCGGGACCGCTCCAAATATCCCAATTGATTCCCGCCGGCGGTTGACTGTCTGCGACTACAGGGCAATTGCCCCAGGGACGTTTTTGATTGTAAATGCGGCAGAGGTGAATGTCGCCAAGCTTTCCCTCCTCGATGTACTGCTTCGCAGCGATGTTGTAGGGCGCACTCCGATTCTGAAAGCCACATTGCACAACGCGTTTGTATTTTCGTGCTGCTTTGATCATCTGTTGGCCTTCCCAGCAATTGTGAGTTGGCGGCTTCTCGACATAAACATCCTTGCCCGCTTGGCACGCCAGAATGGTTGCCAACGCATGCCAATGGTCGGGGGTGGCAATGATGACCGCGTCGATCGACTGGTCATCAAGTAATCGACGAAAATCTTCGTACATCGCTGGAGCCACGCCACGCTGAAGCTTTGCAATCTCGGCCGCTCGAGCTTCTAGGGTCGCTGATTTCACCTCAGCGACGGCGGCGATGGTGCAGTCTTCTCGTTCATTAAATCCCTTGGCTAGGTGTGGGCCGCGACCACCCAAGCCGATGATTCCGAGGGAAATTTTCTCGTTGGCTGGAGCAGCACGCACGGAACGAGGATTACTAAGCAACGTAATGCCGGTCGCCAAACCGAGGCCTACCTTTTTCGACTGATCCAGAAACCTGCGGCGGTCCATTTTGCTAGACATCTGTTCTTCTCCCACGTTTTTACGCGATTATTGCTGACGGGCGGCGACTTCTGCTCGGGCTTTTTCGAGGACACTTTCGAGTGTTACGGGTCGACCTCCTTGACGTTTGCTTTCGTCGGCAGCTTCCATAAAGGCAAACATGGCGAGCGTCTCTGCGGGGCGGATTGGCGGCTTGCTCGTTTTGAAAAATTGGGCCACCTGCACAACTAGTGGCGCGTAGCCCCCGAAGCCGTGAACGTAGTGATTTGATTTCGAGCCGAAGACGACCGCCCCGTAGTCATGCTTTCCCTTGCGTATGCCACGGAAGGTGCCGATGCGGCCATGTTTCCAGACGCCGGTGACCAGTTCGGCACCATCCGTTTGGGTGCGCGTCACCTGCTGGCAGTCGGGGCCCATGATGGTGAAGAGCGTTTCGACGCCATGAACGCCATACCAGAATAAATCGGGATGCGTCGGTTCCAGCGCGCACGGACTGTAGGCCGCGCAGCCTAGAATTTCGCCAATTTGTTCATTCTTTCGCGTCGCCTGAATGTTGGGAGAGTAACGCAACGCCGAGCTAGAGAAAAAAGGCGTCTTGTATTTTTGAGACAATTCAACAATTTCGATCGCATCGGCCAGCGATCCGGCGAACGGTTTGTCGATAAAAACCGGCTTGCCTGCAACAAACACGGGACGAACTTGCTCAAGATGCTTGCGGCCATCGACACTCTCGAGCAAGACCACGTCGACCCGCTGGAGCAGCGCCTCGATCGAGTCAACAATTTCTACGTCCATTTCGCGGAGCTGATCGGTAAACTTGCCAACGCGGTTAATGCTGGAGGGGATATCTTCGCTACCACCAGGGAAAGCTGCTACGACTTTGATCCCGGAGATCGCTTCGTCGTCGGTCGAGTTGTTGAAAAGTTTGGTAAATGCCGGTACATGCGACGTGTCGCAACCGATGATGCCGGCACGAAGCTGTTCTGCACCTCTGGCTCGACTTGGTTCGAGTGCAACAGCAGCCCAAACCACAAGCAAGCACATCGAGAGCAGCGAAGATTGTCTAGGAATCATTGATCACCTCAAAATTGAAAAAAAGTAACACTGCTGGAACAGGGGAGCAGCAAAGGCGTCAGGATAAAGTGAACCGCCAAGGACGCCAAGAGCGCCAAGGAAAACTCACATGTTAAATGTCCTTTGTCAGCATTTCCTTGGCGCTCTTGACCTCTAAAACAGTCGCTTGGCGGTTAAAAACGCGACTTTGCAGTCCTCCTATCGGCTGGAAACGGGTAACCGTTCACGAGAGGGAAAACATTAGCCACGGATGAACTTAGCCACGGATGAACCCAGCGCGGCCGTCAGGCCGCAACCAAAGTCCCCCTCCTTCTTTCAGGGAGGCCCATTATCCTGGAAACTGAGGGGAGGGTTTTGACCTGAGAACCAAGGCTGGCCCCTCCCCTAGCCCCTCCCCACAATGTTGCCAGCAAAGTCAACTCCTAGGCCAACTC
>JAADGD010000022.1 GCA_013152515.1 Planctomycetota bacterium
GCACTTGGTCGACGTTTAACGACATCGCCACCCAGGTGAACAAAATGTGCGTAAATCTGCGAGAGGTAATGACCTTGATGAGAAACAACGCCGATACGCTCGCCTCTTCGTCCGACGAGCTGGCTGGCACTGCGGATAGCTTGGAGAGCGGAGCCAGCGACACGATGAGCCAGTCGGCCACCGTTTCTTCGGCTGCCGAAGAGATGTCGATCAACATGAAGAACATGGCTGCTTCGACCACGCAGATGACTACGAACGTACAGTCGGTTTCTTCGGCGATTACAGAAATGACCGAAAGTATCAGCGAGATTGCAAAGAATGCCGAGCAGGCTTCGAGCGTCGCCAGTAACGCTGCTAATTTGGCCGAAACGAGCAACGAGACGATTGGTCAACTCGGTAGTGCTGCCGACGAAATCGGTAAGGTGATCGAAGTGATTCAAGACATCGCCGAGCAGACCAATCTGTTAGCTCTGAATGCAACGATCGAAGCGGCTCGTGCAGGCGACGCGGGTAAGGGATTTGCCGTTGTTGCGACGGAAGTCAAAGAGCTGGCCAAGCAGACGGCAGATGCTACCGAAGACATCCGGACTCGCATCACCGGCATCCAAGGTTCGACCCAAGAAGTCGTCCAGTCGATCGATGAAATCAGCAAGGTGATTGCTGAGGTCAATAGCGTGTCGACAACCATTGCCGCCGCCGTGGAAGAGCAAAGCGTCACGACGAAAGAAATTGCCAAGAACGTTTCGCAAACTTCCGAAGCAGCCACCACCATTTCGACAGGCGTCGCCGAATCGGCCTCGGCGAGCGAAGAGATTACTCGCAGCATCACCGAAGTCGACCATGCCGCGAAGAGTACCGCTTCGGCAGCGACCTTGACCAAGGAAACGGGCGTTTCGCTCTCCACTTTGGCGGGCGAACTGCAAGGGCTAGTAGGCAAGTTTAATGTCTAGGGATTACGGCCCCAAAGGGTCAATCCTATGCCAGCCCAGGGCAATGCCCTGGGACAAAGAAGCTCGATGAAGCAAGCAAAGTCCCAACGGGGCGGTCTTAGAGCCGCCCCGAAGGGGCTAAATGATATTTTTTCCTATCGCTCCCAAGGCGTTGCCCTGGGCTGACATAGGACCGCCCCGATGGGGCTAAATTAGGGTGGGCCATAGATCGACAACCATGTGTTGGTGGGCAGGCCAACATACGCAGCGGCGAAGGAGTCTCCGTTGCAATGAAAAGGAATGACCAAATGCCAGAAGCAACTATCAAAGCACTCGTCGTTGACGATTCGGCTCTGTACCGAAAATTCGTTAGCTCGGTGCTACAGGATATCCCCGGTGTCGAGGTGATCGGTACAGCGATCAATGGGAGAGCCGGGCTGGAAAAAATCGCCTCGCTCAAGCCCGATCTAATTACCCTAGACATGGAAATGCCTGAATTGGATGGACTGGGGTTGCTACGTGGCCTTACCGATAGCAAACTTGAAGTGGCGACGATTATGATTAGCTCGTTAACCGAGGCAGGTGCGAAGACGACCAACGAGGCCTTGCAGCTTGGCGCATTTGATTTCGTTCTAAAACCAACTGGGAAAAGTCCTGATGCAAGTCGAGACCAACTCAAAGCCGACTTGGCACCGAAAATCAATGCCTTTGTTTCCTCACGACAACGGAGATCACATATACCACAGTCGCAGGTCTCTCCCAAGAGTTCTGCGGATGCCGTCGATCGCATGGTGCGGCGCGTCAGCCAAGTTTTCAAGAAGCCAAAAATACTAGGTATAGGTATCTCCACGGGCGGCCCTGCGGCTCTGAACCGAATGCTGCCAAAGTTGCCGGCAAACTTTCCTTGTCCGATTGTCATCGTGCAGCATATGCCGCCGAAGTTTACCAAGAGCTTGGCCGATGATCTCAACCGTAAATGTAAGCTTGAGGTGCTGGAAGCAGCAAACGGAATGATCCCTAAAGCGGGGCAGATTCTTATTGCTCCTGGAGGTTCGCAAATGCGAGTCCTCAAGCTTAATGAGCTTCCACGCGTGCAGATTACCGACGATCCACCAGAACGCAATTGCAAGCCGGCTGTCGACTATTTGTTTCGCTCGCTGGCTCAGAGTTTTGGCGATGAGGCAATGGCGGCCGTTCTCACCGGCATGGGTGACGACGGCACCGTCGGCTGCAAGTTAATGAAAAGCAAAGGGGCCATGATCATGGTCCAGGACGAAGCAAGCTGTGTGGTCTACGGAATGCCGCGCAGCGTTTTCGAGGCAGGAGTGGCTGACCAAGTGGTTCCACTCGACAGAATTGCGAGCAGTTTAGTGACAGCGACAACTAGAGGGGCATAACGAGATGGCAAACTTGGATTCCAAAGACATTGATGCCGTTTGCGGCTTGGTCGACGACCTGTGCGGCATTTGCTGGGATGATTCGAAGGCGTACTTAATCGAGTCGCGTCTGGAAGATTTGGTGAAGGAGCAAGGCTGCGAGAACTACCAAGACTTGGTGCGCAAAGTTCGCGCCGAGCTGGTTCCTGGTTTGAAAGAGCAAGTCATCGACGCCGTGACCACGAACGAAACCTTGTGGTTTCGCGACAGTTCGCCCTTTGAAGCAATGAAAAATAAGCTGCTCCCTGAGCTGATCGACAACAAAGCGGGTTCGGTCTTTCCGCGCCGCCTCCGCATTTGGTCTGCCGCCTGTAGCACGGGGCAAGAAGTGTACAGTATCGCGATGACGTTGGCACAGACTCTGCCAGACTATAAAGATTGGGATATCCAGGTGCTCGGAACTGACATTTCTCCAGCAGCTGTTGAGCATGCACGCGAAGGAGTTTACGACCACTTGGAAATCGGTCGGGGCATGGATCAAGAACATCTGCAAAAGCACTTCGTCAAACAGGGAGATACCTGGAAAGTGTCAGACGATTTGCGTTCGATGTGCTCGTTCCATCAGCGCAACTTACATGAGCAATTTACTTGCATCGGGCCTTTCGACATTATCTTTTGCCGCAATGTAGCAATCTACTTTGGCGACCAAGAACGGATTAGTCTTTTCGAGCGACTGGCTGAAGTGCTAACCGCCGATGGCTGGATTATAGTCGGCTCGTCCGAGTCGTTAGCCAGCATGGGTGAACGTTGGCATCCCGAGCAGCATTGTCGCGCGAGTTGCTATCACCCCAACATGGCTGCGAAGGATTTTGTGTAGACTCAGCTCATAGTGCCGCAACGCTACACAAAAGCCATGACGTAGAACACCCAGCCGGTGATCGAAGTCAGCAGCATATCGATCGCAGCGAGTCGGGCCCAGAAAATGTGGCTTCGGCTGTGGTGGTTAGGTGCTGGCGGTACGGGAAATTGTCGCCAGGCTCGAAAAATCACGACCGGCCACAACACGGCACTGGAAATGGCAAACACGAGATGCGTGTAGAGTGCTTTCCACACAACCGGATCTGCCGAACCTTCTAGCTCGCCGGCGGCACGCGCCTCCCAGCCGTAAACACGCATTTCGATTTCAAACGCTGCCACTGCGATAAACAAAACGGCAGCCAAACCCAGCTGCACCCATTTGTGAAGTGCGTAGCGATTGCGAACTCGCACCTGAAAGATGCTCCAACCCATCACCGCAATCACGACGAACATCGCAACAAACACCACATCAAGCATCAAGGATGCCCGCGTGCCGAGGAAGCCGTCTAAGCCTGGGAAATCGATGGGTTCTGTCATACCTGTGCCTGCTGAAAAAAAGTGAACCGCTGATGAACACTAATGGACGCTTAAAAAAAGAGAAAAAGAACGGCATTAGCGTTGATTAGCGGTTCGCTCTTTCCGCCAGTGGCATCAACGTAAACTCACCTGTCGAACGCATCTCGAGTTGGTAGGTCACGCCTTTTTTGACTTTGGTCGATGGGGCGTCGGCGTGTGCCGCACGGATGCCGATTTCGGCGGCCTTCTCGGGGTCACCGGCAAACTCCCAGAAGTCGTCCCAAATGTGCTGCTCGAAATCCGACATTTTTCCGCCCCTTGCGTAGGAAGTGGGACTCGAACCGACTTGATCCAACGGAAATCCTTCCTGCGGCTGCTGGTACTCGCCGAAGATGCGCTGAAAGAGGCAGATCGCAGTCGCCCGATCGAGATCGGCGGCTTCAATGTACTCGTCCTCGAACTTCGCAACGAGGCACTCGACATAGATACGGTCGCCTTCGATCTCGAACTTTCTACGCTGTTCGTCGATCGGCACACCTTCGCCATTAACTTCAAAAAACTCGACCGTGGTCAACACACGCGGTGGCTCGCTCTCGGGGATCGGTTGTTGATCGAGCACTCGAATCCGTGCGATCCGGTGTCGCTGCTTCAATAAACGGAGTGAGGTTTCGGTCCGCTCTAGCTGCTCGGCCTTGGCTTGCAAGTCGGTGGTGAGCTTCTCGACCTGCTGTTGCCGATTAGCTAAATTTTTCCGTGCTGTTTCTAACTCTTGCTCTTTTTCGGCAAGCTTTTTCTGCGGTTCGTTGTAGAGCGAATAACCTTGCCAACCGGCGAAGCCTGCGCCTGCAACAAGCACGGCAAACAAGAGCGTGCGCAAGGCACTATTGGCAGTGCGAACAGTTTCGTTGATTTTTCCCATTTTCTTTGCTTGATGAGTTCTAGGTGTGTCAGCAGCCAGCCCCTACAGGATACTTAGCCGACCCCATTCCAGAAAGGGCAGTGGAAAATTTGGCGAACCGCGAGCGTTAGCGACCGGAGCTTTATTTTTTCTCCGGGCGCTCACGCTTCCCGTTCGCCACACGCTTCCGGTTCGCCGGGCAATTCCGGTTCGCTGGGCAACTCGATCTGAATCACGGTCCCAGCTTCTGACTCGCTGCTCACTGAGATCGTGCCACCGTGGTCGGTGACAATTCGCCAGCACTTGGAAAGTCCGAAACCAAGGCCACGACCCGCCTCGCGCCCCGAAAAAAACGGGTCGAAGAGATGGCGGCGGACTTCGTCGGTGATGCCTGCGCCGGTGTCCATGACTTCGATCGTGACTGATGCTGGCGTCTTTGCAATCTCCTGGAGGATGTTCTCTCGCAAGGTGATCTCGATCGTTCCGTCCGTGCCAATCGCTTCTAAAGCATTGGTGCAGAGGGCGTTGATTGCGACCGTTAGCTGCTGAGCATCTGCAACGATCTCGACAGGGGCATCCGGCAGTTGCAACGTAAGCCGTACATTTCGCCGCTCGCACTCGGTCGCCAGCTCTGCGGCGATCTTGCTGAGCAGCTCCGTCAGGTCGATCGGTTGCAAAGCGAGCGCTGGCGGGCGCGCGAAAAGCATCAGGTCGGAGATCATTTCGTGCGCTCGCATCGCCTGTTGGCGAATCGCTTCGAGCGCACGACGGCGGTCGGGATGTTGTTCGTCGCGTAGTAAAGTTTGCGCGCGTGCCGAGATATTGGCGAGTGGGTTGTTGATCTCGTGGCTGGCGCCGTAGGCCAGCTCTTTCATCGCGTCGAGTTTTTCACGCTCGAGTCGAGATTCAAATTCATTGGACATGCGGGAAAGAGGTGTTTGCTGTTGGTCGATTGTCGTGTTTTTAATAGCCGCAGATGCACGCAGATAAACGTTGATGGTTTGAATACCAGAAAATATTTGCGATTATCAGCGACCCTCTGCGGCTATTTCTTTGTCGATAGTCCCGTAGGTTGGGGCAGGCAAGCTACGCTCGCACCGACCCATCCTTTGCACGGGATTTCTGCTGGGTTCAATCGGACTCGCCCAATTGATGAGTCGGCGTACGCTTCGCTTTCTTGCCCCATCCGGCGGCTACTTCATCGGCGCTGGCTCGACTTCGAGCAACTGGCAAACTCGACCGATCAAGACGTCGACGTCGAATGGCTTTTGCATGAAATCGTTAGCACCCGAGTCGCGCAGCTCTTGCACTTTGTCGGCTTCGACCATGCCAGAGATGCAGATGATGCGGACGTCGTCCATCGCTTTCTGGCTACGCACGAGCGTGCAGACCTCTTTGCCATTGATATCGGGCAGCATCACGTCGAGCACGATCAGGTCGGGGCGGAACTCTTTGATCAACATGCCTGCCTGGAAGCCGTTGTTGACGCTGCGGATGTCGAAACGACCGTCACTCTCAAGGGCGTCGCAGATCAATTCGACTAGATCTTCGTCATCGTCGACGACTAAAACTTTTCGCTTGCCACTATCGAGGGCATCGGTCGGGATGCCATTCTCACGCATAAAGGTATAAAGCTGTTCGCGCGGAATTCTACGAAAACGACTGCCGGGAACGCGAAATCCTTTGAGCTGACCCGAGTCAAAACAACGGATAATCGTTTGCTGGCTAACTTTGCAAATCTTGGCTGCTTCGCCAGTGGTGAAAACAGTCTTCATGATGGAACCACCTCTCTCCTTAGCCGATGGTTTGCCAGTGAGCAAAAACCCGGTATGAACAGGCCACTCAGTAGGAACAAGCCACGTAGTTGTGCGTTGCGTGAACTAAGCAGGAGAGCGAAACGGGCTTTCGCTACCTTGCTCAGACCCAAGAGACAAACTTTTCCAACGTCAGGGCTTCCCCAACCGCCGGGACGGTTTATCTCAGTAATTCTTCCTTGTTGACTCAGCTATACAAGGCAACTCAGTTAGGCGAACTTATTCAAACGCTAATTTTCACCGTGTCTGCCGATCTCCCCTGGTTTGCCAACTGAGGGAATTATAGCGGCCTGAAAACCTCCGTCAACATCGATCGAATTGACGTAAGTTCAATGAAAACAACATGTTGCTGCAAAAGGTGTGTTGTCAGCATTTTTTTAGCCAACTTTTATTTGTGGCCGGTGCAGACCTCATTTCGAGCGTCAGTGGAGGGGAAAGAGCATCTTGCTAGCACAAATAACTCGTTACCCACCGCCTACTTGCGGCTTTTGGTGTTACATTGGAGTTCACAGTCAGGCTAGTATTGCACCGCAGCTTGGTTTTCGGGGGGGCCATTGTGGCACGCCTCTCCGAGTCGTGAATCCACGACTCGGAAAGGCGTGCTACTCTGCCGTAACCCGAAAGTTAAGCTGAGATAGACTACTAAGCAACTTCCCCATTTTTTCTGGTAGGACAGAACGACACGCAAATAATCTAAGCAATCCTCAATTCCGGCTACTCGCAATGAGAGACAAGCTGGTGACGCGTATCCCCATACTACTCCTGCTTTGCAGCCAAGTGCTTCTTGTCTCTGCTGCTGCCGGTGAAAGCGTCGACCAACCGAACCAACCCGCCAGCCAAGACAAGTTGGCCACCGACATCGAGGTTGTCGCACAAAGATTGCGCGCCACGATTCACAAGCCGTGGCAGATCGAGATCGGCGAACGCGAGATTTTCATTACATATCCAAAGCAAGTTGGATATACCGATTGGTATGCAAACGGGCCTGCTATCAACCCTGAAGAACCTACTATCAACTCAGAAGAAGAGAAACAGCGCCAAAAAGCTGAAGCAGCCAAGACACTGCACCAAAAAGAGTGTCGGTTTACGCTACGGTTCGACGACAAACTTTCGTTGACCGATTATCAGCGCATCAGCCTAGACAAAGAAAAACAACGAGACCAACTACGAGCTAGCGTAGGACGCATTCCACATAAATTTGATGACTACTTACCACGCGATGAATCGGACCGCGAGTTGCTCATCGCCTACCGACGTGGAATGGCGAAACTCAACGAGCAAGTATTGCCCGACCTCTACACCTCGGAGCATAGCATCCACCTCACACGTTCGTGGTCGGACTGGGAACTGATTGGGGAAGAACGAATCATTCAACAAGTGGTCCTTCTGGAAGAAACGCTAGCTCGTCAGTTTGGCGTTTACGACACGTTAGCAGTCGCCAAGCGACGCTCTCCATCAGTGGGAAAATACGCTCCCGTTGCCGGCAGCGACTACCGCGTAGCCACAGTCCTCGGCAAAGATATCTACCGCTGCGAAATCGTACCGACGCACGAGTGGCGTACTCAACGCGAAGAGCATTTAGAGAAACATGGCGAGGCCTCCGGTTTTGAAACCGTGGACGGGCATCGCAAACGCCGACTTAGGTCTCTTGTCTGGAAACCGCTCGTCGATAGGTTTCGTGAGGAACACAAGCAAGAAGTCGAAGTCACGGATGCGGATGTCGAAGAATTTCTCAAGCATCATCGCCGAGCGATCGCGAAACAAAAGCTCCCGGAGACAAAGCAGCGGCCTGCGAAAACGCCTGAGCAAGAAGAATTCTTCGCTCGTTGGTATCTGGGTAATTGGAAGCTTCAAAAGGCCTTCTACGAAAAGTATGGAGGTCGCGTCATCTTTCAACAGGTTGGCCCAGAGGCGATCAACGGGATGCGAGATTTTCTGCGAGAGCAAGAGCAACAAGGCCGGCTCAAATTCCACCAGGAACGTTTGGCCAAGATCTTTTGGGAGCCGTTTATCCGAGAAAAGCCGGGGGTTGTCTTACCAAATCCCGATCAGATTTTCAGTGGCGACTGGGCGTCGTTCTATGCTTCCGGCGAACACGACCATTGAATTGAGCAGTTGTTCTTTCTTTTGGCGTTCGTTATTCTGCTCCCGTCGCTTACGCTCGGGGTTCGCTTTTTTCGTCATTCGTCATTCGTCATTCGTCATTCGTCATTCCGTTTCTTCCCGCGGCCGTCAAAATGCACCATCAACAGCGCGATGTCCGCCGGTGTGATGCCGCTGATGCGGCTTGCTTGAGAGAGATCGGCGGGCTGGATACGCTCGAATTTTTCGCGGGCTTCGGCTCGAAGTTGGACGAGGCGGGCATAGTCGAAGCCGCGCGGGATGCGTTTGGAGGCGAGGCGTTGTTGCCGTTCGACTTCGACCGTCTGGCGGGCGACGTAGCCGGCGTATTTTAGGTCGATGAGAACTTGCTCGGCGACATTGGGAGCCAACGTTGAAAGCTCTGGCAAGAAGGCAACGATATCCGACCACTCGACTTCGGGGCGGCGAATGTATTTGGAGAGCAAATCGCCTTGGTGGCGTGTGCTGTCGAGCAACTTTTTTGCCCGGTCGATTTCTGTTTGCTTTTCTTGCAGGCGCTGGTGCCGCGTAGTATCCGTTAGGCCAAGTTTGTAAGCCAGGGGCGTCAACCGGCGGTCGGCGTTGTCTTGCCGGAGCAGCAAGCGATATTCGGCTCGGCTGGTGAACATGCGATACGGCTCGTCGACGCCGCAGGTGACCAAATCGTCAATCAACACGCCGATGTATGCCTGATCGCGCGATAAGACCAGCGGCTCGCGCCCAGCGAGCGTAAGCGCCGCGTTCGTCCCCGCGACGAGCCCCTGCGCGCCAGCCTCTTCGTAGCCGGTGGTGCCGTTGATTTGCCCAGCCAAGTAAAGTCCCTCGACCTGCTTGGATTCCAAAGTCGCTCGCAATTGATCGGGTGGTGCGTAGTCGTACTCGACGGCATAGCCGTAGCGCATGATCTCGGCGTTTTCCAAGCCGGGGATTAACCGAAACATCTGATCTTGCACGTCGCGCGGCAAGCTGGTCGACACACCGTTGACGTAGACTTCGAGCGTGTTGCGTCCTTCAGGCTCCAAAAACAATTGATGCTGCGATTTTTCGGCGAAGCGGACGACCTTGTCCTCGATCGACGGGCAGTAGCGTGGCCCGTTGGAGTCAATTTGGCCCGTGTACATCGGCGCGCGTTTGAGATTCGCGCGGATAAGAGCGTGGACGGCTTCGTTGGTGTGGGTGATGTAGCAGGGAAGTTGCTCGAAGTTGCCACGTTGGTTAATCGTGTCGTTGAGAAACGAAAACGGTTGTGGATGTTCGTCGCCCGGCTGGATTTCGGTTTTGGTGTAGTCGATCGTCCGGCCGTTGAGACGTGGTGGGGTGCCGGTTTTGAAACGCTGGAGCTTGATGCCCAGACGCGTGAGTGCGCCGCTGATTCCTTGAGTGGTGCCTTCGCCGGCGCGGCCGCCGGCAGTTTTTGCTTCGCCGGTGTGCATGAGGGCTTGGAGGAAGGTGCCGGTGGTGAGGATGACGGTGGGGGCGCGATAAATCGCGTCGCTTCTTACGCGCACGCCGGTGATTTTATGCTCCGCTTTCCGGCTTCCGTTTTCCGCTTTTTTAACAAGAAGGTCTTCAACGACCTCTTGCCGGAGCGAGAGATTTTCTTGTGCCTCGACGATGTGCTTGATCTCGTCTTGGTACCGTTTTTTGTCGGCTTGGGCTCTTGGCGAGTGCATTGCGGGGCCTTTGCTGCGGTTGAGCATCCGAAATTGAATGCCTGTCGCGTCGATCGCCCGGCCCATCGCTCCGCCAAGGGCGTCGATCTCGCGTACGATCTGCCCCTTGCCGACGCCGCCGATCGCCGGGTTGCAGCTCATTTGCCCGACGGTATCGCAATTGGTGGTGAGCAGCGCCGTCCGCGCCCCAAGTCGTGCGGCGGCCAGAGCCGCCTCGGTGCCGGCGTGGCCAGCGCCAACCACCAGTACGTCGTATTCGTAAATCGTTTCAGCCATCCCCCTAGCCTAACAGGGAAAACGTAGCTGGGAATGGCCAACGACCAAGCCCCCAGGACAATGGCCAATGACGAATTGTGATTCATCGTACAGTTTTTGAGGGGCAACAATGCTATTATGTGCTACCGAGCGCCTGTCATTTCTTCTACCCTCACCGAGGCCAGTACGATGTCGCACAAGAACGTAGACGACGCGGTCAAGGAATCGACGGCGGGCCAAGTCGACAAACGCCCTTCCTTTTCTTTGTGGCGAGTAACGAGTGTGGTGGGCCTTGCTATGCTGGTCGTTGTGCCAACTCTTTTCTGGCTCGAAAGAAATGGTTTGCTGGGTACAGAGAATCCGCACTCTGCTCATGCCCAAGGCGGCTTCCGGCGACGAGAAGTGAGTCCGTTCGATCTTTCTAACGTGACGGTTCCTAAGGAGGAAATCCGTTCTGGCGGGCCGGCTAAGGATGGCATCCCCGCGCTCTCGCAGCCGCGCACAATAGACGCGAAGTCGGCAAACTATTTGACACCCGAAGATCGTGTGATCGGTGTTGCAATGGGCGACGAGGCGCGAGCGTATCCAATACGCATTCTGAATTATCATGAAATCGTTAATGACGAGCTAAGTGGTCAGCCGATCGCGGTGACGTATTGCCCACTGTGCGATTCGGCGGCGGTATTCGATCGTAACACGCCGCGCGGCGAGCGTGAATTCGGTGTCTCGGGGCTGTTGTACAACAGCAATGTCTTGATGTATGACCGCGACGACCAAGCGGAAAGCCTGTGGTCGCAGCTCAAGAACGAAGCGATCGCCGGCGAGCAGGTTCGCAATCGGCTGAAGTTGCTGCCCGTAGAACTAACCACTTGGGGCGACTGGCAAAGTCGTTATCCGGCAACGACGGTGCTTTCGCCCGACACCGGACATAGGCGGAACTATTCTCGCAGCCCGTACGCTTCCTATTTTGCAACGCCGAGTTTGATGTTTCCAGTCCAGCCGACAAGCGATCAATTACCCGCCAAAGAAAAAATCTTAGGTGTTCGAGCGGGCGATAAGGTGCGCGCCTATCCTCGTTCAATTTTCAGCGAGCAGCGACGTCGCGTCGAAGACCAACTCGACGGCAAGCACCTCGTCGTCGAATTTGATCCGGCGACCGAAAGCCTGCGCGTGGTTGAAGCAGACGAGGGCGTCACCTGGATGTATTCGCTCTGGTTTTCTTGGTATGCGATGCATCCCGAGACCGAGGTTTTTGAATAAGAGCCTACTGCTAACTGGTAAGCTTTGCCGGTTGTTCCTGATCTTTCTGGTGTGCGCTTTTTTTCGCTTGGCGAAGCTCTGCGCGGTAACGTCCTACGTTTGAACTATGGTGCCCCAATGCCCGATGTTACTGCTAGCAGAGCCCCTTTTTAAGAAACCTTTTACTCTCTGCTTCACGTAGAAACATCGTTCGCAGACTGTGGAGGAACCCAAGCATGCAACATCCCACCAACAAAGCAAAAGCTCAACACGCAAAAGTCCGGGCGACGATTTATCTCCCTCAAGACGTACTCGACGAAGCACGCGACGCGGCGGTTCACTTGGCCGGTTACCCGGCGCGGCTCACGTTGACACAATTGGCCGAAAATGCCTTTCGCGCCGAACTGAGGCGATTGAAGGCGCTGTACAACAACGGTCAAGATTTTCCGCCACGTGATGGCGAGCTTCGCGGTGGTCGTCCGATAGCAGCATGACTG
This sequence comes from Planctomycetota bacterium, assembly GCA_013152515.1. Lineage (GTDB taxonomy): Bacteria > Planctomycetota > Planctomycetia > Pirellulales > Lacipirellulaceae > Bythopirellula. The sequence goes on from JAADGD010000022.1 coordinate 12,177, forward strand.
GAAACAAGCCTTTGTCGAGAGATAAAGAGAGTTTGCGATGAACCGAATAGTTCCCCGAGCCAAGGATGCCCTCTCAGCGTCACTCCCGTCGACGCCAAGGAGGCGTGGTGCCATGAATTCTCAACCCGAGGATAACACCACGCAAGAGGTTCGTTCGCGGTTGTTAAAAATGATCATGGAGAACGAACAAAAGCGACATGGCGATGTGACAAATCGTGTGGTTCGGGGCTAAATGTATATTCTGATGCTAAAATTCCTGAAGATCACCCTAAAGAAGACAACCCTGAAAATAATGCAATGTCGAATTCGGCGTTCCTCGTTTCGCAGCAGGGCAGGGGGGCTGACGCGAATTTTCTTCTATGCTTTATGTACTTTGTGTGCGACGTGCGATGCGGCAACAATTTTGTCGCCGAGGACACGGCCCTCGCAAGGGGCACTCTCGACGCAACAACTTTCTGAGGTTTGGCGGGAAAGGTTCCCATCGGCGAACGTTGGAATGGCTCCTTCGACGTTCACCACTGCGTTCCCGTCTGGCAAAACCGTGCCACAACCCCAGCCGATGGGGGCCGGTGTGCGATTGCGATCTGATCGACCGCACCCGGCCGTGGCCCGGATTGTAGTTCCCGAACAGGGAGCGACCGCCTACGGAAGCGGCACGCTGATCGATGTCCGTGATAATTTTGGGCTAGTGATCACCAATTGGCACGTCGTCCGCGATGCGACGGGCACGATCGAAGTGTTGTTCCCCGGTGGTTTTACCTCGAAAGCACGCGCGCTAAAGGTCGACGCCGATTGGGATTTGGCGGCATTGGTGATTTGGCGGCCATCGATTGAGCCTGTGTCGATCGCTGCCGCAGCACCTCAGCCGGGGGAGCTACTCACGATCTGTGGTTATGGCCAGGGAAATTACCGGTGCGCGACGGGGCGCTGCACGAAATACTATGCGCCGCGGCTCGATTTTCCTCGGCAGATGGTCGAGTTGGATGTCGAAGCGCGTCAAGGCGACTCAGGTGGGCCGATTTTTAATCGGCGTGGCGAGTTGGCGGGTGTGTTGTTTGGGGCAGGGCAGGGGACTACGCTGGGGAGTTTTGGTGGTCGGGTGGGGGCGTTTTTGGCTACTCTTGCGCCTGATATTGGGAGGGCGGAGGAATCGTTGGTGGCGGAGGAGGGGGTGGCTGAGGAAAGAGTGGAGGAGCCCGCGCGACAAGTCGCGACGCTTCGTGATCG
>JAADGD010000136.1 GCA_013152515.1 Planctomycetota bacterium
TGTCGTTGTAGACCTCGACCCATTCGTTGTCGTCGATCTCTAGCAGCTCGGCATCTTGCACGCTAATCCAAACCGGATCGACACCGCGCGAAAGGGTCGTCATGCGTTGGTTATCGCCATAGGTCGAATGGATGTGCCACTTGCCGTGCGGCGTGAGATAGTTGAGCGTCAAGACTTTCGAGTCGCTCGGCGCTTCATTCTCGCTAAAAGTGAGATCGGCGTACTGCGTCGGCAACGGCTTCGGCTTGTACGTCGGTACATGCTCGCCAAATTGAATGTAGACTGGGTGATCGAGATAAAACTGCTGTCGTCCCGTGATCGTCCGCCAAGGCACGTCCGATTCGATGTTGTAAGTAAACGCCGAATAGGTCCGGCCATTTTCGATCAATCCTGACCACATCGGGCTATTGATAAACCGCTGTGGCTGGCATTGCAAGTCTTCGTACGAAGCACGCACGCTGCGGTTTTTCTCGGCCAGATGCACGAGAGGCACGCCGGTCTTTTTCTCCATGTTTTGGTAGGAACGATAAGCGAGCTCGCCGTTCGTAACGGTCGCGAAGTGCAAAATCGTGTTGCAGACTTCGGTATCGCGGCGGAGCGACGGATAGGTTTTCCCGCCCCAAGTCACGGTCGGGTGCGTTTCGAGATATTCGTCGTACTCTTCCTTGATCGCGTAACCGGTACCGTGCGCGCCGAGGCCGTTCTCACGCACGCTCGGGCCATAAGAAATGTACTGGTTGTACAGATTTTTGTAGTCACGCGTGACGATTTTGAAGTTGGGCATCGTCTTGCCCGGGATCGGGTCGACGCCGCCGTCGATCCATTGCTTCATGTTCGGCTGCGAAATTTCGGCAGGCGAATCGTGCATTAGCGGAGCAGCGACTAGGTCTTCCACCGGCTCGGGGAAATGCTTTTCCGAAAGCTTGGAGAATTCTTGGGCAACCGACTCAAAAATCTGCCAGTCGCTTTTCGATTCCCAACAAGGCGGCACCGCTTTGGAGAGCGGATGAATAAAGCTGTGCATGTCAGTCGAGTTGAGATCAGCTTTTTCGTACCAAGTCGCCGCCGGCAGCACGATATCGGAGTACAGCGCCGACGTATCCATGCGAAAGTTGAGATCGACGACCAAGTCCATCTTTCCTGTCGGTGCATTCTTATGCCACTCGATCTCTTTGACCGAATGCTCGGCCATGTCTTCGTTCACACAGTTGTCGTGCGTGCCGAGATAGTGCCGCATGAAGTACTCGTGCCCCTTGGCACTCGACATCAGGGCGTTCCCTCGCCAGATGAACCAAACACGCGGCCAATTTTCTTCGGCGTCGGGATCTTCGACCGAGAATTTCATGTCACGATTTTTGAGCCGTTCGGCCACCCACTTGGCGACATCTTCGGGCGACTTGGCCCCCGCCTCACGGGCGGACGCCGCGACATCGATCGGATTCTCAGGGAACTGCGGGTAGAACGGTAGCCAGCCATTGCGAACCGCACGGACCTGCATGTCCATCGCATGGCCTTGGGCCATATTGTCGATGTCACCATCAGCACCGCCATGCTGCTTGGGAACGGTATGATAATCGGTAAAATCTTTTTCGTACCGCCATTGGTCGGAGTGGACATAATGCCAACTAGGCGCGTTTTGCAGACGAGGCATCGGCAGCCAGTCTTTGGCCGACATGATCGACGCCCACGACTCGGCGGGCGCCAGTTTTTCTTGTCCGACATAGTGAGCCAGCCCGCCGCCATTTTTGCCGACGCAACCGCAGAACATCAGGGCGTGGATGCCCGCCCGATACATCAAGTTGGCGTGGTACCAGTGATTGATACCGGCACCGATAATGATGGTACATTTCCCCTCAGTCAGTTCCGCCGTTTGCCCCCATTCGCGGGCGAAACGAATCACGTCCTCTCGGCCACGACCCGTGTATTTTTCTGACCAAGCAGGAGTGTAAGGAGCAGTTTCGTCGTTGTAATCAGTGGCGTAATCGCCTTCCAGGTCACGATTTACGCCATATTGGGCCATCATCAGGTCGTAGACCGTCGTGACCTGCACCTCTTCGCCGTCGGTTGTTTTGAGAGTTTTGGTCGGCACGCCCCGCTTGTAGGTAGAGCCCATACCAAAATCGTCGAGTTCGACCTGCACACAACCGTCGCTGTTCGACAAGAAGGTAAGGGCTGGCTGAATTTCGCTGCCATCCTTGCCATCTTTCAGCAGCAAGTTCCACTGGCCTTTGACATCGCCCCAGCGATGCCCAGAACTGCCCATCGGCATTTTGGGCGTGCCTGTTTTTTCGTCCCACATCAAGAACTTCCACTCGCCATGCTGCTCGTCGGCATACGCTTTCAGACGACCGGCACGCAACATCTGACCGGGCCGCATCACGCCATCGTTGCCCTTTTTCAACTCGATCAAGTAGGGCGAATCGGTGAACTTTCGTGTGTATTGGTCGAAGTAAGGAACTTGGCGTTTGTGATGGAATTCGGTCAATAACACATGGTTGACTGCCATCCACCACGCACCGTCTTGCCCAGCGTTGACGTCGATCCACTCGTCGGCGTATTTCGAGACTTGGCTAAAGTCAGGAGAGAAAACCCACATCTTCGAGCCATTGTGACGTGCCTCGGCGGCGAAATGACAGTCGGGCGTACGGGTCATGTTGATGTTCGAGCCCATCACCGCCAATAGCTTAGCATGATACCAGTCAGCACTCTCTGCCACGTCGGTCTGTTCGCCCCAAGTTTCGGGTGAGGCGGTCGGCAGGTCGCAGTACCAATCGTAGAACGACAACGACACGCCGCCCAACAATTGCAGCAACCGCGAACCCGACGCGTAGCTAATCATCGACATCGCCGGAATCGGCGAGAAGCCAGCAATACGATCGGGGCCATGCTTCTTGATGGTCACCACGAGCGACGCTGAAATAATCTCCAGAGCAGTCGCCCAATCGGTGCGACGCAACCCACCTTTTCCGCGCGCCTTCTGCCAACGCTTACGCGACTCGGGATTCTCGACCATGCTCTTCCAGGCGTCGACCGGATCGTCGTGGTCGGCCTTCGCTTTTTTCCACAAATCGAGCAAAACACCGCGAATATATGGGTATTTCACACGCAACGGGCTGTACAGATACCAGCTATACGAGATGCCTCGCTGGCAACCGCGCGGCTCGTAGGGCGGGATACCATTTTCGAGTAGCGGATAATCAAGCCCTTGCATTTCCCAGGTGACGATTCCGTCTTTCACGAAAATCTGCCACGTACAGCCGCCGGTGCAGTTGACGCCGTGCGTGCTGCGAACGACTTTGTCGTGCTGCCAACGGTTACGATAAAATTCTTCCCAACCGCGACTCTGGGGATTGACTTCGTCGCGGATCCAGGAAATGGCGTCTAGCACACTCATGATTGACCTCGAGATGTATTCGCTTCGACAAGCGCTCGACGCACGCTGTGGAAACGGCGTTTCCATATATTGTCGAGAAAGAAAATTCCAACAACTGCCGCGATCAAGCCGGACAACAAAAACGCCACACGACCACCCGACGAATCCGCAGGCCGCTCGGCCGTGGTTGACTCGAAGTAGGCGACCAGGGCGTGAATTTCGTCTTCCGCCAGCGGATGATTTTTGAAAATCGGCTGCATCGTCTCGGTACCAGGTGCCTGCAACCACGCACTAAGTGGCTTCCTACCCTGAAGACGCTCAAAAATTTTAGTTAAATCTGGCCCTAGCCGACCACCACCCAAGGCAGGCGAGTCGAACATACTGTGGCAAGAGATACATGCGGTCCCCCCAGCCTTTAAGCGAAATGGCCCAAGAAAAATATCGCGTCCCTTGGCCCGATCAACGTCGGTGAAGGGGGCAGTAGAAATTTTCATGCCTTTGAATCGCGACTTTTCGAGCAGCGATTCTGCTTCGATCAAATCGAGCAACTTTTCGGCTCGGCCTTTGGTAATCCCCGGTGGCGTAGGCATGTAGATGCCGCGAGACTCCTCAAGAATTTTCTTGCCATAGGAATCACCACTGTCGATCACAGCCTTCGGATTCATCAGGAACTTCAACAGCCACTCTCGTCCTTGACGCTTGGTCACATCCTTCAGGTCTGGACCAGTAAGCCGTCCACCACCAATCGTGTGGCAATTCGTGCAGTTGAGCTTAAAGTAGTCGGGGGTGTCCTGGCCGAATGACCGTGGCGCAAAGAAAACAAACGCCGCACTAAAGCAGAGAGCAACAAGCAGAACTTGCCTTCTAAGGATCGCTATCCGAGCATTGCAAGGAGGCTTCTGAGTCAAACCACATGGGGGGTTAGCACGCATCGGAGCTGCCATTTCAGGTTATTTTCGGATTGTTCCGCAAAACTCTAGTATTGCGGTGAACCACCAGGGTGCTGGCATACAGGATAAAACGATCTTTATCTCTTCTGTTGCTTTCCAGGCTAGTGGCCGCTATAAAGGATGTCAAGGTCTTGTTGTCTTTTTTTCAAAAAATACATTGGGTACTCACTCGCCATGATTTCTCAGACGGTCGAATACGCGTTACGCTCAATCGTGACGATCGCCCAGCACGATGGGCATCCCTGTACCGCACAGCAAATTTCTGAGATCACACAGGTGCCGGCTCCCTATCTCTCGAAACTCATGCAACGACTCGTGCGCGCAGGGGTGGCGAAATCCCAACGCGGTTTGCATGGGGGTTTCGTGCTGACGAAACAGCCTAGTGAACTGACTATCTGGGAGGTCGTCGACGCCGTCGAACCGTTCAAGCGAATTCACGAGTGCCCGCTGGGAATCAAGTCGCATGGCTCGGTTCTCTGCCCGCTTCACCGACGACTCGATGGAGCGATGGAGATGGTCGAGAAGCAATTTCGCAGCACGACCATTGCGGACGTCTTAGCAGAGCCTGGCGCTGTCACACCGCTGTGCCAGGAAAGAAAAACGCTCCAGATTCAAGCCAATCTTGCAGCGTGTAAACGTGGAACGACAGAGACAAAAAACGACAAAAACGCCAAGAAGAAAACTTAGGAAGCCAAAAGGAATACTTAGAAAGGAACGGAAATGAACCAAGGATCACAACCGATTATTATCCAAGGGGGAATGGGAGTCGCCGTCTCGGCTTGGCAACTGGCCAAAGCCGTCTCACGCACTGGCCAATTGGGCGTAGTTGCAGGCACAGCCATCGACACGGTCTTGATACGTCGCTTGCAATCGGGCGATCCCGGTGGCCACATCCGACGAGCTCTGTCGGAGTTTCCTTTGCCAGAGATGGCTAAACGTATCGTCAATCGTTACTTCTTGCCTAACGGCAAAGCGAAGGATGCGCCGTATCCGTCGATAACGCTTCTCACCGAAGCGCCAACGCAAGCGCAGCTCGAACTGATTGTTGTGGCAAATTTTACCGAAGTTTTTTTGGCCAAAGAGGATCACGACGGGTTGGTCGGAATCAACTACTTAGAGAAAGTCCAACTCCCGACACTCCCGTCGCTGTTCGGGGCCATGCTAGCTGGCGTTGACTACGTGCTGATGGGAGCAGGCATCCCAACGGCCATTCCAGGCATCATCGATCGTCTGTGCGAGGGAAAATCGGTCGAACTGCCTCTGAAAGTCGAGGATGCCGATCGCGACGAACGTTTTTTCGCCAAGTTCGATCCTAACGAATTCACCGAAGGTCAAATTCCTTGGCTGCGACGTCCCAAGTTTCTGCCGATCGTCGCTTCGGCCACGCTTGCCACGATGCTCAAACGCAAATCGAGCGGAGCGGTCGACGGATTCGTCGTCGAAGGACCGACTGCCGGCGGACATAATGCTCCTCCTCGCGGAAAAACGCAATACAACGATCGTGGCGAGCCAATCTACGGCCGGCGCGATATCGTCGACCTCCAAGCGATGCAGGCTTTGGGTTTGCCCTTCTGGTTGGCCGGTTCTTACGGCTCCCCAGAACAGGTTACGCACGCCTTAGACGCGGGTGCAGCCGGCGTCCAAGTCGGTACCGCGTTTGCCTTCTGCGACGAGTCGGGCATTGAGGCTGATATTCGCCATGAGGTGATTCAGTCGTGCAAAGAGGGCACGCTCGACGTGCGAACCGACCCGCTAGCTTCGCCAGCTGCGTTTCCCTTTAAGGTTCTTTCTCTACTGGGCAGCCTCTCAGATTCGATGACTTATCAACTTCGCAAACGGCGCTGCGATCTAGGGTTTCTTCGCCAAGCCTTCAAACGGGCGGACGGCACACTGGGCTGGCGTTGCCCCGCCGAACCTGTTGCATCCTACGTGAAAAAAGGAGGCACAGAAGGAACCGACGGCCGCAAGTGCATCTGCAACGGACTGATGGCCAACATCGGCCTAGGGCAAGTTGATCGTGATGGCCAACACGAACTGCCCTTGATCACCTGTGGCGACGACGTCAAGAATCTTTTGCAGTTCCTGAAGTCTCCCGATGCCCTCAGTTATTCGGCGCGCGAAGTCGTGAGCTATCTGCTTTCCTGCGTAGCAAAAAAAACATCTGCGGCCCCCTGCTAAAGCCCCCGAAAACACAGCAACACGATCAACACCTCACAAAAATATCTTACCTTACAAAAAAGAAAGACTCCCCATGCGACCCACCGAAATTCTGATGCAGGAGCATCGCGTCATCGAGCAAGTATTGAATTGCTTAGAGATTATTGCCCAGCGTGCCGAAGCCGATAGCAAGCTCGACACCGATTCCGCCAATCAAGCAATCGATTTCCTGCGAAACTTTGCAGACCGTTGTCATCATGGCAAAGAAGAGGACTGCCTGTTCCCGATGCTCGAGCAAAAAGGTTTTTCGCCCGACGAAGGCCCGACCGGCGTCATGCGTCAAGAACACGAAGCTGGTCGGCAATATATCTGCGGGATGATGGAGGCCACTACGGCTGTCGCGGCCGGAGATTCTCAGGCAATCGGTGCCTTTGCGTCCAACGCCCGCGCCTATGTACTGCTACTTCGAGAGCATATCCAAAAAGAAGACCACTGTCTGTTCCAGATGGCCGATCAAGCACTGAGCGAGCAGGAGCAACAGCAGGTGCTGGATTCTTTTGCTCACGTCGAACACGACGATATGGGGCCTGAAACTCACCAAAAGTACCTGAATATCGCTGTTGAACTCGCAAAACGATTCGGTGTGTCCTGCCAAGCCGCAGGGGCTTGTGGCTGTGGCCATAACTAGGTGTATTGCGAAATGTGTACAGACGTTAATCCTCTTTCCTCGGTATTCGCATGACGCTAAAAAACCCGAACCATCCGACACATCCCAAAGGCACCAACGCACGAGTCCTGCTGACCAGTGTTTTTGGCCCCTACGCCCAGGACGATGCCTACGGCAGCCGGCTCATCAATCCGATGGAGCTGTACCACAATCAGGTAACTCGCGTGCAGCAAGCTTTTTCACTGCGCACTTTCAATCGCTCGTGGGGCTTGATGTTGATCCAGGTCAACTTGCAAGCACCTTGTACGCTGCTCGATTTCCCGACTGAAGAACGGTTTTTAGAAGAATTGAAAACGAATGAGTACGACGTGATCGGCATCAGCTCGATCATGACCAACCTGCTCAAAGTGCGGCGGATGTGCAAGCTAATCCGCAAACATCAGCCGAATGCGACGATTGTCATCGGTGGACACGTGGCGGGCCTCTCGGTCTTGCAAAAATACGTGAGCGCCGATCATGTCGTGCGTGGCGATGGCGTTCGCTGGATGCGCAATTTCCTCAGCGAGGATGCCGAGCAGCCGATACGACACCCTGTCGTGCGTGGCAACATCGGCTCACGCATCATGGGCGTTAAACTACGCAAACATCCGGGAGATGACTGCGCAACGCTGATTCCCTCGGTCGGTTGTCCGATCGGCTGCAACTTTTGCTCGACTTCGGCGATGTTCGGCGGTAAGGGAAAATTTATCGAGTATTATCAGTCGGGCGACGACCTGTTCGAGATCATGTGCGCGCTCGAATCGGAACTCGGCATCAAAGCGTTTTTCGTTATGGACGAAAATTTCCTTATCGACAAGAAACGGGCGCTGCAGTTGCTCGCGCGCATGGAAGAAAACAACAAGCCGTGGTCGCTGTACGTCTTTAGCTCGGCCAACGTCCTGCAAAAGTACACATTGGAGCAGCTCGTGGCGCTCGGGGTCTCGTGGGTGTGGATGGGCCTCGAAGGAAAAGGTTCTCAGTACACCAAGCTGGCCGGCACCGACACGGTCGCGTTCACGAAGAATCTACGCGATCACGGCATCCGCGTCCTCGGCTCAAGCATCATCGGCCTTGAAGAGCACACGCCAGATAATATCGACGAGGCAATCGAGAACGCCGTCAGCCACAAGACTGAATTTCATCAGTTTATGCTCTACACGCCGATCCCCGGCACGCCGTTGTTCGCCGAACACGAAGCCGACAACTCGCTCAAGAGCTTGGCCGACGTGTCGATCGCCGACATCCACGGCCAGCACGTTTTTAATTACCATCATCCGCACATCAAAGATGGCCAAGAGACCGAGTTGCTGCTCCGTGCCTTCCGGCGCGATTTTGAAGTCAACGGCCCGAGCATCGTGCGTATTATTCGCACAGTACTGCAAGGCTGGAAGAAGTTCAAGAACCATCCCAACCCCAGAATCCGTGCACGGTTCGCTCACGAGGCTGCGAACATTCCTGTCCGTTACGCGTCAGTGCTTTGGGCAACGCGAAAGTATTATCAAAACGATCCTGCGCGGGTGGCCGAGATCACCAAGCTCTTGCAAGAGCTGTACGCTGAATGCGGCTTGAAATCGCGGATCGCTGCCCAAATCGGCGGGCGTTACATGTATCGCCAACTCCTCAAGCAAGAAAAAATGCTGGACGACGGCTGGACCTACGAGCCGCCGACGTTCTTCGAGACCAATTCCGCCAGTGGCCCAGCTTCAGCAGAGCAGGTTGAAGGTATCCGATCGAAATCTCACAGCAATGGAGCGACGTCAGGAAATCACGAAGCGCTCGTCGTTCACGAATTAGAGTCTGTTCTGTAACGACAGGAAGAGAAGTGAGAAGATGTCATTCCCCAAATCAGTTTTCCATGTACTGCGATGGACGGCACGGGTAATCGGATCCTCGATTCTTGCTTTCGTTCTGGTACATCTCGTCAGTGAAGGGCTGCCAAAAATCGGGGATATTGCTCCCGGCGAATGGCTGCTCTGGACCGGGTTCTTGCTCAGCCTGATCGGTTTCGCGCTGCTCTGGAAGTGGGAGCTGACCGGTGGTATCGTGGCACTTGCGGGAATAGCCTTGTTCTATGTGATGAACTTCGCCCTTTCCGGAAAGTTCCCAGGGGGATGGGTGTTTCCTATCTTCTTCGTCCCAGGCGTTTTTTCGATCGTCTGTTGGCTAACCGATCGTCGACCAACCATCCATTGACAGCAGAAAACAACCTTTTGAAACGCATCCACATCATCGGCAGAAAGAACCACGGCAAGACGACGCTGGTCGCAGAGTTGGTGCAAGAATTGTCATCGCGCGGCTATCGCGTTGGCACGATCAAGCATACGCACCACCAGCACGAACTCGATTCCCCAGGCAAAGACTCGCACAAGCATCGAGAAGCCGGCGCGGCGGTCGTCGGGATTCTCACTCGTTCGCTCAACGCTGTTTTTTGGCAGTCTGATTCTGCAGAGTTTGCCACGCCTGACGATCGCTACGAAGCATTTTCTGAATCCTTCGCCAATTGCCAGCTCACGCTCGTCGAAGGCGATACCCAAACCGACGCCCCCAAGATCGAAGTCTGGCGCGAATCGCTAGGCTCCGAACCACTAGCCAGGACCGACTCGTCGATTCGAGCCGTCGTCACGCACGACGAAATCGAGGGTCTTGCCACCCCCGTTTGGCCTCGCGCGGATATCGCAGCCGTGGCGGATAAAATCGTGGAAATTGAGGGAATTGCCAGCCCGAATGTCGGCCGAAACCGGCGGTAGCGAAGTGGCTTGTGCGAAGCCACCTCGTATTGCGCTGCCTCGTCTTGGAAAAGCGTGCGGCGCAGTAGGGTCACCGTCGTGTGGTGCTGCCCAGAAGGGCCTGCTTCAGGTTGGCGTCGGCAGGGCGATCGCAAAGCCAGATGCCAAACAGGGCTTGCTTGAAGGCTAGCCCTTGAGCAATCCCTTTTTGTTTGCCGTTCTTGAGAACGGCGACTCCTCGGCCCGGTAAATAAATGAGGTCGAAGATATCGCCTCGGGCGATTTCGCCTGCAAAACATTGGCGAAATTTTTCTATTTCGGCGCGGATTGGTTTGACCTTGCCCTGCGTGGAGTTTTGAAACCCTTCCTGCAACGACTTGATAAATTTGTCCTGACTGACCATTCTCGAAGTGATCACAATCCGGATCGCCATTGGGGTGTCGGCATGGATGATTGCCGCTGGCTGGTTATTCGGCTGCGTCAGATAAAGCCCAGCATCGTACAAGTCGAGAAAATACTTTTCCCGGACTCCCGACCCGTTGAGGACTAGATTTTGGTCTCCCACTTTGAGCGTGGGAGCGAGCTCCCCAGCGAGCCCAGCCACAGGCGACAGGACAGCTAGCAAGACTACGGAACTGGAGAAAAGCAGGGAAATTTGGCAAAACACTTCAACCTCCTGGGCTAGGCAAGAACTCAAGGCTTTCAGAGACAGGAGGAGAAACTAGCGAAAGACCCGACCGCCGGCAAGAGCGACTGCCGCGCCAGCAGTCTTTCAGTGTTTGGGCACAGGAACCTTTAGTACGTGTTTTGAAATAGCGATTTTGAGCCGTCGGCGCTAGCCGCGGGTGATTCAGAGACCAAGTTCCCGGCCTAAAAAACTGCGGCTAGCGCCGTCGGCTCAAATTGCAGAGCAATTCAAAAAACATTCTAAGACCGCAGATGACACCGACAGCCGTCCGGAGTTGGCTTGGCCATTGAATAACCCCCTCTCGATGGCAAAACTTTTTACGGACAAGTGTCGGTGTCGCCCTTTCCACTTGTGCCAAAACTCCGAACCGCGCCCGTAAGGAAGCGTTCAACCGGAGTTTGAAGCCTGCGCGGACGCTTCCTTACGGGCGCGGTTCGGTAGAAAAACATTGTTTCACGCGTCCACCGACGGCGGAATGTACGCGCAGTCGACTTCTTCGGCAAACGGGTTGCCGGTGAGTGCGTAGGCGCGGGCTCGGCTGCCGCCGCAGAGGGTGCGGTACTCGCATTGCCGGCATTTTCCTTCCAAGCGGTTGGCATTGCGGAGGTCTTGGAACAGGGGCGAATCTTGATAAACTTTGACCACATTGTCATGTGGGTACTGTCCGCTGGGGATTGGCATGAATCCACTGGGGAAGATTTCGCCGTTGTGACCGACGAACATGACGCCTTTTCCATCATTGATACCCGCCGCTTGAAATGGCGGCTTCATTCCGTTATTCGTTGACCCGTTGCCTGCGGCTTTGGCCTCGCGATTTTTTTTCATGGCGAATCTTCGATAGTGAGGCGCTGCGGTCGTTTTGATCATGTACCGTCGGCGCTGCGACTCGTCCCAAAGCTGCTCGAACGCCTTTTCGTAATCGTCTGGCGAGAGCCGCACGACCTCTTCGGCACGACCGACTGGCACTAGGAAAAAGACCGACCACAAGACGATTTCTAGTTCGGCGAACATCTCGGCCATCGCGGCAAGCTGGTCTAAATTGTCGGGGGTGAGGGTCGTGTTGATTTGCGTCGGCAGCCCCACTCGACGTGCCTCGCGCAGAATATCAAAACTTCTGGCAAAGCTGCCTTCCACGCCACGAAACTCGTCGTGCGTTTTGGCGTCGGCTCCGTCGATGCTAATCGCCATGCGATGGATGCCCGCCTGCTTCAGACGGCCAATCGCTTCGTTCGTCACCAAGGGCGTGGCCGACGGAGTGATCGAAGTCTTCAAACCGACAGCATTCGCATGTTCGATCAACTGAAAAATATCGTCCCGGCAGAAGGGATCGCCGCCGGTGAGCACTAGCATCGGCGGGGTGGGGAAATCGGCAAGCTGCTCAATTAGACTCAGCGACGCTTGTGCCGAAAGTTCATCAGGAAGCGCGTGTGTCTGGGCACAAGCACGGCAATGCTTACACACCAGACCGCAAGCCTGCGTCACCTCGTAAAAAACGAGCATCGGACTTTGATGCAGATCAATGTCCTGAAAACGGTTTTTGCGACTTGGTTTATTCACGGCTGTGTTCCTGCCATAAGGCGATCGGCAGATAGGAATTTCCCTGTAATTTCCTGGTGGAAACAACACCACTAGAAACCACCAGTCGAGTAGCGAAGGTCACGGCCCTGCCGGGCCTTCGCTACTCGACTGGTAAAAATTTGCTTGCGCTGTTTCGCAGTGTTGACACCCCTAGACTAACAGCGGTACATTGAGGACGTCAAGGTCCGAAATGCAACAGATGTCTCACCATGCCGAACAGCCTCCCTACCCTGCCAACACAGAGCACAAGCACGATCGCCGTGATTGGCGGGGGGATTTCTGGCTTGGCTGCGGTGCATCGGCTTCTTGAGCTGCAACCCCGCGCGAAAGTCGTGTTGCTCGAAGCGAGTAATCGGCTCGGCGGTATTTTGCGTTCGGAGCGTTGTGACGGGTTTTTGATTGAACAGGGCGCAGACAATTTTATCACAACGCCGCCCTGGGCCATCGATTTCTGCAAACGTATCGGGTTCGACAGCGAGCTGATTCAAACCAACGATTCGCACCGCCGCGCTTTCGTCGTCTCGAAAGGTGCCTTGCAACCAATTCCCGCCGGTTTTGCGGTGATGGCCCCGAGCAGGATTTGGCCGATCATTTCGACGCCCATTCTGAGTTGGCCTGGAAAACTACGCATGGCGGCAGAAGTATTCGTCGCGAGTCGCGAGGCGGATGGCAGTGAATCGTTGGCTGCGTTTGTACGCCGGCGATTGGGCCGCGAGGTGTACGATCGATTGGTGCAACCACTGGTCGCCGGCATCTACACGGGCGACCCCGAGCAACTCAGTGTCGGCGCCACGGTGCCGAGGTTTTTGGAAATGGAAAGGGAGCATGGCAGTCTGATCCGTGCGATGCTGAAACAGCGTAGGCAGCAGCGCAAAGTGGCTCAAAAAAGTAGCGGCGCACGTTACAGCCAATTCATGGCCCCGCGCGAAGGAATGTCGGCTTTTGTTCAGGCGATCGTCGACCGGCTTGGCAAGGCAACTCTCGCTCTTGAATCCCCTGTCGAACAAGTCGCCAGAACTAGTCAAGGCGGCTGGGAAATATCGGTAGGAACGGCTGGAACAAACAGGGCTCAACCTCAAACACTGGAGGTCGACGGCCTGATTCTGGCAACGCCAGCACGCCGCAATCCCGCACTGCTGAACGAGGT
>JAADGD010000308.1 GCA_013152515.1 Planctomycetota bacterium
AATCAGCCGGCAAGGCTTTACCATTGGAAAAAACGTAACCGACTACCACCAAAGAATTTGAATCGTAAAAGAATCTAGGACAGTCGAACTAAGAAAAGAATCCAGAAACCCAAAAGTATGCGTGGTTGAGAATGCTGTCAGGCAAGGCACGAATGACAAAAATACCATGACCAAGGAGTCCCGAAGTTCGAAACCAGAAATACGGCTGTAATCCCGCAGAAATTCCGTGGTTCGGATTTCGGGTTTCATGCGACATTTGGGTATTTCGGCATTCGTCATATGCCTATACTCTGAGGATCCACATGTCCCTGGGAGATTCGAAACCATGCGAAGCCTTTGTGTCACTTTGTTAATTCTTGCGTTTACACTCTCATGTAGCGAGTCGCCTCCGGTCCAGCAGGCCGCGGTCCCTCAATCGCCCCCTCAATCGCCCTCAAAAGATTCTGCCGTAGAGACGCCTGCTGTTGAATCTCAAGCAGAATCACAATCCGCCAAGGCACCACTCGCAGGCGAAAGGACGAACCGTCTGGCTGTCCGCGACCAAGCCCCCAACTTTCGCTTGCAAGATCAAGAGGGCCAGGATCGCACCTTAGAAAGCTTGCTCGCCGAGGGAAAAGTCGCCATCGTTTTTCATCGCTCGGCTGATTGGTGACCGTACTGCCGTAAGCAATTGGTTCAATTGCAAGAAAATCTCGAAGCAATCGCCGCAACCGACACACAAGTCGTCGCCATCAGTTACGACTCGGTGGCAATCCTTAAAAAATTCGCCGAGACGTCCGGCATCACATTCCCGCTGCTTTCCGACCCCGATAGTGCAACCATCCGTGCTTTTGGAATTCACAACAAAAAAGGTCTGCCCCACCCCGGCACCTACGTCATCGGCGCCGACCGTAAAGTGTTGGCAGCGATATTTATTGAGGGTTACGTCGACCGACACACGGCGGCGGAACTTGTTGAAACGATTGGTGAGATTGGTCGGTAGAAAGGTAGGTGGCTTTATCGCGACGGCAATCCTTTGCCCTCTTGCCTATCGAGCTTCAATTCCGAGCGTCGCTTCCAAATAATCGAACAATTGCTGACTTTCATCAGGTACACCGCGAAGGGCTCCGTCGGCGAATAGCAAGACGGGCAAGCCGCTATTGAGTCGATTGAAAGTCGTCGCTTGCTTCGCAAGTCGTTTCGTTGTCTCTGCCTTTACTTTTTTCTCCAGGAGAATTGCCTCGCCCACCAGACGGATGGCTTGGCGGCGTGCTTTGACAATGTTTGGTATTTTTTCTGACTCCAGCAACCAATGATGATACTCCGGGAATTTCTCGGGAGCCAACTTCCAAACACCAATGGCCAGTTGTGCGTAATCACAAGCATTTTTTTTACCGGGAAAATCTTTCTTGACGTACTGATTACACTTTTTGCTGAGGGGCACATGATGTATCAAAACTGCCAATTGGTCACCGTAGCGCTGCAGCGCGGCGTGTAGGTGAGGATGCAGCTTGCGACAGTGATCGCAGGTGTAATCCATCATTTCGAGCATGACGTGCGGCGCCTCGGTGCTTCCCATCAATGGCATCGAATTCACGTCAATCGATTCGGGAAGTGCCCTAAACACAACTTGGCGAGGCCCCGTTCCGAATATCGAAGCGACCGTGTCAGGTTCATTCTCGAAGGCTCCTCCGTCCACGGCAGAACCTGAGGGCAGGTCGGTCGCGATGACCATTTGCCCGCCATCAGTTGGTCCCTCGTCAATGGGATTCTCGTCAGCAACGAGTTCCTCTGACGAATCGATCGACAGCGGTTGAAACTCGACGGCTTCCATCACCATCGTCTCGTCTGGCACTGAGAGCAATTGCCCTCCCATCAAAGCAGCCAACCCAACAGCAGCAAACAATAACGACGCCAACAACTGCGTAGCACTGGGGCCCTGCGCCGTTTCGGTCACGTCGTCCTCAAAATCAGCATCAGCAACGCCAAGCAACGAACGCATTTGGTCATAATCATGGCTGCCACTCTTGTCGACGTACAACAGCAACGTCAACACTCCAACGACCAAGCCACAGCAATGAACCGTCAGGCAGTACATACAAAAGCTCTGCAACTGAATCGTCTGCAAACCAACAAACCAAACGGCCGCACCCGCCGCAAGCAAAGCCAAGGCAAACAACCCCGACATCGCCACTCCATTCGGACGATGAGCAGCCGGCCAGCACAGCCCCAAGATGGCTAGGTACGTCAACCCACCCAGCAAGCTTACCGGCAAGCCAAACCATTTTGACCAACGGCTCGCCAGTACATCGTCGCAGTCGAGCAACGATTCCGCAGTACACCCAACAACGGTCCCCGACTGCCACGTCACCCACGTCAAATACGCCGACACGCCCAGCGCAATCGTCGCCGCGACGGTGATCAAGAGGGCAAGGATTTTTCGACGACCAGACATAACAGTTGGAGAAGGAGGAAAAAAGGCTAGCAGACAAACATCGATTGATGATCTATTATTTTAGCAGAAAGTTTTCACTTCACAGCATCTGCAGAAAAAGCCCTTGCCAGAAGAAGCCGAGTATATTTGCGGTAGTTGCGGCGAATCGATCGTCATCCCGATCGACTATTCGTCGGGCTGCCGGCAGGAGTACGTCGAAGATTGCCCTGTTTGCTGCTGTGCCAATATCATCCGGCTAGAAATTGACGAGACCGGGTGGGCGTCAGTTCGGGCCGAGTTAGAATGAATAGTCAGACGGGCTCGTTCTCATCGAAGGACGGTTATTCCGATTATACCTCCCAGGATTAGCATCATGACTCAATCGTTGACCGTGCCGCCAAACACGAAAATCGAGCTTGCAAATTTTGATCCTCGTTACATCGCCAACGATTGGACCAAAAAGTCGTCGGCCAAAGAAATCGCCAAGCTCACCGCAACGAGCCGCGAGTTGGCGTATCGACTGTACGCCGAAAATCGTCGCGCGGTCCTGCTTGTGCTGCAGGGCATGGACACGGCGGGCAAGGACGGCACGATCCGCACGGTGATGACCGGCATCAACCCGCAAAGCTGCCAAATTGCATCGTTCAAACAGCCAAGCCACGAAGAACTCGATCACGATTTTTTATGGCGGATTCACAATGCGGTACCTCGGCGGGGCAACATCGGCATCTTCAACCGTTCGCACTACGAAGACGTGCTCGTCGTTCGCGTCCACAACATCGTCCCCAAGACTGAATGGGAAACTCGCTACGAACGCATCAACGAATTCGAACAACTGTTAGTCGACGGCGGGGTAACGATCGTGAAGTGCTTCCTGCACGTCAGCTACGAAGAGCAACGCGAGCGACTGCAAGCCCGACTCGACAATCCCAACAAACGCTGGAAGTTCAGCAAGGGCGATCTCAGCGAACGAAAACGGTGGGACGATTATCAACGGGCGTACGAAGCCGCGCTCACCCGCTGCAACACCGAACACGCTCCTTGGCACATCATCCCGTCGGATCGCAAGTGGAATCGCAACCTGACAGTCAGTCAGATTTTGCACGAGACGCTGACGAAGCTCGATCCACAGTTCCCCGCGTGCGAAGAAGGCTTGGACGGGATTGTCGTCGAATAGCTGGCAGGGTAGCTAGTTGGGCAAAACCGTACGCAGCATAGCCAGTGCCGTTCGAGCCCCCATAAGGCAGTCGCTACGGACTTTTGCCAACCCAGAACGGAGGATGTACAATCTATAAATGGTAGATGTTGTTGCTTATTTTCAGCCCCGTTGAACAGCTTTGCAGACCATGATTGAAACTGTTTTCCATTTCGAATCGACCTCGATTTGCATTCTTCACGACAGTTGCTCTGACCCAGTTGGGCGGTCCGAGGACGGTTTGTTGATAAAGTCGAACGATTCCGATGCTGATACTCTCACACGCATCACAATTGGCCCCTACGGGGACTCTAAGCGCATTTACGTTTTTTGGTCATTAGTGACGACTGGTGAACATTTCGACCTGCTATATGTAGCAACTACTAAGACCTTATTTATTGGTAGTGGGTCAACCTCGACCATCATCAACATCGAATCCATGACTCTCGTCAATCAGAATGATGTCACGCTCTTTTGGTCTTATGAACGTCGACGCAATTGTGTACTCGAACTTGGCGAACTGGAGTGCTTCCTGTATGACTTGGACGGTAATCTGCTGGGAAATGTTCCAGCTGACCCACCGTATGACCTCAAAGAAACTGAACGCGGCATCAATGTCGTATCACCAATCTATGGTTCACAGTGGCTTGAATTCCCAGGTTGACAGACCGTATCGGTTGCTTGCTTTTTGAATCTGCCAATCTGCGTCGGCTTCATCGTCCCACGCAGTTTTGAGAGTTGCTAGATTATCGTGGAAACGACCGTTTCTACGTTAAGCATCCTTCGATGGAAGGCACTGAAATTCAAGTTTGGGAGCTTTGTACACTTCCAGCCCTAGTTCTGCGTCGGGTCGCCCGGCTTGTTGGAATTCAAATTTCGACGTAGGTAGGTCGCCCGTTCGACATCGCGGTCCGATTTGTCGAGTTCGACCCCGGAGAGCTTTTGCAGATGCGCGGGCTGGGTGTGAATGAACAGCTTGTTGATCGTCGGAATTTCCAGCTCGCTAATCAAGCCAAGGTTAATGCCCATCCGTACGCTGGAAAGCAAGTGCATTGTCTCTTCAGAGCTAATCGTCTGTGCAGTGCGAAGAATGCCATAGGCGCGACTCACGCGGTCGTGAAGTGTGTCGTGGCTTTCGCGCACTAAGAACTCGCGGGCTTGGCGCTCGTAGTCGATGAGTACCGGCACGACATCCGCAACTTTTTTGGTCAGCTCTTCTTCGGTCAAGCCGAGCGTGATCTGATTGCTGATCTGATAAAAATCACCCATCGCTTGCGAGCCTTCCCCGTACAGCCCGCGGACGGCGAGATTGATCTTCTGTAAGCTTTTGAAGACTTTTTCGATTTGACGCGTAATCACCAGTGCAGGCAGATGCAGCATTACGCTCACTCGCACGCCGGTGCCGACATTGGTGGGGCAAGCGGTGAGGTACCCGAGTTTGTTGCTAAAAGCGTACGTTGCTTGCTCTTCGATCAAGTCGTCGAGTTCGTTGATCTGCTGCCAAGTCGAACCCAAGTCGAGTCCGCTGTGCATCACCTGAAAGCGAAGATGATCTTCTTCGTTGATCATCACGCTAAACCGCTCAGACGGGTCGATCACTGCCGCCCGCGCGCCTTCGCCCTCAGCCTGTTCCCGGCTGATAAGTTGTCGCTCAACGAGAAACTGGCGGTCGACCTCTTCCAATTCGCCTACGTTAAAATAGAGCGTCTCGCGTGGAAACTTGCCCGACTCTTGCAACGCCGTCACATGGCTGTGCAAGGTCTTCTCGATTTCGGCGCGGTCGGCTTCGGTCGTTCGTGACATAAACGGAAAGTCAGCCAGATTCCGCGCCAAGCGGATACGGCTACTAATCACGATATCCGACTCGGGTCCGGTGCCTTTGAGCCATTCGCCGCTGGAGCTAGCTAAGTCGTCGAGTTGCATGATGCGTTACGCTTCGCCCTTCGTCTGGGAGTCGGTCGTCTGGGAGTCGGTCGTCTGCGATTGGTCTTCGATGCCATGTATTTCGTCGCGTAGCTGCGAAGCTTGTTCGTAGTTTTCTGTAGCGATGGCTTCTTTCATTTCGCGACGCAGACGAATTAGCTGCGTCTGCTGGTCGGCTCCTTGCGAACAACGCTTGGGCACTTTGCCGATGTGGTGCGTTTGATCATGGATGTTCAGCAGCAGCGGTTCCAACTCTTCGGCGAAAAAGACGTAGTCGTGGGGACAGCCGAGGCGGCCTTGTTTGCGGAATTCCAGGAAAGTAATCGAACAAATCGGGCAAGCCCGCTGATCGAGCCGAGCCAACTGATCCGCCGTTTCGCCTACAGCCAAATGTTGTGCCAACAATCCGGCCATCGCTGGCATGACTTCGGCAGCTTCCTCATCACTTGGGCTTAGGAACGTTTGTGCGCATTGCTCGCACAGATGTAGCTCATTCGGCTTGCCGTCGACCAAATCGGTAATATGGAAGGTCGCATCGCGTTCACACCTTTGGCATTGCATCGTATCACCCTCGGCACCCTGTTTTACTTGTTTTCTACGGGGATTTTAACTGGGCACCGGGCAGTGTCAAGGCAAGTCGCTCTGCCCGCAGGCGAACTGCAAAATTCTCTTTTCTAGCCAAGAAACGAAATAATGAACCACAACGACACGACGGACACGGCGGACACGATGGTTTTTACGTTGTGCTCGTGGTGTCGTCGTGGTTAGCTTCTTGTAAGCAGGGGAAGAATGACTTAGCCGTTTGCCTGGCTCTGCCCGAACACTCGGCAACACAAGAATTTTGTCGACGCTCCGAACCCGCAGGCGGCGTTGTCGGTCTGTATCTCCGATGCTAAGCTGACAGCATTCACTTTGCCCCTCGAAGATCGCCTTATGCCTTCCGTCCCATCGCTTCAACACTTCTCTGACTTGGCCTCGGACGTCGACTATGTGCCCGTCTACCGACGCTTGATCAGTGACGCGTTCACGCCTGTTTCGGCCTTCCAAAAGCTCGACCTTTCTTCGGCTGCCTGTCTGTTTGAAAGCGTTATCGGCGGCGAGAAAGTTGGCCGCTATAGCTTTCTCGCCAGCGACCCTTTTTTGCATATCAAAGCGTACGGAACCCGCGTGACGGTCTCGCGTCGCCTCGCCGCAGAGGACTCCGGCGCCGACAGCACGTGGGAATCCGAAACTACCGAGTGCCCCAATCCGCTCGAAACACTTCGCGAACAAGTCGACTCGATGAACGTCTGCCACTTGCCCGAACTGCCACCCTTCATCGGCGGAGCAGTCGGCTATGCCGGTTACGACACGGTTCGCTACGTCGAAAACCTTCCCGACGCTCCTGAAGACGACCGCCAACTGCCCGATCTTTGGTTCGCGTTGTACGACCACATGATCGTTTTCGACCACGTCCAAAAAACGGTCATCGTCCTCGCCCTGGCCGACGTCCGCGACAAAAGTCCTGCCGCCTTGCAACAAGCTTATGACAATGCCAGCCAGCAGGTCGA
This sequence comes from Planctomycetota bacterium, assembly GCA_013152515.1. Lineage (GTDB taxonomy): Bacteria > Planctomycetota > Planctomycetia > Pirellulales > Lacipirellulaceae > Bythopirellula. The sequence goes on from JAADGD010000308.1 coordinate 7,082, forward strand.
CCGGCTTATCTCGCTACTCGAAGCGCCCGCTGAGTCACTCCAACTCGACGACATCGCCCTCGGCGGCGACATCACGCTCGACTACTCGTCGAATATGACACAAACCGACTACGAAAATGCCGTTCGCCAGTGCGTTGAATACATCCGCGCAGGCGACATCTTTCAGGTGGTCATCAGCCAACGGCTGCAAACACCGCTCGAAGTTCCGCCCTTTGAACTCTATCGCACGCTTCGTGTCGTGAACCCGAGTCCTTTTATGTTTTATCTGCGAACGCCCGACGTTACGCTCGTCGGTAGCTCGCCCGAAATCATGGTCCGCGTTGTCGACCAACGCGTCACCGTCCGCCCGCTAGCCGGCACTCGCCCACGCGGCAAGACCGACGACGAAGACCAGCGCCTTGCCGACGAACTACTCGCCGATCCCAAAGAACGAGCCGAGCATGTGATGCTCGTCGACCTTGGTCGCAACGATGTCGGCCGCGTTGCCCAATATAGCACCGTCGAAATCTCCGACGTGATGGTGATCGAGCGTTACAGCCACGTCATGCACATCACCTCGAATGTTTGTGGAGAACTGCGCGACGAGTGCGACTCGTTCGATGCCCTCGCCGCCTGCCTGCCTGCCGGCACCGTCTCTGGCGCTCCCAAGGTGCGCGCAATGGAAATCATCGACCAACTCGAACCGAACCGCCGCGGCCCCTACGCTGGCGCCGTCGGCTACATCGACTTCGCCGGCAACATGGATACCTGCATTGCGCTACGCACCGTCGTGATCCACAACGACACCGCCTACGTCCAGGCTGGCGCTGGCATCGTCGCCGACAGCGTCCCCGCCGCCGAATATCAAGAAACTCTCAACAAAGCTCGCGGGCTCCTCAGCGCCATCGAAATCACCAAGCAACGATTGTCGTAACGCCGAGGAAGACTGCAAAGTCACTTTCCTCCCCTACCTACAAGACTCTAACCACAACGACACAACGGCCACGTTGACAGATAACTGGCACGTCGTGTCCTTCGTGGTTCATTCCACGGCTAGAAATTAGGACTTTGCAGTCCTCCTGGTCGTAAGGCGAGCGGCAGATGAGAATTTACCAAAATCCATCGAGGCTGGGACTAGGAGAGAGCAAAGGTCTTCATGGTCCAGGCCCCTGAATCCTAGTCCCTAGCCCCCAGTCCCTGGGTAAGTTGGTATAATCTCATCTGCCGCTCGCCTTATGAAAGTAACTTCCCTAATTTGGCTTTAACGGCCTCCCGGATCTCAGAAAGTGACACGCGAAAAAATTCATTTCGCATATTCACATAATTGACTCTCCGGTCATTGAAATGGCGTAAGCGCGCACCAGAACCGTATCACGTTGTCGATTGACACGGTTCTGGTGCGCGCTTAACCTAACAGCTAGCTCGAACGGGTCAATGATCGAGACTCGTCGGTTGAGCATTCCAGGTCAGCAGCATCTGACTGGAGCGAATCGGTCTCGAGCGTCTCGGTCAGTCGTCCGATTTCGTGTTCGCGAAGGGTTTTGCCGTTGTGTTGGTAGAGGCAGTTGTAGCCGTTGGCACGCGCACTGTAGAGCGCAGAATCTGCCCGCGAGAGCAACTTCGCCGCGTCATCCTCGGCTTGCACTTCGACGATGCCTCCGGCGACCACGCACTCGGGCAAATTTTCAGCACGGCGAAGTAAGCGTTCGCTAAAGATCACACTCCCCGCCAGGCTAGTTTGAGGCATCAACACGACGAACTCTTCGTTGCTGTAGCGAGCCACGACATCGGTGTCGCGAGCACAACTTTCCAGCAATTCGACAAACGCACAAAACAACTCGTCTGCCTCAGCAGTGCTCGAGCAATCGTCGAGACTAAACAGCGCCAGCGAGAAGCGACTCGCGTTTTGGTGGTGCAACGAGAGTAGCACTTCGAGCTGCTCTTCCATTGCCCTGCGGTTATGGATTCCTGTGAGTGGATCAGTGCGCGAGCCAGCAAAATTCATCAACAATAACGATTGTTTTCGCAGTTGATCGTAAGCGAGCGACAGGTCGGTCGCCAATCTCATAGTCGGCACAAGCAGCGATTCGGCTTCAGAACTCAAAGTCTGCCAGCCATCGTCGGTGGCTTGCGATTGCAGATCCGTGACGCGTGTTTTGAATTGTGAGATATTCGCTTGGTGCGAAGCGACATCTTGGCGAATTCGTCCCGCGATTTGTTGTAACTCTTTAGCGATCTGAGTCGCGCGAGACAGCTCTTGATGAAGCTGGAAGTCGCTTGGTTCGAAGTGAAATTTTCCTGACCGGCGGCCAAATAAATATCCGATCACTGCTACGGCAGCCAACGCGACCGTATCAGCCAAGTAACCCTGTAAGCTATCGGTGAGGGCAAAAAATATCATTGCAGATTTCCATTCTTTATCGGGCTAATCAGTAAACGCCAGCCACTTGCGGCTTAGCAATTTCTCTAAAGATTCCCACGTCCGCTAAAGCCTCTCATGCACAAAAAGCCCAACGCAGCGACTACCGCTAGCATCGCAATCCATTCTTGCTGATTCAAACGGTTGAACCAGATCCATGTCTCGTGGTAAATCGATTGCATCCCATCAGCTGCTTGATCGAGAAAGCCCATTGTGATGGCCCCTGTGTTACGTTTTTCGTAGGTAAGACGAGCGTATCGCAAACTATTTCAACGATAGGTCAAAAAGCAGGCGACTGCGGCTTTCACGCCCCGTGGATTTCTGCAAGTCAGCAGATAGTGCTCTCCAAGTCTGAAAACCGTTGTAGTCGTTACCGTCTACTGCCTACGGTCTACTACTACAGTGCAGAGTCCAAAATGTATCAACCACAGATTACACGGATATCACTGATGAAATTGCTCTCACGTGCGATCGCGGTTGTTGAGTTGGCGGTGCGTTGTGAGGTGGACAGATTTTCTTCGACAAAATCCGTGGTCATCGGTGAAATCCGTGGTTATAACCCTGCGCTGTAGTACTACGGTGCCTGCTATTGACTGCCGAGATTGACCTCTCCCAGCAAGTCTTCTAACTTCGCGCCAAACAGCCCGCCTTGCTTACCACGGCGTTTGTAGCTGACTCGGACGAGATGCTTGGGTTTTACCCACGTCGCCTCGTCGATCGAAATTCTAACAAACGGTTTATATGTTTGGCTGGCTACCAATTTCTTGGTTAGCGTTTGCAAGTCTTCTACGGGGAGGCCCGTAACCTGGACGTTGCCAGCGTAACGGAGCTTGGAGTAATGTTCGGCGGCGAGCAGCAAGGTTCGAATCTCGCCAGCTTGGTTGGTCATGTAGCCGATGATGATACAGTCTACTTTCTGACGAACTTTTTTGGAGGGCTTTTTCTTTTTGTTATCATCAAGTTCTGCTTGGCCAGCGAAGTCGCTGACCGCCTCTTCTAGGCTTTTGTCGTCGTCCTCTGCATTACCTTGGGCCTGATCCAGGATCGCACCCATCAAATTGAACTTCGCTTTTTTCTCCACATTCCAATCAAGCAGCCGCTCGTAAGGAATTCCGCCGATCACCAACAGCGACATCGCTGCGGCGGTCAGGCCGCTCAGGCCGACATAGCAGACCCAACCTCGATCAGGCATACCACGAAAACTGATCGACCACGTCTTAATGGGCCGCAGAAGATAGTCCAACATTTTGATATCGGCCTCATTTTTCATCACTTGGAGAAAGCAGAGCGTATGGCAAAATGTAAAAGCGACAAACCCAATAAAGAGCTGCGAAAGCGACCACAGCGTGCGCAGCCCGCCACCGTCTGCGGTGATCAGACGTACCGCTACACTTTCAACGATTACACCAACGATGCAGCAGGCTAGTATCCACGCCCAAGCCGGCAACTTCGCTGACGGAGCCGGCCCGGCGTCGGCCTCAGTGGCCAGTTCTGGGTCGGTCGCGACTTCCCAGCTCCTGTCGATTTCGACATAAGAGCCTATGCTGGCGTACCAACCACATTGTTGACAGACCAGCGATTCGTGAGCCGAAAGCGGTGCGGCGCACTTCTCGCAGCAAGGGCCAGACGGCACAATATCGGCGTCCAACGTGAGGGTCGAAACTGAATCGTCCTCGGGAAGTTCATCAAGAAGTTGGTCAATGTCCATGATTGCGTGAATCGCCTGAGTTGGTGAAGTTTGGCTGAGATTTCAAAGCTGAGATTTCAAAAACGTTTTTGAAAGAATAGATCGCTAACGGGGGGGAAGTGTGGGAAATCACACTCTCAGACGTACCAAAAAGAAGTCAGCCTGTGCCGGTTGCAACACTCAAAGCGATGGTAATAGCCGGCGAGCTACGCCTCGCCGCTGTCTTACGCTATCTCTCCACGGTGACCCACCAAAGAACCATCAATCGCCCATCCGCGACCGATGTGCCCACAGACCAAGCGCCGGGTTGCTGACATAAAAAATCTCTTCGCCATCGACCGTTTGCAGGCCATCGCGCAGTTTGTTGATGTCGTATTTGGCAGAGAACTCGGCCAGATTGCCGTAGTGATAACCCACCCCTTCGACCTCTTCACGCGTTAGCTTGCCAGGGCAGTAGGTGATCGAAAAACGCCCTTCCGACGAACCATGAATCAAGTGCGCAGCCGCCGACAGATTGCCACGCAGGTCGTCATTTTGTTCGACGGCCTTCAAAATCTCGGGCGTAGTGCGGTAGCCGTACTTACGAATCAGTACGTCGATCTGCGGATCTTCGCCAAAGGTCCCGACTTCTGGGCCCAGGACGATCAGTTCGCCACCATCAGCAATTGCCATACGCGTCCGATAAATCGATTTATTACCAAGCCAAGTGCTGTGGAACTCCTCGGGGTCGAGGTAGACGACCACTTTTTTGAGTGGCTCGTCGACCCTCTGGAAGTTGACTTCGAGCGATAACTCGCACGCACGCTCAAAACATTCGACATCGTCGCCAATGAACAACCCACGTACAACCAGCTCGCCGGCGTCGTTCGAGCCGATGACTGTTTGCACGTAGAGCAGCGGAAGATTCTGGCAGAAATTATCTTGGGCATAGTTGAGAATCTTTCGCAGCGGCGTATTTGCGCGGCCCATCATTCGCTCCATGCCGTAGACGGCACCGATAAAGTGACTCTCGTTAATGCCGCGCACGCCTCCAGTGCCGATGAACAAGTTTTTGTTGTAGTTGGCCATACCAATCACTTCGTGCGGTACGACTTGCCCGATCGAAAGCACCAAGTCATGCGGCCCGTCCCAGATCAGCTTGTTCATCTGGCAAGGCCACGGCTCGCGGTAAATCCCCTCGGTCACCTCTGCTACAAACTGGGCAGGCACCGTGCCGATCGTCTTGACGTCGTTCCGCCAATCGTGATAGCGAAACAATTCGGCGGGCAGACGCGGAAACATTTTTTCTTTTTGCCAATCGGGCATCTCGAAATGTGTGCCTAGCGCCGGCATCACGTCAACGAGCCGTTCGCCGTAGAACTCGTGCGTCCAACAAGTGAGTTGCCCAGCCCTGCTATTATATCGCGTAAAATCAGGCGGTATCGCGATGACACGTTCGCGCGGCCCCAACTGCTCGAATACACCAACCAGCGCCGCGCGCATTTCGGCGTCAGAAAGTTCGGTCGTCGAGCTACCTGCAGAATAATAAAGCATGTTCGTTCACATAGTTCGCAAGAAGAGCCGACGAGTTACGTCTCGCCGACGTTTTTTCAGCTTTCAATCTACTACTGAAGCCATCTTATCAGCAAGTGCCTGCAAGATGGGAGTGAACTGCTGCTGGCCTAGAAACAGCAAAGTTTTGCGATCGCTCAGTTAGATCGTCGGGAAAGACACTACTCTGAAAACGTTTTTTACGTGGCAAAACCTCGGGGGAGTTGCCGCAAGGGGGACTCGCAGGTCCTATTGCTGCAATGGCTTGCGTAAATGGACAGGGGGCAAAAGGAGTGAGGTTTTGCCAAGTTTGGGGTGTTGAACTTGGCAAAACCTCTTGGGGGCGTACAGTCTAGCCGTTAAATGCTCGCTACTGCACACGGGTAGCGCACGTTGCAAGACTTGCAAGAGTTGACATTGTCAAAGAGCAAGCGAAGCGGCGAGACGCCAGGGGCCATTGTAGCAGAGGCAGCACCATAAATCAGAGGCAATCTTTGGCCGGGTGCGACC
>JAADGD010000196.1:0-882 GCA_013152515.1 Planctomycetota bacterium
CTTTCAGACACAAGTCGTTCGAGCACTACCTGATTGTCAACAAAGCCCTGCTTGCCCTGACTGAGAAGATGGAACATATCGGCCACGTACGCGTCAATGACGTCACGGACATCGGCGATCAGGCGCATATCGACACGCGATCGCAGCGCAAGATGGGCAAGCGGTTCGCACAAGAGATTATCCGCCTTCAGACTGCCGGGGAAGCCAACCAGAACGAGCCGATCAAGGTTTATAACTCGAAAACATTGCCCGCCGAGATCCCCTGCGCGCGTATCGCGCTGGGCAGGAAGGGCGACTACAAACCGTGCCTCGCGAAGTTGCCAAATGGCGAGTTGCTGATCGTGGCCTTTGATGCGTCACACGAAAAGATCGACGGCGGCATCCGCGAAGACATGCTACTGTGGCGGTCGACGGACGACGGTCGGACATGGTCGAAACGCGAGGTCATCCCGCTGCTCGGACGTGAGCCGTACTTCTCGGTCCTCAAGGATGGTACGCTGCTGCTCACCGTCCACCTCACGAAACAGGACATCCGTAACAAGGAAGGATACATCTACAGTCTGCTGCACCGTTCGACCGATGGTGGCAGAACTTGCAGTCCACCAAGATCGGCTGGGAAGACGTTCCCGGCGCACCGGAAAAAGCGTGGACGCACACCAGCCGCAACGTGCTGGAACTCAAAGACGGCAGCCTGATCGTTGGCGTTTCCGCACCCAACGGACTCAACTACCTGTGGCGATCTAAAGACGGCGGCCAGAGCTGGGACAAATCGTTGGCCTGCAAATTCGAGGGTGCTGACAAGTCAAAAATGTGGTGGCCTTTCATGGCAGAGACTCTGTTCTGGCAGACTCGTTCCGGCGACTTGCTTGGCGTGTTTCGGGT
>JAADGD010000196.1:899-3725 GCA_013152515.1 Planctomycetota bacterium
ATCGCCGATACAACGGTCCCTCAGAGCAAGCTGGACCAATAGGAGCGGATGGTGCTGTTTCGTTCGACGGACGGTGGACACAATTGGCGACCGGAAGAACTCGGCAGCTACTACGGCGAAATGTATCCTGCGCTGCTGCGGCTCAACGACGACCGCCTGCTGCTGACATTCACGTTGCGAACGGCGGTGGCTCCCAACGTAAAGCCGCTCGGAGTGCGCTGCCTCGTCGGCCATGAAACGGACGACGGGTTCGATTTCGACTTCAAGCACGACCGGATCATGATCAGCGCGAAGACGCCTGAAGATTCCCTCAGCGGCGGCGGCTTCGGACCAACCGTGCAGTTGGATGACGGCACACTATTGACCGCCCATTCCTACGCAGGCAAGGATCATTACCCAACCGACTTGCGCATCGAAGTTGTCCGCTGGCGATTGCCGGAGACAAAGTAAAGACGATTGTTCATATCATACCACAATTCATGGAGAGTGGTTCTATGCGACCTGTGTTTCAAAAGTCCTCTAGTTTTCTAGTTTTGGCCGGTTTTGGCTTACTGGTTCTTATGACGCAGTGCGATTTGGTCATTGCAGACGAGTCGCCAAAAATTGCCGTTGTAGTTGGAGAGGCAGCGCCCGAGTTAGAGCGCTATGCGGCAACCGAGCTTTGCGATTATCTCGAGAAGCTCTACGGCATCCGCACGACGCCAAGTGAAAAGGCTTCGGAAGAAGCCGAGGTGCTCATCCTCGTCGGCAATCTGGAAACAAATTCCGCGATTGCCAAAGCGATTGACGCCGAGACTTGGCCAGAACTGACCGACCAAGGGCTGATGATCAAACGTGCGTCCCTCGATGGCAAGTCAACCCTAATAGTTGGCGGCGGTAGCCCGAAGGCAACGCTTTGGGCCGTTTACGAGTTGGTCGAGCGTTGGGGCGTACGCTATCTCCTGCACGGCGATGTCTTGCCCGACGACGCCGGTGAGTTTCACTTGCCCGAGAGCGACGTCACGGTCGAACCGCTGCTGCGCGTGCGACAGTGGCGAGTGGTCAATAGTCTAATCTGTGGGCCCGAGTCGTGGGGCATGGCCGACTACCGGCTCGTCTTGGGGCAACTGGCCAAATTGAAGTTCAATCGAATTCTTGTGTACAACTGGCCTTTTCATCCATTCTTGCACATCGAACATCAAGGCGTCGCGCGCAAGTCGGCGTGGCTCAACTTTGGCCTCAAGCTTCCCATCACCGACGACATGGTAGGTCGGCATCTTTTCGACGATCGGTCGCATTTCTGGAATCCCGACTTGCCGATAAAAGCCTCTTACGAAGAATTTTCCGCCGCCGGAGAGAAGCTCATACACAGTCTCATGGCGCTTGCGCACGAGCGGGGCATGGAGTGTGTCATGCCCGTGCATCTGACCGACTTTCCTCCCGAATTCAAGGAATTGATCCCTGACCTTCAGCCCATCCACCAACTGGGGAAATTAACAGTCGTCCCAGGAAAAAATACCCCTCCAGATGATCCAGCACTTACAAAATTAGCTGCGGCTGTTCTCCAGGCAACGGTGAACACCTACCCGGAGGTCGACTATTTGATGTTGAGCATGCCGGAGCATCGCCAGTGGACTGAGAGGTACGAAGCGGCCTGGCAGGCACTCGACGCGAAGTACGGGATCAACGAAATCACTTCGCTTGAGGAGGTGATTGCCGCAGCCGGTAAGCGGCCGGACGTCCCAGGCGGAGCCTCTCGTGCCATTGGGGAAGCGAAAGGCGACATCGTGATGCTTCGTTTCTACGATCGCCTCATCACGGAACATCGGGCGCTAGCCGGTTCAAAGCGGCCCGACATCAAGTTTATTTACAAGGCTGTTGCCGACGAGTTGTTCCCCATCTTGCCTCAGATTTTACCTCCAGGTTCGGAAACGCATAATTTCCTGGCCTACACGCCGGCGCGCATTGTGAAACGTCGCGAGGTGATTGGCACGCTTGATACCGAAAAGATACCCGCGACTTTGATCTTCACACTGCATGACGACAACGTCGGTCTGCTTCCAGCATTGGCCACGGGCTCGCTGCACGAACTGACGAAAGATATTCGCAAACATGGCTGGGCTGGCTTTTCGACCCGATATTGGCAGATCAGCGACCATGACCCGTGCGTAGCCTACATCGCCCGTGCGGCGTGGGATGAAACGGTGACGCCCGAAGTCTATCGTGACCAAATCCGGACTGCTTGTGGCGAGGCAGCCGTTGAAGACACGCTCACTATGTTTCGGGAGTTGGAAAAGACCTCGATCTTGCTAGAATGGCATGCCCTGGGGCTGGCCTTTCCGGTGCCGGGCATGATGTTGCCGAAGCATTGGCAGCCTGGCCCAATGCCCGAGAAGTACGCCGAAGCACGTGACGGCTACCGGCGGGCACTCGATGCAGCACGACGCGCACGTGAGAAAATGCCCGAGGAAAAACGTGCCTATGTCGACTATTGGATCGGGCGTTTTGAATTTGGCATCGGCTACTTCGACACGATCGAAGCGGTTCGCGCGGCAGCGACAGCAGAAAAATCGGGCGAGTCGGCCGAGGCGCTTCGCCATACGGAAGAAGCTTTGGCCAAGGCCCGTACCGCGTTAGAAGCGTACGCTCGAGTCGCTCGCGATCAATCGGATCGCGGTGCGATCGCAACGATGAATGAATATATCTACCGGCCATTGCAAGCCAAGGTGCAAGAGTTAGCAGCCATCTCTCAATCGAAGTGACCGATTGAAATTTACGTGAAGTAAGTGTGGCCTTCCATCACAGCGACTGAAAACACAAGGAAAAAAACATGGCGAAAGCAGCGAT
>JAADGD010000231.1 GCA_013152515.1 Planctomycetota bacterium
CGAACGGCGCGCACGCTATGCCAGCGCCTTCCAAAAACCGCTTTTCACGCAAACGGTTTTGCGTGATGTACAGCACTTGCCCCGAAGGACGGACAGGAACAAATTGGGCGACCGTCTCGGTGGCAATGGTCGAGACGTTTTCAAACTCCAGCGTCACGACGTCGACCGACTGGGCGAATTCTGTCAGCGCAGCGATATCGTCATACTCGGCGACAGTTTGTCGATCAGCGACTTGGCCTGCGGGGCTGTCGGCGTACGGCGAATAGACGTGAACTCGATAGCCCAACTGGGCAGCCGCTTGGGCAAACATGCGCCCCAGTTGGCCGCTGCCGAGAATACCTAGCACAGCACCTGGGAGAATTGGGCTAGGAAGAATAGGTTCAGAAGGGTTCGGCATAAGGTGGCAGTTTGTCGTTGCGGACTTTTTCGGTTTGCTCTTGATGGAACTTGTGTAGCTTCTCGCGTAGCTCGGGTCGGGTGGTGGCCAAAATTCGGATCGCCAGCAGCGCCGCGTTTTTTGCGCCGGCAGAACCAATCGCCAAAGTTCCCACCGGCACGCCGCCGGGCATTTGTACGATCGACAGTAGCGAATCGAGGCCCTTGAGTGCGCGGCTCTTGACTGGCACGCCGAGTACCGGCAACACCGTCATCGCTGCGACCATCCCCGGCAAGTGGGCTGCGCCGCCGGCGCCGGCGATGATGACCTGCAAGCCGCGTTTTTCGGCCGACTCGGCGTATTCAACCATCCACTTTGGCGTACGATGGGCCGAGACGATTTCGCACTCGCAGGGAACGTCAAACTCGTCGAGCAACTCAGCAGCGACAAGCATGGTGTCCCAATCGCTTTGGCTGCCCATGATCACGCCAACGAGCGGTGCGGAGGATTTTTCGTGCATGGTGGTAGCCCCCGGCTCTGCCGGGGGATTTTTACGAGTGTGGATGGATTTGTGTGTGTGGATTTTTTGTGGGAGCATCGACAATTGGTTGATCCCCCGGCAGAGCCGGGGGCTACCGCACCATCATCGGCGTCGTTGGTTGGGTTGTCAACGTGCGCGAACCGTGGTGCCATCGGCAACGTCGTCGCCGGGGTGAACGACGACCTGATCGCCAGCACTGAGCCCGTAGAAGACCTCGGCCTCCAAGCCGTTTTGCCTCCCGAGCACGATCACGGTTTGTTGGGCAACGCCGTCGACGACGCGAAACACGGCCCACTCGTCGCCGACGCGAAATAGCGCGCTGGTCGGTGTTTTGATGACGTCGGTCGCTTCGGAGACAATAATTCGGGCCTCGACTCGAAATCCATCGCCCAGGGCGGTGCGGTCTTGGGGCGGATCGACCAAATCGACAATTGCATTGACGCGTTGTTCTTCGACCCCAAGGGTCGAAATTTTGGTGAACGCCGAAGGCTCAACCAGCCGCACGCGTCCTTGCAGCGTTTTTTCGCCGCCCCAATGTTCGAGCAGCACCAAGGCACCGGCGTGGATTTTTACAGCGTCGCGCGATAGCACGTCGATCTCGACTTCGAGATCGGTGGGATCGCCCAGTTCGAGCAACGGAGTCCCGCTACTCACGACCGCAGTACTTTCCTGAAAAACTCGCAACACCCGTCCGTCGATTGGCGAGCGAATGTTAAAATTCCAACCGTTGCCGTTTGACTCGGGACTCTCCGTCGCCTCTTTGCCGACATGGGGGCGCGAGTGAATCAAGGCAGCCCGTGCTTGGTCGAGTTCAAAGTTGGAAATTTCACGATTATGCTTCGTTGTACGTAGCAGTGCTGACCGTGTGCGATAGGCGAGCAACTTGCTTTCGATCTCGCTGGTGGAGATGGACTGTGGGCTTTTTTTACGCGCCTCGCGCACGCGTTGGAGTTCGGACTCGGCAAATTCTTGGGCTGCCTCGACTTCTTCGAGAATCGGCTCCATTTTTTGAACCGACGCCTCGGCAGCTTTGACACGTGCTTCGGCCTGAGCAATCGAACGGGCGTCAAGCAGTTCGGGATCGCGCGGCTCGATCGAGGCCAGCAAGGTCTCGCCTGCTCGAACTTCGTCGCCCGGTTCCAATTCGATCCGCTGCAAACGGCCTGCCAGCGGCGCCGAGACGACGTACTTTTCGCGAATCCGCGTTTTGCCATCTTGGTCGACAGTCACGCGAATCGAGCCCTGTTCGACCGTAGCCAAATCGACTTCGACTGGCGCTGGAATTAGCCCGTAAACAATCGCGCCGACGACCCCAGCCACGAAAAGAACAGTCATCAGTCGTCGGAAAAGGATTTTCATGAGAGGTGAGTGGTTGGTGGTGTGTAATGTTTATGGTGGGTTGTTAGCGTCGGCGGCAACGCCGAATAAGTTACGAGTTACGAGTTCAGGGATTTTTACTCGCAACTACTCCCTCGACTTCAAAACCGCCACCAAATCAAGCTCATCAAGTCGCCGTCGGACAACCAAACCCGAGGCGGTCGACGCGACCAACACCACAGCGGCGGCAAAGGCGTAGGTTTGTTGGCTGATCACCAGCGGAAAACGAAACAGTTCTTGGTCGAAGGCGATCGTCATCCACCAGGCGAAAAACCGACCACACACGAGACCGACCGGGATCGCCGCCAGCGTGATGACGGCCAGCTCGCCCAATAGGATGGCCGAGATTTCGCCGCGAGTAAATCCCACCACGCGCAACGTTGCCAGCTCGCGGCTGCGCTCCGAAAGCGAAATGCGGGCACTGTTGTAGACGACGCCGATGGCGATGATGCAAGCGAAGAGCAGGTTGATCGACTTCATGACGCGAAGATTCTCGGCCACGGTCTTGTCGAAACTGTCGATCGCGTGCTGTTTGACGGTCACTGCGGAGATCAGCGGTGTTTCTTTGAGTTCGCGATAGAGGGCCGTTTGGAATTTCGGGTCGACCAGCAGGTGAGCACCCGTGACAACCGGCCCTTCACGCATCAGTTGGCGGAGGGCATCGATTTCCATGTAAACCGACAGGCCCGCAAAATCTTGCAAGGTGCCGGCAATCATCGCTTGGCGGATCGGTTTTTTGCCCTGCAAAACTTCGAGCTGCACCCAGTCGCCAACGCCGACGTCAAGAATTTCGGCCAGCTTCTGCGAGACCAACAGCCCACCCGGCGGCAAAGGCACGGGCTTGCCATCCATATTCACGAGGCCGAAAAGATCGGAATCGGAGCGGATTCCCAGAATGCCAACCCGACGGTGTCGCGATCCGGCGCGCAATCGTACCGAAACGTAGCGGTTCGGTTCGCACAACAAGACACCCGGCATACTGCCGAGTTCGTAGATCGCGCGGTCGGCAACCGCCTCGGTCGTGGCGACCGACATGTCGTAGCGCTGCACCCAATGAAACTGGGCGGCCATCATGTAATTGACCGAGTCTTGCATGTAGTTGCCAAGCACGAGGACCGAAACGGCGAGCGCAATCGCGATCGTCGAGAGCATCGTTTTGAGCGGATGGCGCTCGAGCTGGCGCAAGACCATCAGTGCCACCGGGGGCACAAGACGACCCAGGCCTAGTCGTTCGAGGAGTGTCGGTCCGTACCCGGTCGGCGATTCTGGCCGCATCGCTTCGGCAGGTGGCAAACGAACCGCACGGGCGATCGAACCAATCGTGCCCAACACGCCAGCGGTCATGGCCACGCCCGAGGCGCCCAGCAAAACGGACGGATAGATGCGAAAAGTAAATTCTGGGAAATGAAACAGCTTGGCGTACATTTCGGTCACGACGCCGCCGAACCAGATTCCCATCGGTATTCCCACGAGCAGCGCCCCAGCAACAATCAGCAGGACGCTTTTGAGGTAGTGCCCGCCAACTTCGAGATTCGAGTAGCCGAACGCCTTGAGCGCCGCAATTTGCTCGCGTTGCGTATTGATCGTGCGCGTCATCACGACATTGAGCAAAAAAGCAGCCACCGCCAAAAAAATCGTCGGGGCGAACATGCCCATGTTGCGGTTCTGCTCGATTTCGTTGTCGAGAAACTTATTGGAGAGCTGGTCCTCACGATCGTAGGAACCGAGTCCGCCATACGGCTCGATCAGGTCGTCGACACGCTGGATGACTTCTGGGGCCGAAGCGCCGTGCAACAGCGAGATCGAAAGATCGTTGAATGCCCCGTCCAAATCGTAGGCGATCGAGAGTGCCTCGTGGTTCATCCAAAACACACCAAAATGCTCGTTGTCAGGCAGCAAATCGCCCGGTTTGATTTCGTAAATGTACTCCGGCGAGAGGGCGATCCCGACGATCCGCAGTTTTTTCTGCCGACCGTTGATCACGGCAGAGATCGTGTCGCCAACGTGCAAGTCGTTGGCCAGCGAGAAGGCTTCGCTGGCGAGGACTTCGTCATCGCGTCCCGGCGCCAGCCAACGGCCTTGACGAAAATAGAGTTGATTGAGCCGCGGGCGATGCGTCTCGGGTAACGAAATCAATTTGCCCGACGCGGGTTCGTCGAAGCCAGGAACCGAGAGGTTCACGTTGACTACGATGCGCGTTTGCACCTGACCGACGCCAGGAATCTCTGCCAGCCGCTCGGTCAACGACTCGGGTGCGCGCTTGAGTGTGGCGAACACATCGGCAAAGTTATAACGCTGATAATAAGTGTCTTGCGTTAGCTGGAGTGAATGCAACATGCTCCGCGACAACACAAACGTCGCGATGCCGCACGACATCACCAGCGCAATCGCCACCGCTTGGCCCTTCATCTGCCAAAGGTCGCGGAACAGTTTGCGGTTGAGCGAATTCATCGAGTACTCTTGTAGCCGCGTTGCCACGCAACGCAAGGCGAATCGGAAAGCGTGTACCCGCTGCGCCTTGCGTTGCGTGGCAACGCGGCTATGCAACTTTCGTTTACCACGTCAACTCCGCTGCTTCACGTTTCGTTGTGTTCGTCTCGACACCGGTGATTTTGCCGCCGGAGAGATGAATCACTCGGTCGGCCATTTCGGCGATGACGGCGTTGTGGGTAATGACGGCGGTGGTGGTGCCAAGTTCGCGGTTGATCTTTTGGATGACTTCTAGCACGAGTACGCCTGTCTGTACATCGAGCGCGCCGGTGGGCTCGTCGCACAGCAGCACTTCGGGTCGCTTTGCAACCGCGCGGGCGATCGCGACCCGTTGCTGCTCGCCACCCGAGAGCTGGGCGGGAAAATGATCGGCCCGATCGGCCAGATCGACCATCGCCAATGCTTCGCTAGGCGTCATTGGGTTGCTGGCGATTTCGGTGATCAGCCCCACATTCTCGCGGGCGGTCAGGCTGGGGATGAGGTTGTAAAACTGAAACACGAAGCCAACATGGTAACGGCGATAGCGGGTGAGTGCTGCATCATCGAAATCGGTCAGCTGTTGATCGCCATAAAACACCGTTCCCGAGCTGGGCGAGTCGAGTCCCCCGAGGATATTCAGCAGCGTACTTTTGCCGCTGCCCGAGGGGCCAAGCAAAACCACAAATTCGCCACGATACAGATCAAGATCAACGCCGCGTAACGCATGCACATCAACTTCGCCCATGTGATAGACTTTGGTGATCTTGCGCGCGGCGAAAACCGATTCCTGTGTCGTAGCAGTTTTGCCAGTCATCGCCGTCAACAACTTTCTCGAAAAATGGTCTCCGGTTGCCCTGCCAGCCATACTAGCGGACTCCCGTACTAGAAGCGAGCAGTGATGACTGACCGACAGCTAGGGCTGCGTCAGTACTGTTTTGGTGGATTGTAGCCGCAGGCGGAAGCCGCGGTATATCCAGGTCGTTTTGGGACGTGCAGTCAATGCAATGATCCGTTGAATTATCGCTCAGAATCGGATTGTCCTGCCGCAAGCGAATCGACTATAGCGATTGAAGGGGCTGCATCGTGAGAGCATCGTTGACACCCTGGTTCCCGGGGATAGGATGAAGGTTGGAGTGTTGTCGGCGCCTGAGGCAGAGCGTCTCTATGCCCTCGTTTAGCGATGTTTTGACGGCTTACCTTTTGTGCGAGTTCAGATTGGCGACGACGGTGGCGCTAGCAGGGCCTAGCGAATTCTTCAACGTACATTTCTTTCGAACAACTTTTCCTCTGATGCTGCTTCAAGACATTTCTCGAAGCGACTAAAACCTATAACTGGATGTCGGATATGCAAAGGTATCGGATTAACTATCACTGGCTGATTGGTGTATTTGTCACCAGTTTGGTCGTTGCCGTAACGGCTTTTTTCGTTCAGCGGTGGCAAGTGGAGCGCAGGGCGGGCGTCTTTTTGACCAAAGCCGAAGATGCTCTGGCAGAGGGTAAGAACTACAAAGCGTTTTCCTATTTCCGCAATTATGTCCAGCTCAGACCGGAAGAAGACGCTGCACGCATCAAGATGGCCGAAGCTGCCATTGAGGTCGTCAAGAGCCTAGAGGTGACCTCGGAACAACGCAACTACGCATTCGGAGTACTTGACCAAACCGTCCGAACGACCGACGACGCCAAGTTGCGTCGCGAATTGGCCGAGATTGTTATCAGTTTTCGCCCTCAAGATGCGATTAAACACCTCGAAGATTTGCTGGATAAAAATCCGAATGACCCAGAGTTGAACGCGATGCTCATTCAGGCATGGTTTAAGGCAAAGGATTTTCAACGGGTCAAAACACTTGCATTCAATTTCGTTGGGTACGACAGAGAAACTGGCGAATTCGAGGCAGAAAAAAAGTCGCTCAAAGGCGAACCAGATGTGTATTCACTGCTGTCGAATATCCTGATCGGGAAAGACAAGAATACTGACTTGGCTAGGCGTGTGATTGAGCAAATGGTCGTCAATAACCCAGATTCGCCAAAAGCCCATTTGTTGAAATCTGCCTTTCACAGTGGCCTCAAAGAATACCAAGAGGCGAACGTACACCTGGATAAAGCCTACGATTTGGATCCCAAGGATGCGGCGATTCTTTCCGCTAAGGGTATGGAATCGCTCGGGTCCAACTTCCCAGGAGCAAAAGCACTTTATTTGGAAGCTATGTCGGACTACGAAGATGCCCAATCTCAACTCGCGAGCGACAGGTCTGTGGCACTTGACGACTCGAATTATGAAGAAGCGAAGGAAGAGTATCTAGAAGCACTTTCGAACCTCGAAAAAAACAAACCCAGCCCAGAAGAAGCTAGCTCCAAGTACGAAGTTGCTAAATCCAATTACGAAGAAGCGAAGTCTCAACTCGCGACGTTGGTCTCGGCAGTGCAGGACGATTTAGATTACCAAGCGGCTTCCGACAAGTTGAAAGAAGCTCAATCCAACTTCGAGACCGCCCTGCCCAACTACGAAGAAGCCAAAGAATATATTTCTGCAGGCTTGAAAGAACATCCTGACAGCGCCTTGTTTTACCGGCTCATGGCAGGAGCTGAGCAAAGTTTAGGACAAAAGGAGGCTGCTCTGAAAATCTTGGATCAGGGCATCGTGAAATTGAGCAAAAATCAATCGATTAATCTGATTGCCTACAAGATTGACCTCCTTTTCGGAGAAGAAGATTATCCGGCTGTCAATCGCGAGATCAAGAGATTGGCCCAGTTGAATCAGCCCGACCTGATGCCGATCGTCGACTATTACCGAGCACGTATGTTATTTCGTAAGCGACAGTGGGCAGAGGCTGCCAAAGAGTTGAAACGAGTTCGCCCACTTTTGTTCGGTCGACCAAGCACGCAAAAACTAGCCGGCACAATGCTAGGGATCTGCTACGAAACTCAAGGAATTAATGACTTGGCACTGCAGGCGTATGACTCGGTTCTGGAAGGTTTTCCGAAGCATTCCCCTGCCATGAAGGGCCGCCAGCGAGTCTGGGGACGCATGCATCCCAAGCAGGAAGGTATCGAGCTAGACAAGCTCGTCAAAGAAGTTCTCGAGCTTCCCGAGGCAGAGCAAGACTGGAGCAAAGTCGACGAACTCGTCACTCAAATGATTGAAGAGAAAGGGCTAGGAGAAGCTCGAGCGAAACTTTTACGTGCCAAAATACTCATCAAACGAGATCAGTATGACGACGCAAAAGCTTTAATCAAGCAAGCTTACAAAGTGGCTCCGGAGGACATTGATGTCCACTTCGCGGCAATTTTTCTTGTTGCCTCCGATCCAATGCAAGGCCCCGCCCGTGCCATGAAATTGCTAGACAAATTGGAGAAAAAATGGGGTACCTCGTTGCGAACTTTAGCCCGGCGGGCAGAACTTCTGTATGAAATCAAGCCCGAGGACGTTACGGAGCAGTTGCGATCACTCGTGACAAGAGCGGATGATTTGACAGAAGTTGAAAAACTGCAGCTCGATAAAGTCCTCGGACTAAAATTTGAGCAACTCGGGAAAATCGAGGAAGCGCGCGAGTTTTACGAAAAATCTGCGGAGCAAGAGCAGAATAATTTGCCGATTCGCATGCATTTGTTCGATCTTGCACATCGACAACAAGACGACGCAGCAATGCAAAAGGCACAGGCAGCTGTGCTTGATTTCGTGAAGAGCAAAACTCACCCCAACTATATTTTGACGGAGGTGAAACGGCGGATCATGAGTTTTGGTCGTCGAGAAATCGATCAAGCGGAGTTGGCCAAATCTCGAGAACTACTGGATACGGCTTTAAGCCAGCGTCCCAAATGGTATGAATTGCACATTGTCTACGGACAACTCTTGCTCCTGGTGGGTGGAGACATTGATCTTGCGCTTCAACATTTCGACAAAGCGTTGGAATCGGGGCCTGCGAAAGCAAATGCTGTACGAATTCAAGTCATGTTGCTGGTCGAACGCGGCCTTTATGAGCAGGCCCGAAAAAGAATGGACCTGCTGCGGCCTGAAATTCGCGGTCAATTGCTCGGACGGACGGAAGCTGAAATCTTGATTCGGACGGGAGACACGGAAGCAGGTTACAAGGCGGCTAAGCAATTCGCCGAAAGTCAAAAGACGATTCCGGCGACGCAAATTTGGTTTTCAAAAATTGCTCAACAAGTCGGCGAACTCGACGTCGCTGCGACCACTTTACGTAGTGCCTTACAGATGAATCCCGCAGACCCGGACAACTGGCTCCGGTTGATAGGCCTCTACGCGGAGCAACAGAAATTCACAGAAGTCGAAGCAGTGATACGTGAGGCACACCTTGCCAGTGAGGCAGAATTTTTGCCTCTGCTAACGGGTAAATACTACGAGCTTGTTTCACGTTGGCAAAATGCCGAAAGTATTTATCTAGCGACGTATGCTGACCAACTCGACAGATTACCGGTACTGCACAGACTCGCAGATTTCTATTTACTCTGGTCTAAAAAGCACGAAGCGAATCTTGGCAAAGCATCTGTTTACATCAATCGCATTTTGCGGGCAGCCAATAATGGCGAAGCCGCCGCGGACAATCCTCACGTCGTTTGGGCTCGGCAAAAAGCCGCACGCATTTTGCTTGCGAAGCAAGACTATCAGCAATCGCTAAAAGCAGAAGCTCTCTTGCGCCAAAGTGCGGTCAACAGCGTGATGAGCAGTGAAGAATCGAAATTACTGGCTGATATTTTGATTTCGCAAAACACCCCTCAATCGCTCTTGCGCGCTATTCAGTTGCTTTCTGAACTACGCGAACAAGGCCGCCTGTCGAAGGATAGCGCCTTGCAATTAGCCCGGATTTATAGTCAGACCAATCAGTGGGATAAAGCGGAATCCATCCTGCTAGAGTTACTCGCCAAGAAAGCCTCTGATTCAGCGGTACAGACAACCTACATTGATTTGCTCATTGACGCAGGGGAATACTCGAGCGCTGACAGCCGCATCAAGCGACTCCGAAAATTGGATCCAAAAAACAGATCCCTGGTTCAACTAGGTGCCCGGCTGGCTTCGGTAAAAGGAGACCAAGAACAGCTGAATCGACTACTGACTTCGCTGCTACCAAAGACAAGAGGCAAGCTGACTGCAGAACAGCTCCAGACAACGCTCGGTATCGCCCAACTGGCAGACCGTTATGGTGCCTACGACCTCGCCGGCAAGCTCTACAAAATCTACACAGGCCGCGTTCCCTCCGAAGCCCTTCAGCTTGCTAGGTTTTTAGCCTATCGCGGTGATTGCGACCAAGCCTTGGTTCTCATGAAGCGACTCTACTCCGATCAAACAGATAATGTCATCCAACTCGCCAATCGCATGATTAGTATTCGTCGTGACGAGTTCGGGGACAAGTATGACGAACCGGTCGATCGTATGATCGATGCGGCCTTGCGTGAGGATCCCGATTCAGTAACACGACTACTTGCCCGTGCAGAGGCTTATGAAGCGCAAGGAAAAAATGAGGAGAGCATCGCAGCTTATGATCGACTTTTGCAGCGCGATGATTTGCCGAGTCGTATCCGAGCGGCAGCGATGAATAATCTTGGTTTTCAATTGGGACTCTTAAAACAGCGAGTGGACGAAGCGGAACAACTGATCAACGATGCCATGAAGACGTTTGGTCCTGTGACGGACATGCTCGATACACGCGCCATTGTCCACATCGCACAAGAAAAGTATGATTTGGCGATCAAGGATATGGAGTTGGCACTCTCGGTGAGCCAGAATCCAGTCCTCTATTTCCACCTCGCAAAAGCCTGCATTTTGGCAGGCGACGGCTTAGCGGCAAGAACGGCGTTGGAAAAAGCGCAGAAATTAGGTTTCGAGAAAAAATCGCTGTCGAACCTTGAAAAACCTGATTTCGAGCCAATATTGCAACAGATCAATAGCTTTCAGGTACAGAATGCGAAGCTCTAGTACTACTGCGATAAGTTAAAAGCTAAAGACCACGGATAGCACTGATATTCACGGATAAAGCCTTGATGAAATGAAGGGATGTTGTTGGCAGTTCAATGCCCCAGCTGCAAACCTGCCAAAAGTCTCCAAAATCAGTGGTATCCGTGCAATCCGTGGTTTTTGACTTATAGCGCTGTAGTACTTGTGCCCCGTGTTTTTTGGTATTTTGGCGGTTCTAACGCTTTGTCATTATCAAAAATTCGGGTGTGAGACGTCTGAAGTCATTACGGAACAAGTAGTTCTGACGTCTCACACCCGAAAATTAAAAGTTGACAAAGCACTAGGTCTTTCTTGCCGCTTGTGACTGACTTTGGTTAAGATGGTATTTTCTTTCCATGAAAGCCTCGTTGAGGCACTACGTATTTTTGGGAGTCTGCTCGTATGAATTTTATGAACCTCAAGAAACAAGACACGGCAGTCTTCTCGCATTGTGTTTTTACCTCCTGTCTCGCCCTGGCATGGAGTCTCAGCGTGGCAGTCCCAGCCCAAGCGCAACAGGGATCAGCCCTCTCGGCCGTTTATGGCCGTGGGGTTCATGCTTACTTTGCCGGCAATATGTCGCAGGCTGAACAGCTTTTCACACAGGTTATCCAGGTAGGTTCGACCGATCCTCGCCCCTACTACTATCGTGCTATGCTGCGGCTAGGCCAGGGTCGCACATTCGAGGCGGAAAACGATATGCGCGTTGGAGCTAGCTACGAAGCAAGAAACCCGAGTGTCCAACATTCGATTGGCCGTGCGTTACAACGCGTGCAAGGACCTGGCCGGAGAACTTTGGAACAGTTTCGTCGCCAAGCGCGTCTCGATCGTCTGCAACAAAGCCAACAGCAATCGCGACAAAGGTACCAGCAACTCGATCGCCGAGGCCCTGCGGTACTCAGACGCGCGGCACCTTTGCCACTCGAACAACCTATTCAACCTCCCCGAAGGATCATTGCTCCCGGTGCAAATACCCCCGACTCGACAGTCCAGCCGATACCAGCAGGATCAGGCGCAAAAGAGGGATCGGGCACGAAAGCAGGATCAGGTTCGAGAGACGGGTCAAGCACTAAAGATGGATCGGAGATGAAAGAGGGATCAGGCACGAGAGACGGATCCGGCAGCAAAGAGGGTTCGGGGATGAAAGAGGGATCGGGTACCAAGAATAACTTGGACGATCCGTTTGACACTCCGGCTCCTGTCACGCCAGAGGACGACCCGTTTGGAAACGTACCCGCAGCTCCAACGCCAGCTTCTGCACCTACGCCCGAACCTGCTGAGGCCGGTCCTTTCGACACGTTGCCCTCTCCAGAGCCAGCTGCCGCTGACGCCGACCCCTTTGGCAACGATGATGCAACTCCTGCTCCGGCTCCGGCGGCAGAAGAGACGCCCCAGCCAGAGATGGCTGACGACGACGCTTTTGGTGACGATGCTTTTGGCGACGACGCCTTTGGTGACGACGCCGTTGAAGCTGAGCCCGCAAAAGAGGCTACCGAAGCTCCCGCCGAGGCAGACGACTCGGACCCCTTCGGTGACGGATCTGCTGACGAGAAGGCCGAAGAGGAACCGATCGAGTCAGAAGCTCCTGCGGAAGCCGCCGAAGAAGCTCCTGCCGAAGAAACCACTAGCGAAGACGATCCTTTCGGCGAGGATTCCGCAGCAGCCGATGACTCGGATCCCTTCGGAGAATCTTCTGAATCTGCTGCCGACGAGGCATCGACCGAGGGCGACGATCCCTTTGGCGACGAATCTTCTGACGATAAGGCAGAGGACAGCGTACCTGCCGAGGAAAGCTCCGAGCCAGCGGACGACGATTCTGCACCTGCTGACGATGCCTCGACCGGGGACGACAGCTCCTCAGACGAGGCCTCCTCGGACGAAGAGAAGGAGGATCCTTTCGACTTTTGATTCGGCACGTTCGATGCAGCATATCTCAACTTTCGGCATTGATAATGGGTCATGCTTTGTGCCCCCGATAGGTTTGCTCTGCATTCTCCTGCCTTCCCGCAAGGAAATCTAACAATAGTCAAGTGGCGATATAACGTAACCGTTCACGGTGCTGAAAGAAGAAAAAGGAAAAGCCACAGATAAACCTAGCGCGGCATAGCCGCAACCAAAAATTAAAAAAGCCTCTCGCAGAGACGCAGAGACCGCAGAGGAAATTGCAAGTACCTTCACTTTGCGGTCTCTGCGACTCTGCGAGAGGCAAATCTGACAACCATTCCCAAAAACTTGCGCACGCTGCGCAAAATTTTACCGTTAGTAACACGGATAAACGCAGATGAGGAAAGGATTTATTAGCCGAATTCGATTGCCGAAAAGAAACAGGGGAGAAGTAGCGGAAAAACTCCGACT
>JAADGD010000110.1 GCA_013152515.1 Planctomycetota bacterium
GGTTCGGTAGAAAAGGCGTTTAGGGCCAACGATTTTGCTCGGTCACCAGACTTTTTGCTGACGCGAATGCAGTTGCAGAATTAGTTGGCGGGTGGCAAGCGGTTGGTAGACGACGGTCGATTGTTTTGCCCATGCCTACTTCAATAACCGATCGTACTGGGCGTGGGTTCCGATCCAAAACCACACGATCCCAGCAGGTTTTTCTCTGGCCAGCGCGCGGTAATTGATGCCAATGCGGACCGACCAGAGTTGCTGTTTGCTGCTGATCTGTTTGAAGTGCAATGAAGGGTGGCGTGGATCGGCTTTCAGAAGTTGAAACTTCTCGTCAGCCAACTTCTGCATGGCTTCGGGTAGGCGGCGATAGTGTTGCCAATACATCGGCAAGGCGAGATGCTTCACAGCGGTTTGGCCTTGCCTGCGTCGTATTCGGTGTCGACTTCTTTGAGCAACGCGTCGAGTCGGCCTGCGGCGAAGTCGCTCTCGATTTGATGGTCCCAAGCTTGGGCGTGGAACTCATCGAACCACGCAGCAAACTGTGCCAATTCGTCGGCAGAGAGGTCGGCAACGGCGGATTCAATTTCATCGACACTCATATTCGACACCCTCGAAGGATAACCAGAAAAAAATCCACTACCGTGCTAAGTACATTATTTCATCA
This sequence comes from Planctomycetota bacterium, assembly GCA_013152515.1. Lineage (GTDB taxonomy): Bacteria > Planctomycetota > Planctomycetia > Pirellulales > Lacipirellulaceae > Bythopirellula. The sequence continues at coordinate 659 of JAADGD010000110.1, forward strand.
CAGGGAATGCGTTGCTACCCCTTTTCGTAGAGGCAGCCCGATTTCGTTCACCCAACAAACAACCCGCTCGCGACATCGTACCCAATCACAAAAATCGCCGCGTCGACAAACAGATGCCCCAACCACGGGCCGATCAGCGAACCGCTGCGATCGTAGAGCCACGCCCAAAAGAGGCCGCCGGTTGCTACCGCTGCGGAGAGCAACCATGTGAGCGGGCTGTCGTAGCCGAAAAAAGTGCCGATCACCAAGATGTGGTGGGCCATGAAGCCGAGTGCCGAAATGACGATCGCTGGCCACAGTGGGACGAGGCGTTTGAGCTGATCGAACACAAACCAACGCCAGTAGTATTCTTCGAGCAACGAATGGAATAAACTGTAAAAAACGCCGAGGGCTGCGAATTTCCAAGCGGCATCAAGACCCATATCGGCGATTTTGTCCTGCATCGGCCCAATACCGGCGACGAAAAAATCGGCCGATTTGAGCCAACCGTGATACAGCCCCAGCGCCGCAACCAAAATGACCACACCAAAGCCAATCCCCAAGGCTACGCCGCTTAGCGAAATCGGCCACAACCGCGGACGATGGCGCTGAACGACCCAGACCCAAAAGATCGGAAATCCAAACTGCACGACCTTCGCGATGCCGTAGATCCCCTGGCGCAGTCCGGCGTCGAAGCCTTCGGACCAGACGAAATAGACCAAGGTCACCAAGGTGGGCAGCCCGAGGGCAAAGAGGACGGCGAGCCAGTCGCGACTTGGCGTGGAACTGGCAGGAAGGTTGGGTGTATTGGGCATAGCGATCTCTTGAAAATAGCCGGCGAGCTACGTCTCGCCGATGTCCGAAGGTGACTTCGACATCTTCGGCGAGACGTAGCTCGCCGGCTAGAGGGATATTCGCCAGTTTACCAACACCTCTTGGCTCGGTATTTTAGGGAAATGAAATATCAACGCGTTTGTTTGGAGTCGCTGGGCTACACGCTGCCGTCTGAGGTGGTGACCACCGAGGAGCTGGAACAACGGCTAACGCCGGTCTACGAGCGGTTACGACTGCCAGAGGGGCGGCTGGAACTGATGACCGGCATCCGAGAGCGGCGGTTTTACGAGCCAGGGACGATGCCCAGTTCAGTGAGCATCGCAAGTGCCGAGAAGGCGATCGAGGCGAGCGGGATTGATCGCGTCCAGATTGGGGCACTCGTGCATGGCTCGGTCTGCCGCGATTTTCTCGAACCGGCCACTGCCTGCGGCGTTCACCATGCGCTTGGCTTGCCAGCGGACTGCATGATTTACGACGTGTCGAACGCCTGTTTGGGAATTCTCACGGGTCTGATTCAGGTTGCCAACATGATCGAGCTGGGGCAGATTCGTGCCGGGCTAGTCGTAGGGACCGAATGTGGACGTCAGCTCGTCGAAAACACGGTTCGGCGACTCAACGAAGACACGAACCTAACACGAAAAAGCATCAAGAATCTGGTCGCTTCGCTAACGATCGGCTCGGGCAGCGTGGCGATGCTGCTTTGCGACCAAGAACTGAGCCAAACGCAGAATCGCGTGACGGTCGCCAGCGTGCTTGCTCGGACCGAGCATCATCAGCTCTGCCAGAGCGCCGGGCTCGAGACGTTTATGCAGACCGATAGCGAAGAGTTGATGAAACGTGGCATCGCGACCGGTGCCGAGACTTTTGCTCGTTTTCTGACCGAGGCAGGCTGGACGCGTGCAGATATCGACAAGACCGTTTGCCATCAGGTCGGCGTCGCGCATCGCAAGCTGTTGTTCGAGGCGTTGGGCTTAGCAACGCATCTTGACTTCGCGACGCTAGAAACGCTCGGCAACACCGGCGCAGCGGCGGTGCCACTGACGATGGCGCTGGCGGTCGAAGCGGGGCACATTGGTGCAGGCGATCGCGTGGCGCTACTGGGGATCGGCTCGGGGATCAATTGCCAGATGATTGGCATCGAGTGGAGCGGGAAAACCGCAAAAGTGGGATCTTAGAACGTGTTTTGAAATTTCGATTTAGCCCCCGACTCCGCCGGTGGATAGTGCCTTTGGCAGCATTTTTTTAATTTCCGTCCCCCGGCAGAGCCGGAGGCTACAGTCGATTGGCAATTTCAAAAAACACGCTCTTAGTCGTTCGCTAGTTTTCGAGAACTAGGTAAACGATAAATCCCAAGACCAACATCACTCCCAAACCTCCCAGCACGTAGACCCAGGCGGGCGGGCCGTAACTAGGGCCAGCATAGCCGGGCGGTCGTAGCGGATTGACTTCGCCTGGCTGGGTTTGGAAACGTTGTTTGACGGCGACCTCGGCCTCTTGTTTCTCGAAGGCTTCTTCGATCAGCGACTTGCGAGGCTCGTCGGAAAGCGTCTCGATAGAAGAGGTGAGATTGTCGGTGCTGCTTTCAGCACTGCTAACCGTGACCTCTTCTTCCTCAAGGGCTTCTTCTTCTAGCGGAGCAAGCTCTAGCTCTTGCTGATCCAGTTCTGTGGAACTCTGCCCTTGGCCGACCGTCGACGGATCGAGTACGTCTTGACGGATAGCGCTGCCCGAGTCTCCCGAAGTACGGCTAATCGAGTCAGCAAAACGGCGAAAGATGCCGCTGCCGACGCCTGAACCCGAACCAGAACCGCTTTTCTTGGAACTCTCCCCAACGTCTTGTCCTTGATCTGCCAGCCAGTCGGTTAGCCGCGTTGCTACCTCGCCTGCTGTCTGGTATCGCTCCTCGGGTTTCTTGAGCATCATTTTTTCGCAGATGTGCAGCAAAATGGGCGGCACATCAGGACGATCTTTCAAGATGCTTGGCGCCGTTTCGATCTGATGCTTCATTAACCGTTCAGAAATTGACCCTTCCGCGTAGGGAGGGTGTCCTGTGAGCAAGAAATAGAACGTACATCCCAAGCTATAAATGTCGGCCCGCGTATCAGCACTGTGACTGTTGAGCGCCTGTTCGGGAGATAGATAGTCTGCTGTGCCCAGCACGTTTTCGTTGTTATCGATAGTCAGCGAGGCGGTGTCGTCGATGATCCGCGCCAAGCCCATGTCGAGCAACTTGACGACGCCGTTACGGTCGAGCAAGCAATTGGCCGGCTTAATGTCGCGGTGGACCAAACCTGCTCCATGAGCATGATCGAGACCACGGGAGACTTGTGCAATGTAATCAGCGGCAGTCTCGAACTTCAGAAACCCTTTTTCTTTCACCAGTTGGTGCAGGTCTTGACCCTCGACGTACTCCATGACGATGAAGTGGGTCTCGCCTTCGTGGTCGATATCGTAGGCACGCACAATATTGGGATCGTCCAACTTGGCTGCTGCGCGCGCTTCGAGTCGAAAACGTTCAAGGTAAGTCGAGTCTTTCACTCGGTCACGCGGCAAAACCTTAATTGCCCGCCGGGCGCGCATCAAAATATGTTCGGCCAGATAGACCGTACTCATTCCCCCTTTGCCGAGTTGGCCAAGCAGCTTGTACTTGCCGAGCATAAAACCGCGATGCTTGCCAGCGAGTAGCTTCTCGGCCTGCCAATTGGTGAGCAAGTCTGCCTCGACCAAGGCCTCGGCGAATGCTTCAGAGCGTTCAGGCAGTTCGCCACCATGCTTCTCGCGGAATTGGGTTAGAAACTCCTGCAACTGGTCTTCTTCGACCAGCTGGCTGCGTTTCACCAGTTCCAAAAAGCTATGGGCCACTTTAGTCATGAACTTTCGTTTCAAACGAAAACCGTACGGCAATTGCTAGCCAACTTGGGGGCAGCAATTGTCTTGTTTGACTGAACCAATACGACCAGTTCAAGCCGACAGAGTCGGGCACGAACAGGGCCGACACCACTAGGAATTGACGGCATTCTAAGAGGAGTGTTCTCTACTGTTCCTTGCCATCCCTAACGGTTGCCGGTCAATCCTTTACAAACCTCGACAACACACACTTTTTGCCTTCTCCTCAAGGATATCATCTAGACGGCTAAGCTACCACCTTTCTCTGCCAAGAACAGGCAAAATCCCCTAGAGAAATGAGTTATCGGTACGGCAAATACGCAGTCCTAAGCTGGACTCTCCCGCTTAATCAGGCCAATCCCCAGGACTGGCCCCTGGTCTCGACTCGAGTCTCGACTCGGGTCTGGGATCCGATCCTAGAGATCATTTCCCGAGAAAGCCCTCAATGAGCCGGCTGTCGAAATAGTTGACCTCCATCCCAGCGTCTACAACTATTCGCTGGGTGGTGATGCCGCTAGAACGGGGGCTGAGTAGGAAAGCTGCGGCATTGGCAACTTCCTTGGTCTGAACCGCCCGACCTCGAAGCGTAGCGCGCTCGGCGTAAAGGTAGGAATCGACATAGCCTGGAATGCCGGCCGAAGCCGAGGTTTTTAATAGCCCTGGAGCGACCGCGTTGAATCGGATCTCAGAGAATTTGCTGAACGACTTGGCAAGGAAGGCCAAGCTCGAATCAAGCGCCGCTTTCACCGGACCCATGAATCCATAATTTTCGCTTGCCATGCGAGTCGTCGAAATCGAAATCGCCACGACCGAGGCGTCTGTCGAGAGCTGGTCTTTGAGTGCATTGGAAATCGCCACCAGCGAAAAGCACGAAATATCGAATGCCCGCAGTATTTGTGACTTGCTCGTTTCGTGAAACGGTTTTGGGCCTTCGGAATAATCGCCAAAAGCAATCGAGTGGACGAAACCGTGTAAGACGTCGTACTTTCCGGCCAGATCGACAGCGAGCCGGTCGATTTGGTCTTGATGCTCGACATCGCAAACCAACACAGGCGCGTCGCCCAACAGCTTCGCCGTCGATTCACGTCGCTCAGGCGAACGGACCACGTAGATCACCTCGGCGCCAGCTTCTTCCAGCACGCGCCCGATATGGTAAGCCACACTTTTACGATTCGCCACGCCGAAAACGACAATACGGCGCTCAGCAAGTTGCAGGAAATCAGCAGACATTTTTAAGAATCACAACCAAAAGTAAAAGTAAAAAACCACGAAGCGACGGCATTTATGCCGCCGACGCTATTCATGCTTCCGGCACTTCAGCCATCGTACAAGCAAACTCTAATCTTGCCGCAAGCTTCCCCGTCGACGCATTCACTACCTTCGCCTTCATAAAAAAAGCACTGGCAAGCCGCTCGATCAACTCGACTTCAAGCATAATTTCCTCGCCCGGATGCACCATCGCGCGAAACTGCACATTGTTCATCCGCGTCGCGACCGGGACACCTTCGGCTGTTCTCTCCTCCGAGGCCTGAGCGATGATCTTCGATAGCAGCACTGCCCCCGCTTGCATCGCCGCTTCGCAAAGCAACACTCCCGGAGTCAGCGGATAATCGGGATAGTGACCCTGATACCAAAATTCGTCGCCCGTAAATCGCTTGCGGCAAACAATGCGGTCGGCAGTCTGCTCAACAATTTCGTCAATGAGCAAAAACGGCGGACGGTGCGGGATAGCGGCTTGGATAGCTTCTAAGGTCATGGGAAATTGCTACTGAGGTTCGAACAGAGTCCTGAATCGCGTAAAAATTACTAGCTAACGGGCTTTCTTGCCAATGGGTAAAGCACGAACTCGAATCCGTTCGCGAGTCACAGAGACAACAGCACCGGCTTCAAGTTCATGCTCGATCGCGGAGAGCACCTGCAACAGCAACTCGGAAATCGCCTGCCCCTGGAGTCCTTCAATCCGAATACGAATGACTGAAGGGCCACGCTCATTGCCAAAAGAGTATGAAAATCAGAATCCAAGGAGACGACCACCTCATCACGGCCGAGCGCTACGGCAAGAATTTCCGCATCGGTGGCGGTCGCCATGCCAATGTTGCCAACATGCTCTGCCGTAATACTAGATACTGCCAAATACATCACTGTCGAGCGTGGCAATCCTTGATCGAGCAAGAGTTTCATAGCGTTCTATTTCAATTCCAACACGCGATCATCAAGATTGGCAGCAGCATACTCCAGCGCTTGCCGAATGTCCTCCTCCGCAAGCTCTGGGTATTCTTTGCGTAGCTCGGCACGGTCCGGATAAGTTGCTAGTGCTTCCAATACGCGTCGTACCGTGAGCCGCTGACCTCGAATGCATGGCTGGCCCTCCAACACAGCGAGGTCGCTAACGATTCGATCAAATTTATTCATGACGAGTTTCCTTTCACGTAGATTTTGCCAATATCATCAACTCGCTGCAACATCATCAACAATCGACCGCTCCACATCCCCTGTCGATCGCGAATTATTGTTCATCAACTGGCTATCGACTTCGTTGGCGACGATCACTCCGTAGTTCATCGCTCCCAGCCAGCCCGACATGATGATGCCGACGCTGCCGGCGTGGTAGAGGCCGGTAATCTGTTGCGGCAGGGCACGGCTGACGGCGAGGCCTTCGAACTTGGTGCCAAAACTCGCGCCGGACGGATGGTGTGTGTAGTGCTTAAAACTGCGCGGCGTGGAGGCTTCGACGTGTACGACCCGCTCGCGAATGTTGGGCACATATTTATCGAGGGCGTCGAGCGTCGTTTCGCAAAGGTCTTTCTTGCTCGCTGCGTATTCATCCTCGGGCAGATCGGCCCAGTCGTGGTAGTTGGCGTTGGTGCTGCTGACGATCAGGCACCGTGGCGGCGCGTGCGGCCGGGTTTTTGGATAGTAAAACGAGAACGTGCGGCTAGTGATGTCACGGCTGAGGAGTGCTTCGGTCTCAAAAGTCGGGGCCGTGCTGCTGAAAAGCAAGTCGCCAAGCTCTTTCACGTCGAGCCGCTCGTCTTCTTGCAATGCCATGTAGACCTGCGTGCTGCTGTTGTTGAGCCGTACGGCCTTGGCATCGTCGATAAAACCGCGATCAAATTTTTCCTCTCCGACCAAATCAAATATCGTCTGTCGGATGTTGGCGTTCGACACGACCGCGTCACAGAGAATCGTGTGCGTCGCGCCTTTCGCGTCGATTTCGACCGAGACGACTTTTTCGCCAGCGATGTTTATCTTCGTCGCGTCGCACTTGATGGCGATGTCCACGCCGCTTTTTTTCAATTCAGCTTCCATCTGATGGATCAGCTTGTCGGTGCCGCCTTGAAACGTAAACACGCCTTTCGACATGAAATTACTAAAAACGATGCCGTAGCTAATCGCCGGGTCTTCGAGCGTGCTACCGTTGGCGTAGGTGATCGGCTCCATCAGCAGCCGAATGACATCTTCGCGACCGGGGAAAAACTCGTCGAACAGCTCACGCGTCGTCATCGCCTGATCGTCATAAAAATTCATACTCCGAGCTTTGTCGAAAAAGGCGGTCACCTTTTCTTCGGCGAGCCCGAACTTTTCGATGAGCTGATTGGTAAAATCTTCTCGCGTAAAACTGGTCCACATCGAGAACATCGGGTTATCAAATCGCACGCCGTCGAGCTGCACAATCGAGTCGGCAATCTCCTGCGACCAATACCGTCGACACGACTTGACCATACCAAACGGAAACCCATGCAGAGAGATATCAAAAATGTGCCCTCCCGGCCGCTTGAACCAGGTCGCCATCCCACCCAGTTTGTAATGCTGTTCGAGCAGCAGCACACTACGCCCTTGGCGGGCGAGGATATTAGCCGAAGTGAGGCCGGCAAGGCCCGAACCGATCACGACCACATCGTAACGGTCTCGGGCGTGTTTGAGAAAGTCTTTGGGCATAGGGTTTGAAGGCTGGTGGCTGAAGGATAAAAAACTGGCGAGCCGCGACCGTAAGGGACCGGAGAGGATGCAACTCAGCATGTTAGCAAATCTGGAAGTAGAGCAATAGCCGGCGACCTACGTGTCGCCGACGCCTCAAAGCACGTCGGCGAGACGTAGCTCGCCGGCTATTTACTCGCCCCCTAACAATGCCAGTCAAATTAAGGCATCGGCTCGATATAAAGTAAGAACCCATCAGCTGCACCTTGCGATGACTTGACGCTATAGCTGCTCCCAATTCCTACCTGCAAAATTGCTCTGCGAACCTCATGCAGAACTAAAGGTTCATCGGCCTCAAAACTCTTTTGCTTATTCCCTACCATACCGCTATGGCTACTCCATAAGCGTTTGTCTGCCATCCAAGGAACCGTCGATGTGAACGTGTTCTTCCGGCCTTCCCCAACCCGAGTCACTTTGAAAGCCCACGTTTTTTGCGTTGTATCCTTCACGTCGGGATCAATACGGAAGGAAAGTAAAAACTCGCCCGGCTTCCAATCTCCATACGAGCCGGAAGAATTTGCAGCAACTTCCGCAAGATAATCACTTTGAGTCGGAAACTGAGAACGATCGGGAAACCTTCCTTCGCGAATGCCTAATTTGTAGTTGTGCCCTGGCGGCAAATAAATTCGGTAACGCCACTCATCAGGACCTTGCGAATCGACTTTCATGGCATGTATCTTGTCGATATCGGATTCGTCGATTGTCAGATATCCAAGCTGCTGACGGTAATTTGCTATCTCCTGACGCAGTGGAACAAGCTCAGAATTCAGTTTCCACAGTGCTGTCGCCATCGCCACGATGGTCATTAACAACAAGAGCGTCAGTAGCGAGAAACGCGGGCGAGGGAGCGGCATGGCGGGAATCTCTGCGGCTTACAGTTAATGGCCTGCGGCCGTCGCGTTGGGTATGACCGACGTGATATTCATGAGAGTAAGCACAGCATTACGTTTGACACCGTCATCATCAACGAGAACAGCAGCCGTGTAATCCGCGATGACTATGAACTCCGAATTTTCAATGAAGAACTCGCGTCCATCGTTCATGCGAATAAGCAGTGGACAGTCTTTCAGCATCTTTTGCAGGTCGTCATGTTTCCATGTTTGAATCTCCAGGGTCGTGTGATCAAACAATTGCATTATACACAAAATCGTCGGCGAGGCGTAGCTCGCCGGCTACCCTGTGCGATTCTAATCTCTCAAGCAGTGCATGTTCGCCATGCCGATGCCGCTGACGATGCTGCCGATGATGCCGACAAAACCTTGGTCGGTGCCGCAGATGAAGAGGTTGTCGAGGTGCGTACGGCCGTCGAATTGTTTTTCGGGGGTACCGTAGATGGCCCCACCTTCGTGACCGGTGAAACGCACGACTGTGGTGGGCGTAAACATATCAGTGTCAAGCACACGGTGACGGTAGTCGGGCACAAAACGGACCGCCGAGTCGGTGATGCGATCGTACCAACGCAGCTTTTCTAGTTCGTAATTTCGCTCGTCGAGGCCGTTCCAGAAATCGAAATTGGCGAGGGCCGTGATGCGCATCGTACCTTCGCCGAGAAGGGCGTCGCCATAATCAAAATTGTTCGGGCTACAGATCACACCGCTACGCACGTCGCACGGCTGGTCAGGCTTCGTCCAAGTGAATTCTTCGGAGTCATTGTAAAAAGTGATCGTGCTGCGATGGCCTAACTCTTGCGGCTGGACGTCGAGGGCGGCGATCGTTTCGCAAAAGCTGAGACGGCCCGTAGCGCGGCTGACGACCGGTTGACCATCGTCGCACATGCGCATCGTCTCGGGCCAACCGGCGGAGGAAAGCACGCGACGGGCTTGTAGTTGTTCGCCATTTTCCAGCAGAACGCCAGAGACATGACCGTTTTCGACTTGGATCTGCTTGACGCCGGTGCGCAGCTTGAGTTCGCCGCCCAGTCCGCGAAACTTGCGAACCAGATGCTTCAAGATCAACCGCACGCCTGCATAGGGCCGCCCTAGCCCTTCCATAAAAATACTGCGAAACATGATCGAAAACTGGCCCCAGTCCATGTCGTGTTCGCGAGCCGAGCCGTAGAACATCAGCGGGCAGAAAAACATTTCGACGAGCAGCGGATCGGAAATCAGCTCGCTCAAACGCTCGCGGGCGGAGATCGCTTGGTGTGTTTCGTCGAGATCGTCGTACTCGGCAATCTGGGTAACGAGCCGGTCAAAATTGTCGATCTGCTTGGGGAATTCACGGGCGATTTCGGAACGAAGCCGCTCGAAATCGTTGCTGAAATGCAATCGCACCCCAGGAAAAACGATATCGGAACCGAGCTGCGGAGAGATTTGGAAATCGTCTCGCGAAATCCGCAGTTGCTTAAGCAACCTCGCCAGAGGCCCACGTTTGGTACCCTTTGGCGTGACGTTGGTGAGCGCATGGAGCCCAACATCGTAGTCGCGCCCACGCATCCGATAAAACGAGTTCAGCCCGCCAATCGTGGTGTGCTTTTCAAGAATGCAGACGCGCTGATCGAAGTAGGCAAGCCGAATACCAGCCGCCAGCCCCGACATGCCAGCGCCAATGATGATGGTGTCGTACATAAAGGCGGAAGGCGAAAGGCGGAAGGCGGACTAGGCTTGGACAAGTTCCTCACCCTTCCTCCTTCCGCCTTCAACCTTATACTTAGGCTTTCACAATGTCTTTCATCAACGGTTCCAAAAACGCGACGGTGCTATTCATGCTGGCGAGTTGGATGTAGTCGTCCTCGGGGACTTGCACGCGATGGCGTTTGCGAAGCTCCATGACGATGTCCAGGAAATCCATGCTGTCGAGTTCGAGCTGATCGCGAAAGTTAACCGCGTCGTCGAGATTGGTGAGGTCTTCGTCGGGGGCGATCACTTCGAGAATGTCGAGGATTTCTTTTTTGATATCAGTGGTGGTCATGGGGGAGTGTTGCTCCTGGCGGTTCCGTAGCTAAGCCGCAAGCGGCGGTTACGCTTTTTTGATGATGACTGCCGAGTTGATGCCCAGCATACCGAACGAATTGTTAAGGATGTATTCGACCGACTTTTTTTCTCGTGGCTCGTTAAGGACGAGGCCTTTGAGTTCGCAGTCGGGATCGAGGTTGTCGACATTGATGGTGGGGTGGCAGATGGCGTCGTCGAACGAGGGCAGGTTGCCGGCCAATTCTAGCGATCCGGCAGCGCCCATCGCGTGGCCAATGTAGCTTTTGGTGTTGTTGATCAGCGTGTTGTCCGACTTGCCGAAGACGCGCCGCAAGGCGTCGCACTCTTGGATGTCGCCGCTGGGGGTCGCCGTGGCGTGCGTGCTGACGATGTCAATCTGCTCGGCATTAAGGCCGGCGCGGTCGAGGGCCATCGTCATGCAACGGGCTTGTTGTTTAGGGTTGGGCAACACAAAATCGCTGGCGTCGCTGTTCATCGCGTAGCCAGCCAGCTCGCCATAGATTTTTGCGCCCCGCTTGGCGGCATCGGCGTAGCGTTCGAGAATGTAGAGGCAGCCACCCTCAGAAACAACAATGCCGTTGCGGTCGCGATCAAAGGGGCGGCTCGCTCGGGCCGGATCGTCATTTTCTGCCAAGGCACCTTGACTGGCAAAGCCGGCGAAGATGCCAAAAGTACGAATGCTTTCCGACACGCCGCCGGCGATCGCGACGTCGCATTCGCCGAGCATTAGCATCTGTGCGCCTTGGATCATCCCGGCGTTGCCCGCCGCGCAGGCAGCGCCGATCGTATAGTGCGGACCGGTGATGCCCATGTTGAGCGTCGTTTCGCCTGCTGGGTTGTTCGCGACGGTGCGTGGGTTGTGGTGATGCGACCAGACTTTGGTGTCGTAGTCGAAGGCTTTTATTTCGTGGATCTCGTTTTCGGTCTCGACGTTGCCGTGTTCGGTGACGCCGATGTAGACGCCTACACGGTCGCGATTGACGTTGGGCCAGTCGATGTCGGAGTCGGCGATGGCCTCGTTGGCACAATAAATTGCGACGCTTCCTGCTCTTGTGCCGCGGCGTAGTTCTTTGCGCTTTTGGTGCTTGAGCTCGTCGAAATGGCACTCGCCAGCGAGCGTGTCACCGACGTAACGGATGTGGTAGTGATCGACCCCGCTTTTGCCCTCCAGCAGCGCCGCCCGGAAATCGGCCAGCGAATCACCGTTGGGAGCGGTCAGGCCGATCCCGGTAATCACAATACGCTGATCGTCTTGGGCTGAGCGAATCATAAGGTGCAGGTCTCAAAAAGCCACTGGCTTTAGTGGGCGAAATGGGAAATTAACGAACCTATGAGGGTACCGCTTGGGGGCGTTATTGACAACCGGCTGCTGAATGACCGATGGAAGTGCAGATATGTGCCAGCATTGGTCATTGGGGCATTGTTCATTGCTCGTTTTCATGTAAACCAAGGTGCTTGCGGTAGGCCGCCCTTTGCCGGTCGCGTCCGTAGCGATCCGTCAGGATATTCCACTGCTCGACAACTTCTGTCAGCACTTCTTCAGCCGAAAGTTCCTCGGAAGTCGCTCGGAGGATCGCCTCTTCGAGGGCTTGCAGGTACTCGTCAATTCCCGGAATGCGGGGCAAAAGGTAGAAATTGCTCGAAGAAAGGAGTTTCGTCACGATGGCTGCCGTTTCGTCACTCGCTGCGCTGTTTGGCAGCCAACGCTTGGCTTTTGCCACTTGCGACTTGCGAAACCAGACCGTTGCCTCGCTGCGAGGGCTTAGTTGGGTGGCGATGCTTTCGCTAACCAGCCACTTGAGTAACTTGAATGCCGAGGCCGAATTTCGCGTCGAGCGGGTGACACTCACCGAGCGGCCCGCAAAGCCCAGGAAGACTAGCGGCTTGTCCGTCTCGCGTTTTTCCCAAATGTCGCGTAAAGGATTGTACACTTCGTCAGCTAGTGGCAATGAAAAATAAAGGGACGATTTCGTAGCACCGGGCGTGGGCCAACCTATCGAGACATCGTCTTTTCGAGAGGTCGAAGGTCGCTCGTTGCCGATCATTTTTTGCAGCGATTTGACGTACGGCGGATCGGCAATTCGCGGCTGCATCGTGTCGGCATCGAACCAACCCGTTGCACCGCCGCGAGACTGCGTGTAGGAGACGCCGCGTGCGATGAGTGCAACGGCATAGGGGTACCGAAATTGTGAGCTACCCACATCGGAGGAGTTGCCTACGCTGTCCCATTTTGCCTGGCCATCGGAATCGTGATCTGTGGCCGACCCCATCAACATGAGTGGAGGTTCGCCGAGCGTGAGGGCATAGACCTGCCCGCCGTAGGGCAAGGTCGCATTGCGGACCAAGGGGAACAGATCGTCGAAAGCCACCTCATCGCTCTGCAACACCGACTTCCGCACCGGACGCAGCCCATCGCGGTCGACCAGCGTGCCGACATATCGCGAGGGATAGATGACCAGATCCGCAGATAGCTTGGTGGCGGCGAGCAATTGCTCAACCGTCCAATCTTCGATTTCGAGCTGCCCACCCGTACGTTCAGCCCATTCGCCCCGGAGAAGTTTGATTCCAGCGGCGAGTGGCGGATCGTCGACGACGAGGACCGAGAGCTTCGATGCGGCGAGCTTCGGCGCTACAGGCACCGGTTCCGGAGGAGGTTTTTGACAGCCAATTGCTAGCGTGAATACGCTGATCAGAAAAATGGAAAACACTCGTGACATCAGTGTTCGGCCTCTTCATCTCGTTTATGAGTTGCGTTACGCTGAGAAATGGGGATTATAGTAGCAATACATCCCTACAAAGCAAACAAACGAAAGATTTTCACGCAGAGGCGCAGAGTTTTTTGATTTTCCTCTGCGTCTCTGCGTGAGTCTTTCTCTTTTTCCGCGACCGCAAGGAATCCTGTCCGTAATGAGCATCTCGATTGGCATCGACGTCGGCACCTCTGGCACGAAGGCCCTCGCTATCAACCCCGCAGGAAAAATTCTAGCAGAGGCGTCCGCTGGTTACCCCTGCCACCATCCCAAACCGCTGTGGAGTGAGCAAGACCCCGAAGATTGGTGGCAAGCAACGGTCAAAGTCGTTCGGGCGGTGGTCAAAAAGGCAAAACTCAAATCGTCGGACGTGGCAGCGATCGGTCTCTCGGGGCAAATGCACGGCTCGGTCTTCCTCGACAAAAACAACAAGGTCGTCCGCCCGGCCCTGCTCTGGAACGACCAACGCACGGAGGCTGAGTGTGCTGAAATTGAAAAACGAGTCGGCGGGCGGAAAAAGCTCATCAAAATGGTCGCCAACCCGGCACTCACAGGCTTTACTGCACCGAAAATTCTCTGGCTCCGCAACAAAGAGCCTCGCAACTTCGCCAAAACCGTCAAAGTCTTGCTGCCCAAAGACGAAATCCGACGGCGGCTGACCGGCGAATTCGCGACCGAGGTGAGCGATGCCAGCGGAACGCTGCTGCTCGACGTGGTGAAACGCAAATGGTCGAAGCCACTGCTGAGCAAACTCGACCTCGACGCCGACCTGCTCCCCAAGTGCTACGAATCGGAAGAAGTCACCGGCACACTGACCAGGGACGTCGCCCAAAAACTGGGGCTCTCCACCGATTGCGTGGTGGTTGGCGGCGCTGGCGACTGCGCGGCTGGGGCCATCGGCAACGGCATCGTCAAAAAAGGTTTGCTGAACACTTCGCTCGGCACGTCGGGCGTGGTCTTCGCGCACAGTGACGAGCCGCAGTACGACCCGCAAGGCCGGCTGCATACTTTTTGTCACGCGGTGCGCGGCAAATGGCACATGATGGGCGTGACGCTCACCGCTGCCGGGGCCTTGCAGTGGTTTCATAATGAGATAATAACTGCCGGGGGCATCGCCGGTCGAAAGGAAAAATCGGCTTACCGCCAAATCACCGAGGAAGCAGCAAAAGTTCCCGCCGGTAGCGAAGGCTTGCAGTTTTTGCCTTACTTGGCCGGCGAACGAACACCGCACCTCGATCCCAACGCGCGCGGCGCACTGATTGGCATCACCCTCAAGCATACGCGCGGGCACGTCACCCGCGCGATCATGGAAGGCGTCACGATGGCGCTCCGCGACAGCTACGCGATCATGCAAGACTTGGGCGTCCCCGTCCGGCAAATCCGCGCGTCGGGCGGCGGAGCAAAAAACCCCTTCTGGCGACAAATGCAAGCTGATGTCTTCGGCAAGCCAGTTACCGCGATGGTCGCCGACGAAGGCGCTGCCTACGGCGTCGCCCTACTCGCCGCCGTAGGAGCAGGCGATTTCAAAAATATCGAAGAAGCGTGTAAAGCAACCATCAAAACAGCCGACCAAGTCAAACCCGACACCAAAGCACGCAAAGTCTACGATCGAGCATTCCCGGTGTTTCAGGATTTGTACGCCGCACTGCGGGAGGAATTTCCGAAATTGGAAGGGTAGCTGGTAGGCTTCTATGAAGACCTGTTGCCTGTCAATGTCTGACCTTGTTCCCACGCTCTGCGTGGGAACACACTGGCTGGCCGCTCTGCGGTGAGTGAGTCGACGCAGAGCGTCTGAACATTGCGTTCCAACGCAGAGCGTGGGAACGAGGTTATATAGAGGTAGGTAGGAACAATCGCAATCACTTGTTCCGCTCACACTTTCCAAATCTCACATCGATCATCGCTACTGCGGCATCTCATCGGCAGCCTCAAACAGTGCCTTCACATCGATCGCAAACCCAGCAAGCAACACAGAAGCCGCCTGATCGCCATCGGTAAATCGGCCATGCTCGGTGTATTTGTCGCCAACAAGTTTGTTGACTATTACGACGCGCTGCTGATAGTCGATGATCCAATATTCGGCGATCCCAGCTGCCGCGTACTCGGCCAATTTATCAACATAGTCACGCTGACGGTCCTTGGGATCGTCGCTGACGATTTCCATTGCCAAATCGATGCCATCCCACGCGCGGTTGTGCCGCTTGTGGAAATTTTCTTTACCAAGGAAAAGCACGTCGGGAAGCCGATACTTCTGTGGAATCGTACGTACCCGCATGCCGTTGGAGCGAACTTTACCAAGTTGCCGGCTATTAACAAACTGCCGCAGAGCAAGAAACAAAAACTCCCACAACTCCTCATGGACTTCGGTAGGCATTGCCAGAAACTCCAGTCGGCCGTCATTAAACTCGATGCGATGGTTTGTCCCATCGGTAAAGGTCAAGTACTCAGATTCCGTCCAAAGGCCCTGAGGTGGGTAGAGCATAGCGACCTCCCAGGCGTACTCAGGACTGCTACTTTCAAGACTCGGTGGTAGAAAATTGGGGGGTAGAAAGGTCATGACATGCTCCGCTGGACTTGCTTGACGTGCCGGTTCAGTATACCTCGTAGGCACTTCTGATTCAATCAGAACCTACACCTGCCCTAACGCGACACTGGTCAAACTTTCCCGCACGGCCTACGCTGAGGGCATGTCCTCGACTGCTGATTCTGAAAGCTCTGTTGTATCTATTCGCTCCGACCAGGATGGTCGGGCTAGTGGGCAGCGTCCTTGGCTTGAAATCGCGTTGATTTTCGTCGTCTTTTTCGTCGCGGGCGGGGCACCGGTGCCGCATCTGAACGAAACGCATTATCTGGCGAAGGCCAAACAGTACTGGCAGCCTGACTGGTGCGCTGGCGATTTGTTTTTGGAGTCGGGCAAAGCACACCTCACTTTTTATTGGACCGTCGGCTTGCTAACCAAGTGGTTCACGCTGCCAACGGTCGCGTGGATCGGTCGCCTCACCGCCTGGCTAGCACTCGCCATCGCCTGGCAGCGACTCAGCCGCACCGTCACTGGCTTGCCGTTTCGCGGCGTCCTCTCCGCCATGCTCTTAGTCACGTTGATCGACTGGACCAACTTCGCCGGCGAATGGGTCGTCGGTGGCGTCGAAGGCAAGTGCTTTGCTTATGCGTGCGTCTTTTGGGGCTTGGCCGCGCTAGCGGAAGAACGCTGGCGAACGGTCTGGCCCTGCTTGGGCTTGGCGGCGGCGTTTCACGTATTGGTCGGCGGCTGGTCGGTGATCGCGGCAGCGTTCGTTTGGCTGTGGCAACCGCGCGACAACCGACCTACTTTGGCTTCGATGTTACCGGCACTCCTGTTAGGCGGAGTTTTTGCGCTGCCGGGTGTGGTTCCAGCATTGCATCTGACGCAAACCGTTTCGCCCGAGACAGTCAGCCAAGCGAACCAGATCTATGTATTCGATCGCCTGCCGCATCATCTGTCGCCGCTGACCCTGTCAGGACGTGAGTTGGGCAGAAAAGCTTTGCGATTTGGCCTGCTGCTGCTTGGCTTCGCTTGGCTTCGTTTTTTTTGCACACGGCAAACACTTTGTATTCAGCAGCCTGAAAACCCTCCCCTAGCCCCTCCCTGTGAGGGAGGAGGACTCGATAGCTCTTCCTTTCGTCCGCTCGATTTGCTCATGCGTTTCGCGGTGGCAACGCTCGTGATCAGCGTTGCGGGGCTTGCCTGGGAACTAGCAACCTGGAACCACCCAGCCGTGGCGGCACGGATACTCAAATACTACGTCTTTCGCCTCGCCGATATTGCGGTGCCGCTAGCGACAAGCTTAGGCGTAGGCTGGCTGACTCACCGTTTGCTTCTGCGTCAATCAAAATGGGGCGTGGCCTTGCTGCTGCTGGCGGTGTCGCTGCCGACGCTGCACCTGTTAAACATCAGTCGCACCCGCTTCCAAACACCTTGCCCGCCTGCCGACCGCCGCTTGAAAGACGTCGCCGCCTTCCGCGAGGCTTGTGATTGGGTGCGCGATCACACGCCCACCGACGCCCTGTTTTTGGTGCCTCGTCACGCGCAATCGTTCAAGTGGTATGCTAGCCGTAGCGACTTGGTCACCTGGAAAGATGTCCCCCAAAGCGCAGACGCACTGCTCACTTGGCGCAAACGCTTTTTCGATGTGCATAAGCACTACAACGAAGCAGGCGAATACGTTTCTTATGGCTCCCTGGCCAGCCAGGGGACGGCGCGTATTCGCGAGCTAGCGGAGAAATACCAGTTCGACTATGTTCTCACCAACGAGTATCCGCCGCTATTGCTGCCTGTCGTATACACCAACGACACTTACACCATTTACTCTGTCTCTGGAAAAGGGGCTGGGGACTAGGATTTGGGGGCTGGGGCAGCAGAACTAGTTGCCTTGTCCGTTGGAGTCTGCCCCTCAGACGAAATCTAAAATCCCGCGCAGCCACATTTCTCTCCAATCCCCAATCCCCAATCCCCAATCCCCAGCCCCTAACAATGCCTGCCCCTCTCCAAGCCGTTGTCTTCGACCTTGATGGTCTGATGTTTAATACCGAAGACCTTTACCAACAAGTCGGTACCGAAGTGCTGAAACGGCGTGGCAAGGAATTTTCGGCCGAATTGATTGCTCAGATGATGGGCCGTCAGTCGCACAAGGCGCTTCAGCTTATGATCGATTGGCACCAGCTCGACGATACGCACGAAGAGTTGGCAGCCGAGTCGATGGAGATCATGTTTCGGTTGTTACCCAATCAGTTGCAGCCGATGCCGGGACTGCTCGATTTGCTCAACAGCCTCGAAGCGGCTGAGATCCCCAAAGGGATTGCCACGAGTAGCACTCGGGCGTTTGTCACGCGCGTTCTCGACCAGTTCGCCTTGGCCGCACGGTTTTCGTTTGTGCTGACCGCCGAAGACATCACCCACGGCAAACCGGCTCCCGACGTCTACCTCTTGTCGGCAGAAAAGCACGGCGTAAAGCCTGAACAAGTGATGGTGCTCGAAGACAGCCAAATCGGCTGTCGCGCCGCTGTAGCCGCAGGCACACACACCGTAGCAGTACCCGAAGGCCAGAACGAGCAGCAAGTTTTCGAAGGCGTCAAGCTGGTCGCCACGTCCTTGGCTGACGCGCAAATCTACGAGGCACTTGGCATACGTTTGGTCTCTTAAAAGGTAGCCATTCACGAGAGAGAAAACATTGGCCACGGATAAACACCGATTTCCTGGAGGGATTAGGAGTTTTCCCGCTATTTCTTCCCTATTTCTTTTCGGCTATCGAATTCGGATAACCAATT
>JAADGD010000187.1 GCA_013152515.1 Planctomycetota bacterium
GCGGCGCAAGCCGATTTTGATTCGTTGATCGATCTCATTCAGTCGACCGTCTCGCCCGACACTTGGATGGAAAACGGCACCGGCGATGGAGAGGTAAGGCCATTTCCTAACGGCGTGTATGCCGATGCCAAGGGGACGCTGCGGTTTGCCAAAGCTACGTTGGCGACCGCTTCGCTCGCCCAAAAACCGAAACGTGCGCCAAGCGAGAGGGTGACCAATGTTCGCCACGGTTCGACGCTGCGTTACGTCTCTTTGCCTCGCCTAGAAGCAGCGATCCACGCGCGACAGATGCGACATCAATCGCTGCCCGAAGAAATGTTGACCCTCGCCGGTTTGCAACGTGTGCAGTATGTGTTCGTGACGCCTGCGTCGGGTGATGCGTCGGGTGATTTGCCAGGAGATTTAATCGTGGCTGGTCCGGCTGGCGATTGGCATGCGCGGCCAGACGGAAAAATTGTTAGCGTCGAGACAGGGCAGCCGATTGTGCGACTTGACGATTTGCTCACCTTGGCACGAAGACACCAGCAGCGGCGAGGCGCGGAGTTTGGAGTCTCGATCAATCCGCGTCAGGCAGGCTTGGCGAAGATTCAAACGTATGTCCGAGCGAGCAATGCCCAGCCACTCGAGCCGGGCAAGCGCGGCGATTGGCTCGAAGGATTGCAAGCAAGCCTTGGTAAGCAGGACGTTGAGTTTTTCGGCATTGAGCCCGACTCACACGTTGCGCGGGTGTTGCTGGTGGCCGACTATCACATGAAACTGATCGGCATGGGCTTAGCCGATGGGGTCGATGGTGTGACCAGCTATCTCGAAACGGTAAACGTTGGGCCGGACGGCAGCCTGCCACCGATGAAAGTGCTGCGATGGTGGTTTGCGATGCAATACGAACCCGTAGCAACGAACGTGGAGCGCGACGTTTATCTGTTGCGAGGTCTCGGCGCGAAGGTACTCAGCGAGAACGAATTTTTAGCCGCTCGCGGACAGCGGGTCCACACGGGCCAGTCGGAGGATCTCAATCGACGGTTTGCGTCTTCGTTCAGCGAAGCGTTCGAGGCGATTTGCCAGAAATATCCGCTCTACACCGAGCTGCGCAATGTATTTGATCTATCGATGGTGCTGGAATTGGTCGAACGGGAAGGCTTGCACGAACGCACGGGTTGGCAGCCAACGTTGTTTGCTAACGCCGATTGGCTACGGTTGCCGCGAATGCGCGTGCCGACCGAAGTCGAGACCGTCGTCAACCATCGCGTCGTCCGCCGAAAGCATATTGTCGCGGGAGTGAGTGGCGGGGTTGTGATTGATGCGCGAAAGACGCTGGTGGTGGAGGTGGAGACGGGGCGAGAAGAGTTGGCGGAAGGGAAAGTTGCGCTGGAGAGTGTGGTGCGTGCGGAGGGTGTGAGTGGTGAGGTGGTTTGGTGGTGGGATTGAGGTTGTTGGTGGGAAGGGCGTGGTGGGAGGAGAGTAGTGGCGAGAGCGCACTGGAAGTGCGTTGGTTCGTTGGGTTTTGGTTTTGTTGGTGCTGTTAGCTTCTTTGCGTTCCTAGTAGCCATGCTAGGATCCCTTTTTGTGCGTGCATTCGGTTGCCGGCTTGCTCGACGACGATGCTGTTGGGGCTGTCGAGGACGGCGTCGGTGACTTCTTCGCCGCGGCGGGCCGGGAGGCAGTGCATGAAGAGGGCGCCTTGGGGGGCGGAGGCCATCAGCTTTTCGTTGACTTGGTAGTCGGCGAAATCTTTTTTGCGCTGGGCCTGCTCTTTTTCTTGGCCCATGCTCGCCCAAACATCGGTGTAGACAGCCGAGGCGTCGGTGACCGCTTCGTGAGGATCCGCCGTGATGGTTAGTTGCATGTCGGGGCATTGCGCGCGGAGCGATTCGAGAAACGCTGGCGAAAACTCATAGCCTTGGGGCGAAGCGATCGCGAAATGGACGCCCAGTTTGCCGCAAGCGACTGCTAAACTGCGGGCCACGTTGTTCGCGTCACCAACCCAGGTGAGTTTGGCGTCTTCGAGCGAGTGGACATGTTCTTCGATCGTGTACAAGTCGGCGAGCGCTTGGCATGGGTGCGCCACATCGGTGAGGCCGTTGATGACCGAGCAAGTGGCGTGCTGGGCGACTTGTTCGACGGTCTCGTGCTGTTTGCAGCGCATCACGATCACGTCGACAAACTGGCAGAGTACCTTGGTGAAATCATCGATCCGTTCGCGTTTGCCAAACCCGACGTCGTCGCCAAGCATCATGCTCGTACCGCCCATGTGGGCCATGCCGGCTTGAAAGCTCACACGTGTTCGCAGCGACTGTTTTTCAAACAGCATCGCCATCACACGGCCCGGAAACAACGGCTCGCGAACGCCTGCCAGAAACTTTGTTTTGATATCTTCGGTCAGCGCGAAGATGCGGTGGATTTCTTCGCGTGAGACGTCGTCGAGCGTGATGAGGTGTCGCATGGGAATAAATGGGGGCTAGGAATTTGGGAATAAATGGGGCTAGGAATTTGGGTGCGGGGGGCTGGGGTACTGGAGAAGGGGAGAAGGGAATTTATCAATAGTTATTTGAGAATAGTCATTGGTCATTGCCGTATTCAAACTTCAAATGCACACTTTGCAATTTACTGAACCGCGTCCGTAAGGAAGCGTCACATGAGCTAGACGCCTGTTGGAACGCTTCCTTACGGGCGCTGTTCAGTTAAGAAGCCGCTTTTCTCCGCCATCCTAGTGTAGCGACGAAGGCGAGTGTCGCAATTAAAGTTTGCAGACGGCCTAATGACAAAGTCCGGACGAGCGAACAGAAAGCCAGGACAGCAGCGACTGCCCCGATCCCTGGTCTCTAGCCCCCAGTCCCCAGTCCCTCTGGAAATTCACGGATGGCGTTGGTCAAAATGTTACAACCTTCTTCAAGCTCTTCATCGCTCAGTGTCAGCGCTGGTAGCAGGCGGAGGACGTTGCCTTGGGTGCAATTGATCAGCAGGCCTTGGTCGAGGCAGGTTTGTACGAGCGAGGTGGCGTCGACGCTGAGTTCCAGCCCGATCATCAGGCCGCAAATGCGTAGCTCGCGGACGAATGGCAATTCCTCCACAAGTGGTTCTAGCTGGGCTCGAAAAGCCTCAGCCAGCACCTCGGCCCGCTCGAGCAAATTGTTTTGTTCAATCATTTCGATCGTCGCGATGCCAGCGCGTGCAGCGAGCGGGTTGCCGCCGAAGGTGGCGGCGTGCATGCCGGGACGGAGGCTGGAGGCGATTTCTTTGCGCGCGAGCATCGCCCCGCCAGCGACGCCGCCGCAGAGGCTTTTGGCGAGCGTCATGATATCGGGTTCGACGCCGAAATGTTGATGGGCAAACCATTTTCCGGTCCGTCCACAGCCTGCTTGGACTTCGTCGAAAATGAGGAGCAAGCCGTGTTCGTCAGCAAGCTGGCGCAAGCCTTGCAAAAAACCTGTCGGCGGGAGGCGGATGCCCCCTTCGCCTTGGATTGGCTCGACGAGGATCGCGGCGGTCTCGTCGTCGATTTTTTCTTGAACTGCCTCCAGGTCGCCGAATGGGGCGTAGACAAATCCGGGCAGCATGGGGCCGATGTCTTCGTGATATTTTGGTTGGGCCGTGGCGGTCACGGCGGCGAAAGTACGGCCATGAAAACCGCCCTCGAACGTGATGATTTTGTAGCGACCGGCGGGCGTGTGTAGGCGTGCGAGCTTGATCGCGGCCTCGTTTGCTTCGGCACCCGAGTTACAGAAAAACGCCTGCCCGCCAAAACTACGTTCGCTCAATAGCTTTGCCCATTGGCCTTGGGCCTCCATGAACCAAGTGTTGGGTGCATGGATGAGCTTGGCGACCTGATCTTGCACCGCCTCGACGACCGGCTCCGGGCAATGCCCAAGCAGGTTACATCCCCAGCCAGGGAAGAAGTCGAGATAGACGTTGCCTTGATCGTCCCAGACCCGCGAACCCTCGCCACGCACGAGCGCGACTGGGAATCGGCCATAGTTGGGGATGACATATTCGTCGAACAGCGCCAGCGTGTCGGGCGAGATCGTAGTTTTTTCGGTAGTTGGCATGTTGGTAGCCCCCGGCTCTGCCGGGGGATGGAAGGGGTGATTGTCGTACGGAATCGTAAAGGGTTGAGTGTATCATCCCCCGGCAGAGCCGGGGGCTACGGTTTTGGCGGGGCTATGGTGATGACGTGGTAACTGCTAAACAGGTTCGGCGATAATTTCGGTTCCTACGCCGCGATTGGTGAAAATTTCCAGCAGCAACGAATGCCGTAGCCGCCCATCGATGATGTGGATTTTGCGGACGCCTTTGCTGAGCGTTTCGAGACAGGCTTCGACTTTGGGGATCATGCCCGATTCGATGCTGCCATCACAAATTAGTCGGCGGGCGGCATCGGCGGTGAGCGAATGGATCAGCGACTCGGGATCGTTTTTATCGCGACGAACCCCGTTGATATCGCTGAGAAATACCAACTTTTCGGCACCCACGGCCTGCGCCACAGCAGTCGCAGCAGTATCGGCATTGACGTTCAGTCGCTCGCTTTCCGCATTCCGCCCTCCGCCCTCCGCCTTCCGCCTTTCTACCTCGCACATCGAAGGAATTACCGGCACCTGCCCCGCGTACGTGAGATTGTCGAGTGTTTCACGATCAACCCGCGTCACGTGCCCGACCGAGCCGAGATCGATCGGCTCGCCATCGTCGCCCGTTAGCTGTAGCTTCTCGCCAAACAGCACGTTGTTGTTCATGCCCGAGTTGTTCATCCCCGAAAAGTTGAGCGGCATCGCTCGTCCGCCAAATTCTTCGATGCGCGCGGCGATCATTTCGTTGACTTCGCCGGCGAGTACGCGTTCGACGATCGCCAGCGTCGCCTCGTCGGTGACGCGTCGGCCTTGGATGAAGCGTGGCTCGATGTTTGCTTCGTTCATCGCCCGACTGATCGCCGCGCCACCACCGTGGACGACAATCGGCTTCATGCCGACCGTTTCCATGAAGACGATATCAACGAGCAGATGCCGCAACGCCTCGGGGTCTTCCATCACGCTGCCGCCAAGCTTAATGACGGTCGTCTTGTCGCGGAACTGGCGGATCCAGCCCATCGCTTCAATCAGCACGTCAGCTTTTTGGATGGCGTCTTGCATGGGAGTGGCGGAGGGTGGGTTGACGGCTGTAAGTGGCGAATCTTGTATTTTAGCGGTGAGGACGGGGGGGAATCAATGGGGGGACGGCCAATGAATAAATCCCAATGACCAACAATAGTCGACAGCGATGTTTAGTGTGCAATTTGTGCCGCTAGCAAGGCGAACTGCAAAGTCGTGTAAATCAAGAAAAACTTAGCCACAGAGATCACAGAGAACCTCTTGTTTTCAAGACTCCGTGTCCTCTGTGATCTCTGTGGCTAATTCTTAAAAGGCTGGTTTTTTTGACTTTGCAGTTCGCCTGGCCCACGGCCTTCGGGATGTAGTCGACTCGGCCTTGGGCTTTGAGTAGAATGGGGGTGAGGCGACTGATGGATTCTTCTTACCCTTTCACGCTGCTGGCTATTCGCATGAAACTTACTGAGACCGAAAAGCAGACCCTTCGGCAGGGCGAACCGTTGCGATTCGAAGATGAGGATGTGAGGTGCGTTGTCCTGCGTGCCGATCTGTTTGATCGCTACCGTAAGTTGTTCGACGAAACGCTTCCTTCGGAAGTGACCACCACGCTGGTCGACGAAACGATGACTGACGCGGACGCCAACGACCCGCTTCTTGCCAGCTATCAAAAGTACAAGTCATGAAGCGTGGTGAAGTCGTCCTCGTTGACTTTCCGTACACCGACGGCAGCGCAAGCAAAGTCCGTCCCGCGCTGGTTGTGCAGAACGACCGTGACAATGCTCGCTTGCGAGATATCGTTGTTGCGCTGATCACAGGAAATACAAGCCGTTCGCATGAACCGACTCAGCATTTGGTCGATCCGAATATGCCAGAGGGTGCGTCTTCGGGACTGCATGGGGCGTCGTCGGTACTCTGCCGACATTTATACACCGTGCGACTGTCTCTTGTGATTCGTACGATTGGCTATCTCCCTGCCGTTGAGATGAAAGCCATTGACCAGTGCCTGAAAGCAGCCTTAGGCCTGTAGCCCGTGCAGTGGCTGTCTGCAAGCTGCAAGCCGAAGCCGGCTCACTCCCTAGCCAACCCACCTCTGTTCATGGCAAAATGGCCTGCATGACAAATGCAAATTCTACCGCGATGGCCATCGTTCTTGCCGCTGGCAAGGGCACTCGAATGAAGTCAGACCTGCCAAAAGTGCTAGTTCCCGTCTGTGGGCGGCCGATGGTGCGGTATGTGACTGATGCGCTGCGAGAAGCTGGGGTGGCGAAAACGGTCGTGGTGGTGGGCTATCAGGCCGACTCGGTACGGACGGAGCTGGCCGACGAGCCGGGGATTGATTTTGCCGACCAAGTGGAACAACTTGGCACGGGCCATGCGGTGATGATGTGCCGCGAGCAGTTGGCCCAGCATCAGGGGCCGGTGCTTGTGATTGCGGGCGACCAGTGCATGGTGCAGGTAAAATCGGTGCGGAAGCTGCTGGACATTTTTGCGGCGGAGCAGCCTGCTTGCCTGTTAGGGACGGTCGATAAGGACGATCCGACGGGGTACGGGCGGATTTTGCATGATGCCGAGGGCAATTTTTCTGGCATCGTCGAAGAAAAAGATGCGACCGGCGCCGAGCGGGCGATTCGCGAGGTGAACGTCAGCACTTATGTATTCGAGGCGAGCGAACTGCTAGCAGCCCTCGATCAGCTCACCTCGGAAAACGCCCAGGAAGAGTATTATTTGACCGATTGCCCGGCGCTGCTACTAGCCGCGGGCAAAAAAGTGAGTGCCCATAAAGTGCTTGAACCTTGTGAGGCGATGAGTATCAATAATGTAGACGAGTTGGTGGCGGTGGAAGAGGAAATGCGAAGGGTGAAGGGTGAAGGGTGAAGGAAAAGATGGATTGAATATCGAATGTCGAACAAGGAATTTCGAAGGAAGAAGGTAAGCAGATCGGAGCTAAGCTCTTTTCACTTCAATATTCGAAATTCCTTGTTCGACATTCGTCATTCGATTTTTCCCGAATTATAGCGAGATACAGCCTGTACAGGCGGAGACATTCATGGCAGACCTCATGCTTTTTAGTGGCAACGCCAACCCGGAACTCGGGCAGGCGATTGCCAAATACCTGGGGGTAAATCTGGGGGAAATTTCGCTTGGAGAGTTTCCCGACAGCGAGATTTCTTGCAAGATCGAGGAGGACATTCGTGGGCGGGATATCTATCTGATCCAGCCGACTTGCCCGCCGACGAACGATCACCTCATGCAGCTGTTGGTGATGATCGACAGTTGCAAACGGGCCAGTGCCGAACGCGTGACGGCGGTGATTCCCTATTTTGGCTATGCTCGCCAAGATCGCAAAGACGAAGGCCGCGTGCCGATTACGGCCAAGCTGGTGGCCAATCTGATTACGCGTGCCGGGGCTGATCGGGTGCTGACAATGGATCTTCACGCCGCGCAGATTCAGGGGTTTTTCGACGTGCCAGTCGACCATCTCTACGCGGCACCAGTGCTGAACGAACATTTCTTGAAGCTGAACATTCCTTCCGACGAATTGGTGATTGCCAGCCCCGACGAAGGGAGCATCAAACGAGCCTTGGGGCATGTCAAACGCTTGGGCGGGACGCTGGCAATCGTCGACAAGCGGCGGACCAGCGCCGAGACGACCGTGCAGGAAAATGTCATCGGTGGCCCCGTCGAGGGGAAAATCGTGCTAATGTTCGACGATATGATCAGCACAGCCGGTTCCATTTGCGGAGCCGCCAAGGTTTTACACGATCAGGGTGCCCGCGAGATCCACGTCGCAGCGACCCATGCGGTCCTGTGCGGCCCGGCGGTCGAGCGGCTCAAAGGGGCGAATTTGGCCAGTATCGTGTGTACCGACTCGATTCCGCTCAAGCCAGAGCAGATTTTGCCGCAAACCAAGGTACTAACGGTCGCGCCGCTGCTGGGCGAGGCGGTCAAGCGGATCCATCGCAACGAGTCGGTGAGTCGGCTATTTCGGTGAAATGGGCGGTCAGCTTTCAGCTCAAAAGTTAGGCGCACATGGAATTTCCGGTTTCATTGGTCATTCGGTCATTGGACATTCGATCATTCTGGCAAAGCGGGTCTCTTGGGGTTGAATTCCCGGCGAAATCAGCGACAATCGGGAATTCGCTACCTTTCAGCGTTTCCAAGTGGCATGAGGTTCAGAATAGAATGTCGGATGTAGATGTATTAGAAGTCTCGGCGCGAGAGTCGCTGGGAAAGTTAAACAGTCGTCGCCTGCGCGCCGAGGGTATCGTTCCCGCCGTGCTTTATGGGCATGGTGAAGCATCGGTGAGTTTGAAGCTGACCGCCGATCAGCTTCGCGCCAGCCTGCGTCACGGCGCTCATATCGTCGAGTTGAAAGGCGACGCCAAAGGACAGGCGCTGCTGCAAGACATCCAATGGGACACCTTCCAGCAGCACATCTTGCATGTCGACCTGTTACGCGTCGATGCCAAAGAACGTGTGAAGGTCGTAGTGCCGGTCGTGCTTCGCGGTTCGGCTCCTGGCGAGAACGAAGGGGGCGTGATTGAGTTCTTGCAGCACTCGATCGAAATTGAAACCACGGTAGCCAGCGTCCCAGAGAGTTTACATTTGAGCGTCAACGATTTGCATTTGGAAGGATCGCTGAAGGCAGCAGACCTTGATGACATGCCCGAAGGTGCCCTTGTCGTAGGCAACGCGGATGCAGTGATCGTGCAATGCGTCACACCGACCGCCGCGTCAGACGAAGAAGACGCTGTCGCCGCAGGCGGTGCCGAGCCAGAAGTGATTGGCCAGAAGGATGACGAACAAGAGGGCGACTCCAAGTAAGTTGGTTGACTGTCATGAAACTGATTGTCGGCTTGGGCAACCCGGGTGGGAAATACGAGGGAACGCGACACAACATCGGCTTTGAAGTCGTCGAGCAATCGGCCCGGCGACATGGGGCAGATGCGGGTCGCAAAAAATTTGATGGCGAGTTGCAAGAGTGTCTGATTGGCAGCGAACGAACGCTGTTGCTCAGGCCGCACACGTTTATGAACCTCAGTGGTCGAAGCGTGCGACAGGCCGTTGATTTTTACAAAATTGAAACTGAAGACCTACTATTGGTCTGCGACGATTTCCATCTCGACCTCGGCGTGTTGAGGTTGAGGGGACGTGGCAGCGATGGTGGGCAAAAAGGGCTGGCCGATACGATTCGGCAGTTGGGAACCGACCAGTTCGCTCGCCTACGAGTTGGAATTGGCCCGGTACCCGATCGTTGGAATGCAGCCGACTTTGTGTTGGGCAAGTTTGCCAAGACAGAGCAAAAGACATTAGAGAGTGAGATAATCAGAATTTGCGACGCGGTCGACGCTTGGGTGAGCCAAGGAATCACCGCAGCGATGAACGGTTTTAACGGCTAGCCGCATGCGGCTTAGCAAAACATTTCAGGAGTAATAAGGTTTTGGCAGAAAAAAAAGCAGTTTACGAAGGCTTGTTCATTCTTGACGCTAATCGCTTGGCTCGTGATCGCGAAAAATTGCCAGGCGAGGTCAATGGGCTGATCGAAGCAGCTGGCGGCGAAATCGAAGTGAGCCGGCTGTGGGAAGAACGGCGACTGGCGTATCCGATCAACAACCAGCGTAAGGGGGCGTATTGGATCACTTATTTCCACTTACCTACGCAAAAAATGATCGAATTGACGCGCAGTTGCGAATTGCAGGAAGGTATCTTGCGACAACTTTTTGTGCGTTTGCCAGATCCCCTGGTGCAACCCATTCTCGACCATGCCAAGGGAATTACGGCGGAACCCGAGCCCGAGCCCGAGGCTGAAGCCACTCCGGAAGCAGCAGCCGAAGAGACAGTCACGACGGAAAAAGCCGCGACAGAAGAAGTCGCGACCAGTTAAAACGCATAGGTAAAACGTTAGGGCACAATAGGCTCCGATTTTACGGAGGGCGGAAAACAAATGGCAAGTTACAACCGCGTGGTGTTGATGGGCAACCTTACCCGTGACCCTGAGCTACGTTACATTTCCACCGGAACGGCAGTCTCCGAAATCGGCTTAGCGGTGAACGACCGCGTGAAGAAGGGCGATCAATGGGTCGATGAAGCGACCTTCGTCGATGTGACCTTGTGGGGCCGCACTGCAGAAGTTGCCAACGAATACCTCAGCAAGGGCTCGAACATCCTCATCGAAGGCCGGCTGAAGTATGACACTTGGGAGAAAGATGGGCAGAAACGCTCGAAGCTCCGCGTGGTTGCCGAAAAAATGCAGATGGTCGGTGGTCGTAGCGGTGGAGGCGGAGGTGGTGGAAACCACAGCGAAGGTTCGCAGCAAAGCCAGGAGGCTCCTGCCGAAGCTCCCGCACCCACGATGCCACCCTCGGACGAGATTCCGTTCTAGGAGGCATTGCCTGCACAAGGCGGCCCAGCCTGAACAAGAATTAAGCAAAGCTCAAAGCTAACCAAAAAATCGAAAAGCATAGAATACCATGAAGACCAAAACAAAAAATCAGAAACGGACCCCTCGTCACACGCAACGTTTGCCTCGTGGCCCACATGGCGGTATCGAGCTACTCCTGATTCACAGTGTCGACGACCTGGGACAACAGGGCGATGTCGTCGAAGTTCGCACTGGCTACGCTAATAACTACCTGCTACCCCAAGGCATGGCGACCCTCGCCTCGGACCATCATAAGCGGATGGTCGACAAGCATCGCGTGAAGCTTCAAGCGATCGAGAAGGCTCAACAGGCCGATCTACGTAAGCGGGCGGTCGAAATCTCCAAGCAGAGCGTGACGATCGAAGCCAATGCAACCGAAGATGGCCACCTGTACGGCAGTGTCGGTGCCTCAGAAGTTGTGGCAGCGCTCAAGAAAAATGGCATCGAGATGAAGATCGATCAGATTCGTCTCGAAGGCTTGCTCAAAGAGTTGGGACTCTACACCGTCAAATTCAAGTTGGCCAGCGAAGTCGAAGGCGAGCTAAAAGTTTGGGTCGTGCCAACGGTTGGCGAATAATCGCTAGCAGAAAATGCCAACGAGCTTCACCGCGTGGTTTTGCATTTAAGTGCGACCTGCGCGGTTGTTCTTTTCAAATGTAAGCGAACCCGGACTGACCCTTCGGGCCGATTTGTTTGTAAACAACAGGATGGGACCATAGGACAGAACGCGCCCCATCGTCTTGATTTCTTGGGTCAATTCTCAACTGCCACGCGCCTTCTTCTTTGCCAAGGAACGTTCCTTTGCCAAGAAACGAGGGAAGAGGCGACGCACCTGCGAAACACGCAGAAAATGCCCCTCCGCACTTTCTTTGTAACATCTCCCCCGTCTGCTCGCTTGAGTAGTTAGACCGGCGTGATTCCGGTCTTCACTACCCAAAAAACCATGACCGGGAGAATCGAAATGTTACGCTGCAATAAGATCAAAGACCGTAAACTCTCCATGCAAGAACTCGAAAAACGCGAGCTGATGGCGGGTGATGTGGCCGTCAGCCTTTCCAACGGCGTCCTCAACATCGAGGGCGACGATGCTGGCAACTACGTGCAAGTCGACCAACTTTCCGACGGAGCGTACAAGGTCAGTGGTCGCTACTCCAATGGCCGTTCAACCCTGATCAACGGTCGATACAATGACCTCATTTTCAAAGGCGTTGAAAACATCAACGTGCAGATGGCTGACGGACAAGATCAGTTGAATCTCAACGGTACGGGCATCCCTACGGATCTTCTCAAGGGCGATCTCAACATCCAGATGGGATACGGAGACGACGTTGTTCGCGTCAACAAATTTTGGGTCGCCGGAGATGCCCAGATCGACACCGACGAGGTCGACAATTCTTGGAATGCAAAGAACCAGGGTGACGATCTGCTGACGGCAAAAGATTTCGTCGTTATTGGCAGCCTCGACGTCACGACGTCGGAAGGAGCAGATCAAGTCCTGTTCGTAGCATCTAGCAATAATTGGAATGCTTTCTACGAGGGATTCAGCCTCAATACAGGCACTGGGACCAAAGCTGGCGACATTGTAGATTTGCAAAATGTCTTCACCTGGAAGGGTATCGACATCAACACAAGTAACGGTGACGATACGTTCAATGGAAAAGCCATGATGGCCTACGAAGGCAATATCAACATCAACACGTACGATGGCAACGACAATGTAACGTTGCTCGACAGCAACATGAATTGGCAGTTGACCGACTACGATACCAGTGTGAGAATCAACACCGGCGGCGACAACGATCGTGTGACTCTCAAAAACGTCGACGTTCGTGGTAGTGTGCTAGTGGAAACCTCGAGTGGCAACGACAAAGTGGAAATGGACGATGTCAATGCCAAAGAATACCTCTACGCTAGCCTGGGCTCGGGCAACGACGATCTGACGGTCAAAAGCAGCAGCGCCGGTAGGGCCTTATTCTACGGTGGATCGAATTTCAGCGGCGGCGATGGGCTTACTGAAGACGACAACGACTTCGGATCCCGATACGCCAGCGGTTGGGAATGGATGTAAGCAGGCAGCATGAACATAGAATGAGGAGCCTCGGTATCTCGGCGGGTCGAGATACCGAGGCATTTTTGCGTACTGGGGTCGTTCTCCTTTTCACATTCCAAAGCCCAGTGAATTGCGGAAAAACCTAACGGTCCAGTCGTCAGATTGACGCGGCCCATTTTGTCGCGATACAATGCGTGGACGGTTTCAAGGGAGAAAATTTGGCCCCGATTTCCGCTAGACACATAGTACTACATCGTTCTGTCAATAACCACGGATTGCACGGATACCCCAGCGCGGCCGTAAGGCCGCAACCAAAATCCCCCTCCCTCTTTAGGGAGGGGTTAGGGGAGGGTTTTGAACTCGGTACCCGTGTCAGCCCCTCCCCACAAAGTTGCCATCACAGTCAAATCGCTGGCTGAGTCAACCGTGGCAACCTTGCGGGGAGGGGGATTGATCGAAAAAATGATGCGCGCACAGTGCGCGCAAATTGGACGTTTGCAGCGCAGAAAAAATTGCAAGTATCTTCACTTTGCGGTCTCTGCGACTCTGCGAGAGGCAAATTTGACAACCATTTCAAAAAACTTGCACACGCTGCACAAACTTTTACCGTTAGTAACACGGCGGATTATGGAAACTTTGTGCAGTTTATTTCAGGGCCATTTGACCGGCCGCAACGAAAATCGCTTACATTCGCTTGTACCAAGACTTCATCCGTGTAGATCAGTGCCATCCGTGGTTCAAAAGTCTCCGAAGTTAGCGCAGTAGTAATAGGTAGGCTACCCCACACAATGACTGTTCCCGCAACTAGCAAGAAAAAAAATCTTGAAACTTTGATACCGGATGCTTTGATACCGAATGCTTTGACTCCGAAAAATACAACGATCAACTCCGAGGACGGTCAGCAGAGCGAGTTTGTGGTCCGCTCGGTACTCGAAGAGCCGATCGAAGGTCTCAGCCGATTGCGCCAATCGCTGTTGTTCGCCGAGTTGTCGAACATCGCTTACCTGCCCCTTGAACAGGTCACCCAGTTTGTCGAACCGTTGGGCTTCGACGAGGTCGAACTCTTCAACCGCGATGGCTCGCAGGCCTATTTGTTTGCTAACCACTCCGACAAGGTCATTGTTTGTCGTGGGACAGAGCCGAACGAATGGAACGATATCAAGGCCGACGTCGATGCCGTCTCGGTCGTGGCCGAAACGGTGGGCCGGGTCCATCGAGGTTTTAAGAAAGAAGTCGACGACCTGTGGCCTGAAATCGAAAAAAAGTTGATCGAAAACGACAAAACACTTTGGTTCTCCGGGCATTCGTTGGGCGGAGCGATGGCGACGATCTGCGCGGGGCGGTGTTTTTTGTCGCATATTCCCTCAATGCCCCATTCGCTTTACACCTATGGTAGCCCGCGCGTGGGAAACCGGCGCTACATCAACTATTGCGACCTCGACCACATTCGTTGGGTCAACAACAACGACATCGTCACGCGCTCTCCACCAGCGTTATTCGGCTATCGACACACAGGCAAGGAGTTGTATCTCGATTCGCACGGACACTTGCGTCAGGTCAACGGTTGGCAGCGCACCAAAGACCGTTTCCGTGGCTTGATCGGCGGTCTTCGTGAGTTCAGCATCGACTATTTTTCCGACCACCTGATGGACGACTACATCGAAGCAATCCACAACATGGTCCTCGAATACGAAGCCAGCGGCCTTGATGAGACGCACTGGCTTGGCGAAAAAAAACGCTGGGGCCGAAAGCTAGCGAAGAAGTTTGGCCTGCCGCTGCCGTAAGTGCATTTACGCTAGAGCAATGGTTGGCAGTCCCAAAAGGGTACATCTTGGGATCGCTAGCTGCGTCGGGCGATGAAGCCGATGCGAGTTAGCAACTTCAGACCTCCTGATCTCTCTGGGGAAATAAGGCGAGACCTTAGCTAGTAATGCAGCTGTAAGATTTTGAGTCGCTAGCGCTGGCTTGACCCAACAAAATGAAGCTAACAGCTTGCCATTGGTCTCAAGTCATTTTCCGGTCAATCACATGGAGAACCATGCAAAACCAGTAGTACTTAGAGTTCGGGTCAGGATGTCTGAAATTGTAGTTTTCTCAACCCTGTACGACCGTACTTA
>JAADGD010000026.1 GCA_013152515.1 Planctomycetota bacterium
ACTCTGGTTAGCCCATCAACCTTCGCTATTCATCGCGACAACGCTGGTGGGAAACAATTTAGCGAATTATGTGACTTCGCTGGCTGTAGTGATGGCTTCGCAACATTTTTATCCGGAGGGCGGGGCGCTCGTCGCGGTGCTTGGACCGATTATGCTTGCGCCGGTGTTGTTTCTTTTCGGAGAGCTTTTGCCGAAAAACCTTTTCTTTGCTGCTCCCAACCGACTGCTCAAACGATGTACGCCTGCTTTGTTGATCTGCACCGTCCTGTTTGCGCCCCTCACGTTGTTGCTCTGGGCTTTCAGTCGTGTCCTGCAGTTTTTCACCAAAAATTCGCCCCAGGAGCTACGCCTTCGCTTGGCTCGTCGCGAGCTGGGCGAACTGCTTGCCGAAGGCCACGAGATGGGCATTTTGCTGCCAGCCCAACAGTCGCTCGCCCAATCGATGCTTGCCGTCGCCGGTTTGCCAGTGAAAAACTTCGCTCTGCCAGCTGGTCGTGCTGTGCGCGCAACAACCACGATGAGTAAAAGCGATGTGCTACGCGTCGCCCAGCGCCATCGCCGTACGCTCTTGCCCGTAGAGGATACGCGCCAAGGCAGTCGTCGATTGGTCGGATACCTACGGATGATGGAACTCTACCTCGACAAATCGCCGAAGCTGCCCGCCGCGCGTCCGCTGGTCGAGCTGCAAGCCGAGCAATCATGTTTGTCGGCACTACGGCAACTTAGCCAAAGCGATGACGCGCTCGGGCATGTAATCGGTGACGATAACAAGACGGTCGGTTTTGTGACGGGGCGGGAGTTGCGGATGGCGCTTTTGCGAGCGGAGTGATCGCTGAATCACCCAAGCTCGGCCTGGAGTTCGTTGCGTCTCAAACCTCGGCCAAGCCGCATTGGATTTCGATGATCTGGGATCGGCGCGAGAGGAAGGCGTCAAGCAATCGGGGCTCGAAATGGGTACCACGTTCGCTGACCATAATCTCGACGCATTTCTCGTACGGAAAAGCCTCTTTGTAAGGTCGTTTGGTGCTCAGTGCATCAAACACGTCGGCAACGGCCGTAATTCTTCCTTCGAGCGGAATATCCTCGCCTGCCAATCCGAGTGGGTAGCCTGTGCCATCCCACCATTCGTGATGAGTGAGAGCAATGCGCGATGCCATTTTCAGAACTGGGGAACACTCGGATTGAAGGATTTTTGCACCGATGTCGGCATGAGTTCGCAGCGAACCGATTTCCTCGGCGCTAGCCTCAAAGGTCACGATGCGCTTGCCGAAGCCGCAATGCTTTCGCATTAGTTCCATCTCCTCGGGGTCGAGTTTTCCTGGTTTGTGTAAAATAGAATCGGGGATGCCGATCTTGCCGATGTCATGGAGTGGGGCTGACTGCGTTAGGAGTTGAATGAACTTTTTGTCCAAATCAAGATGCCGGGCAATAATTTCGGCGTAACGACCAACACGTCGAACATGGTTGCCGGTGTCGTCGTCGCGATATTCGGAGGCCCTGGCAAGGCAGATCAGCAGCTCTGCGTGGGCTTGTTCGATGTCGCGGGTGCGTAGCGAGACTTCAATTTCCAGTTCTGCGGCGTAGGTTCGCAGGTGGTCATGATAGGCCTTGGCTGCGAGGCAGTTACGCACGCGTGTGGAGAGTTCGGTGGCATCGACCGGCTTGAGCAAGAAGTCGGTTGCTCCCAGTTGCAATGCCTCGTGCTTGGTGGCTTGGTTGGTCGTTGCGGTGAGAATAATTACCGGCAGGTCAAAGGTCCGTTCGTCAGCTCGAAGCTCTTTCAGAATGTCGAGGCCAGAGACCTCGGGCATCATAATGTCGAGCAAAAGGATGCCCGGCTGATTTTCAAATGCCAAGGCCACTGCTTCTTTGGGATTGGTGGTCGTGACGAATTCAGAGTACCCCTCCAACTCCAGGAACTTTTGCGCCACTTTGATGTTGATCGGCTCGTCGTCGACGATCATGATCGTCTGCTGGGTGGCGACCTCTTCGGTCGACCGTGGCAGCGACTGCAGGTTGACGGGCGGCAAAGGGACTTCGGTCATAGGCAGGGCAGGTGTGTTGAGCAACGTCATGGTGGACTCCATAGTGATCTTTCTAACGCTAAGTTTCTAATGCTAAATTTCTAACGCGATGTTTCTAACGCGATGGGTTGTCGTTTGGCTTGGCCTTGTATTGGGTATCGATCTGTGATTGGGTATCAACAGGAAGTTGGAACTTCGGTAGCTGTGGGGCGAATCGCGGCGAGCGAAGAAATTTCTTGAATTTCAACAAGCAACGATTCGAGCGAAGTGTATTGATCGCGGCCAATTTGCTCGCACATCCTTTGAGTCGGTTGGGTAAAGTCGCTGAAGCCGGCGGTGCCCCCTGCTCCTTTGAGCCAATGAGCCAGCTCGTCGGCTTTGGTCCACTCGGACTGATGAACGGCTTTGGACAACTCTTCGACCGAGGCTTGCATCCGCGGGATAAACTCGCAAACGATTTCTCGAAAGTCTTCGTCCTCGGTCGGCAGAGAGGAATAAATGGGCTCGCGGTTTGCGGAATCGTCCTTAGTCGCGGTGAGTGTTGTAGCAGACGGCGTGGCCTCGCTGGACGCCGACTTTTCGCCCCGCCCGGTTGCAGTAGCGACTGTTTCAATCAGTTGATCAATGTCGACCGGCTTGGTCAGATAGCCCGAGCAGCCTGCGTCGAGGCATTTCTGTTGGTCGCCTTTCATCGCGTGGGCGGTCAAGGCGACGATGGGCAGCGTGACATTTTTCTCTCGCAGGAGTCTCGTCGCGGTGTAGCCATCCATGACGGGCATCTGCATGTCCATCAGGATCACATCAAAGGTGCCTGTCATCGCTAGGTCGGAGCCAATTTTGCCGTTTTCGGCTTCGGTGACATTTCCTCCCACGCGATGTAGCGCTAGCGATATTAGCTTGCGGTTTGTGCTGCCGTCTTCTACCAGCAATACCTCGACACCCGTAAGGTCGAATTCTTGCGTTGCCGTTTCCTCATGGCTGCGACCAATGCCGTCAGCCGTGGAAAGGTCGACCCTCTCGATCTCGTCGAGCGAACCGGTTGGTACCGACAACGTAAAAGTACTTCCTTGGCCTGGCGAACTTTCCACACGAACATCGCCGCCCAAAGCCGTGGCAATTTGACGACAGATCGTCAGCCCTAGGCCCGTGCCGCCAAACCGGCGGGTGACGGTATTGTCGGCTTGCGAGAAGGGGCTAAAGATCTCGTCGAGTTTGTCTTGTTCGATGCCGATGCCCGTGTCGACAACGCCGATGACGATCTGAGAGTTGCCCTCAAGATCTTCCACATGAGCGACAATATCGACTCGGCCGTGCTCAGTAAATTTCACCGCATTGCCAACGAGATTGGTCAAGACCTGTTTGAAACGGCCCGGGTCGGTCTGAATCGTAGCAGGAGCGAGTCCCTCCCAGCGGCAATTGAGTTCCAGCCCTTTTTCTTGCGCCGGCACGCGTAGGAAACTCACCACTTCGGCAATAATTTGATGCGGCTGGCAGGTGAGAATTTCGACGTCGTATTGTCCTGCTTCGATTTTGGAGAGATCGAGAATGTCGTTGATCAGTCCCAGTAGATGTTTGCCGCTCGCTTGAATTGTTTCCAGGAAATCGCGACGTTCTTCGATTGTTGCATTTTCGTCACGAATCAACAGGTCAGTAAACCCAAGGATTCCATTGAGAGGGGTACGAATTTCGTGGCTCATGTTGGCGAGGAACTCGCTCTTCGACCGATTGGCGGTTTCGGCGGCTACGATCGAGGCCTCGAGGTCTTGCTGAATCTTCTCTCGCTGGGTGATCTCCTCCGAGAGTTCGGCGGTACGCAGTAAGACGCGCTCCTCCATCTCGTCATGCGCCTTGGTTAAAGCCGATTTTGTTTCTTCCACCTGTGAGAGCATTTGGTTAAGAGCATTACCCAATTGGCCAAGTTCATCTTTGCTGTCGATTTTGACACGTAGCGAATAATCGCCGCTTTGCGTGATGGCGTTGGCCGTCTGAGATAGCTTGGAAATCGGATTCGAGATATTTCGTTGCAAGAAACCTGAAAAGATCACCGCAACGGCTAGCGAGAAAAGTGCAACCCAAAGAATGGTGAATAAACCGGCCTGTAACTTCTCTGCGACATCAGAAGAATTGGCTCGAAGGACGACCGTACCCAAGTGATTCTCGTGATCGATAATGGCCTCGCAGACTTCAAGCCGGCCTTCAGAGTCGTACTCGGAATTGCAAGTCGCCGGAGATGTGGGAGGGGCCTCGGAAATTCCATCGGCGGCATAGCTGGCAAACAATTGGCTTTCGGCATCGTAGAGACAAGCCAACTCGACCGTTGGCTCTGCTTCGAGCGACTGCAACAGATTTTCTGCTGCCTCGTTGTCGAGGAAGGTCAGCACGCCCGTACTGTTGAAGGCAATCATCCGCGCCTGTGCAGAGAGTCGCTCGACTTTCGCTTCTTTGAGGTCCGCAGTGTCTTTGCGCGCCATCGAAATCCCCGTGATTGCCACGGCGACGGTTGCCGAAATGAGGGCCAGCAACAAGAGCTTCGTACGAATGGATAAAAATTTATTGAACTTCATGATATTTCCCGAGCTAATCAATGGCTTCGCATTCTTCTCGCCAATCCTTGGCTATTGGGTCACTCCGTTCGGTTGCGCATAGTGCCTGTTAGTTTTCTGGTGGTCCTCCGACGCGATCTCCGAGATTTAATAGCTTTGCGTTGATTTGCAATCCACGTTGGTGAACAGCTTCGGCATTGATCTGGAAACGAACACTGTTTCCAGAGACATAAAAATTGATGGCTGCCCCGCGCTCGGCGAATCCGTGTGATTCGCCAACAAGAAGCAAAGGTCGGCCAGCGGTCGTATCCACAATCGCCCGTTGCCGAGTTTCGTCGGCGTAGCCTGCGACGAACAAAATATGGCAAGGCGGAATTTTTTCGAGCGATTCCACTCGTTCCAGACGAATCGGGTGTCCTGCGATCGTTCGCTTTTTGGCGATACGCTTTAGCTTTGCAGTCACCACCGAATGACCAAGCACGCCAATTACAAAGTCGCCTTCAATCTTCCCTGGGCCGGTTTTTGGCCAAGTAACATACCGCCCGTAGCTGTAAAGAAAGACCGCTTTGACAGTCGCCTCGCGATCAGGATCAATGACTTCTTGCACGATCACCTCTTGCGCATTCAACGCAACTAGGTTTGTCAGTGGGCATACTGCAATAGTCACCAACAGGCGCATCAGTCCGCGCAGCAACGACGCCTCAAAAAACGAAACTTCTCGTTTAAGGGCGTTCGCCTCAGCATGAAGGCGATTCGTGTTGGGCAATCGTGAAGACATGTATCTGGGCAAACTTACGTTTTGCCCGACCAAAGCCTAGAAAAAAGCTCTTCCTCGCCAGGGCTATCTGCGGCAACCGAGGTCGGTAGGTCGGGTACTGCCGATCGGAACGATCTTGCCGATCAATACTTCCAGGTGATCATGCCGTAAAATTCACGCTCGACTCCGGTCCGCTGCAGGCCGACCGTACTGGCCGGGGCTTCGAAGTGGTTTGCGTCCAGTAGATTTCGTCCGACCAAAGCGAACTCGAAATTGGGCAAGGGACGCCAGCCTAGGCGGAGGTCCATCGTGTTGTAGGCGTCGACCTCGCCCACGCCGATCGAATCGGCATAGCGCCAGATCGCATCGAACTGCCAATGGTAACCGATGTCCCACGACGACTGCACATAAATTTGATTGGAAGGGGCCAAACCGGTACCTGGGAAATCGCTGGCGTGATCGGTTTCTATCGCGGAATACGTCGCGTAGAGATGCCATATCGGCGTTAGGTCGAAGTTCGTCGCTAGCTCGAATCCGTAGGTTTCTCCTTGGGCCGTATTGGCAATGCCAAACGGAAGAATGAATCTCGCCGGAGGGCCGGGATCCAAAAAGGGAGCCCCTGTGATGCTTGCTTCGATCAAATTGCGGTACCGGTTGTAAAACAGGGCAGCATCCCAAGAAAACCATTCCTTGGGTTGCGAACGCATGCCGAGTTCATAGGCCAAAAGGTCTTCCGCTTCGATCGCCGTATTGCCCGCCACCGCTGGAAAGACACCCGGAAGTGCTGGGTTGGGGGGAAGATAGTACGTCGCATCATTGTTGGCTCGCGATGGTGTGCGAACTGCTCGCGAAACCGATCCCCAGATCGAACGGCTTTCGCTCGGGGTCCAAAGCATCCGAGCGGTTGGCTGCATCTCGAACTGCGTGTAGTCGTTGTGGCTGAATTTCGACCCGAGAGTCAGAAAGAATTTGTCTTCGCGAAGTACGATCTCATCTTGGATAAAAAAGCTATAGTTGTTGACCGAGCGATGCGCCAGCGAAAACTCGTACAGTAAGGGGGCTTCTACGATTTGGTCGCTGACGTTGCGATAACCGGCTCCGACAATGACGTTGTGACGATCCCCCAGGGCGAAACGATAGAATGTGTCAAGGTCGATCGTTTCGATATCAAAATCAAACCCTGTCTCTCGAAATTCCCTTTTTGTCCGGTCATAATAAAACTGTGTCGACCAGCTTGTGTCGTCGTCGAACGTGTGCGTCCACCTGCCCAGAACATTGCCTCCGGTGAGGGCCTGAGAATCTGAAACCGAGGCAACAAAAGGAGGGGCGATTATTGGATTCAAAGTACGGATTCCTGCCGTACCATCGTAATAGTCACCCTGTAGGGTAAAGTGGTCGCTGTCGGTCGGCTTCCAGTCCATTCGCATCCCGGCCTGCCCTAGGTGCCAACTGTCGTTGGCAAGCCCTGTCGAGTCAAAACCTGTATCGCGGTCGAACCCTTGCCCGTAAACGCGGTAGGTTGCCTCTTGGCCAAGCTGGCCGCCCAGCCGTACGTTGCCAAACCCCCGTTCTTCGGTGCCCGCTCCGCCTTGCACCATCAGTCCTTGTGTGTCGGCGGACTGTTTAGTGATGACATTGATGATGCCATTCACGGCGTTGGCTCCCCAGATGGTTGCCCCTGGTCCGCGGATGACCTCAATTCTTTGGACATCTTCCAAAATCACATTTTGTACATCCCAGAGAGTGCCACCAAAAAGAGGCGTGTAGACGCTTCGCCCGTCGATTTGCACCAGCAGCTTGTCGGCAAAACGCCCGCCGAAACTGCGAATAGAAATCGACCAAGTACTCGCATTCATACGCGCGACATGCACACCAGGTGCCATACGCAAGGCCTCAGGCACATTGCGTGCTCCGCTGCGACGAATCATCTCGTTGGTGATGACAAAGATCGCCGCCGGCGATTTGCCAACCGTGCTCACCTGCCGGCTAACGCTCGTCACCTCAGCCTGCAAAGCAGGCGCCACCGACGAGGTCGAGACTTTGACGTTTGACAACTGCCCGACGTCTTTATCGGCCATGTCGAGCAGGGCGTCGAGATCGTCGGTCTCTTCCTCCGCATTAGTCCCTCCGTCTCCATCAGTGTCGACATCGTCAAGTGCTGCGGTGAGCGCAGGAGGGAGATCTTGGGCGCAGAGAATCGCTTCGGAACAAAAACCCAAGATCGCGCATGCCAGAATGCCTAGTCGGCAGCAGCATATAAGACCTCGACTCATCATCTGCTTCTCCGCTTCCGTGCGGTTTACCACTTGAAAACAAGGGCATTAGTGGTACTCGTGGCGTAAACGCTGGGTATGCGTTTGTTCATCGGCTGAGCGAGTCAAGCGACTGAAATGCACGGGGACTACCCTCCCGCTTTTGGGGAGAATGCTTCTGAATGTTTGGCGTATGCCGATTAAAATGGCCTAGTCGACTTTGCTGTTTGCGCGGACTAATGAACCACAACGACACGACGGACACGACGGTTTTTACGTTGTGCTCGTTGTGTCGTCGGAGTTAGCTTCTTGTAGGCAAAATACCGTTCTTTGCCCGTAGTTTGCAATTGCTATTTGGCACTCGTTATTTGCTGTATCCTAGCGATTTCATGATCGAGAGCATCTCTTCGAAATTGATGAATCGGCGGCGGTGTTGCAGTTTGTATTGGTCGATCGCGGTGGCCAATTCGTTCGCTTCGGGCGAGAGATGCTCGTGGCTGTTGGCGAACTGACGGCGCTCGCGGCCTGTGGTGGTGCCAGTGTTCGTGTTAGTCGGGGTTGCTTCACGGCGCTCGATGAAAGGCGCGACGGGAGTGGCAGTCGAAGGCATGGTTATGACTCCAGGGAAAGGCGGGCTCAACGAAAGGCGGGAGTCGGTGGCATTGCGAAATCTGTTGCGCAGACCGCCGAGATACGCTCAAAGATAGCTCACGATTAAACGCTAGGAGCAACAAAGTCCCCAAGCGGCCAGGGTGTGACGGTTGTAGGGTTTTTATGCCGAGAGCCGACGGCTGAGGTAAAGCTACCTCCGTATCACATCACCTTTTCCGGGATCGGCAATGCCTTGCAGTTGGGCAAGCAACAGCTTGCTCGGTTCGTGCTGCTGGTCGACTGCCAGGACGCGGCGAGCGGTGTTGGCTGCCGAAGCGGTTTGACCGGCGGATTGTTCTGCGCGGGCTAGTTGATAGAGCAGATTGGTGGGCGGGTTGGCTCGTTGGCTCGCTGCGGCTAGGCTTTCGACGGCGTCTTGATGGCGCTCCATCGCGCCGTAGGCCAAACCCTCTAACCACAGCGCCTGTTGCGGTTCTTCTCCGGGTGGGTAAACGTCGAGCAGGCGGTGCAAAGTGCTTAGGCTGCGCTGCGGTCGTCCTAGCTCGTATTGTACTTCGGCGACTTGCAACAACACGTCGGTCTGGTGCGGCGCAAATCGTAGTGCTTGTTGAAGATCGGCCAGCGCCCGTTTTGAGTTGCCACGCTGCCGTTCGACGCGGCCGCGCAGTGCCCAGCCGCCCGCCAACGTCGAATCGAGCGCAATGGCCTGCTCGGCACGTTGCTCGGCACGATCGACGACACCGATTTCCAGTAACATCTCGCCCGCTCGTACCACGGTCGGCGCATGGCGCGGGTCGAGCTGCACGGCAGCTTCCATGTGGACGACTGCCTCGCGACGCGAGTGCGTCTGCCACAACGTCTGGGCCAGAAGACGCCGGGCCTCGGCATCGGTCGGACTCGTCGTGACGGCTTCGTCCAGGACGGTTCGTGCCTTCTCCCATTCGCCTAATTCCATCGCGGTCACGCCATTTTGCGCCAGCTCGCGACAGGTTGCCAGCGACTCGGGTACGATCTTTTTCTTGCCCATCGACCGACAGCCACCCGTACTGGTGAGGAGGCCTGCGCACAGGACCGCTCCCACCAGTACACTCATGCGAGTGCTGCGTCGATGCTCGATCGTATTGACAAAGGAAGGCGGAATAAGGGTCACCTAACGAATGGATTTATTTCACGAGTGGCCGAATTGCTACGGGGATTGCTACGAGGATTGCTGCGGAATAGTAGCAAGCCAATGAGCTATACCGCAACCCATGTGCGCGCGAGCTTTAATTTGTTAAGCTGAGTGCTAGCACTTGGGCTCGGGGACGAGCCGGCTCGCAACGGAACACCCCTTTCACCTTTCACTCCCACTTTCATGCCATCGGTTTTTGAACATAGCGGCCTTCGCTTCGAATATCCTGAAAACTGGGTTCTCGAAGCTGCGTCCGAAGATCACCTTGAGCAAGTTGTCGTATCGAGCCCGAATACCGGCTTCTGGCATCTCAGCAAGTATCCACGCGACTCTGAACTGGAAACCCTCTTTGACGAGGCTCTGGCAGCCCTCCGAACCGAGTACCAGGACATGGAAACCGAGCCGGCGGGTGACCTTCAGGTTGAAGACCGCCTGCTGATGGGTTTCGACGTCCGTTTCATTTGTCTCGATCTGACGAACACCTGCTGGCTCCGCGGGTTTCAAACCGACGACGCCACCTATTTGCTGCTTTGCCAAGCCGAGGACCGTGAGTTTGC
Source organism: Planctomycetota bacterium (assembly GCA_013152515.1). Taxonomy (GTDB): domain Bacteria; phylum Planctomycetota; class Planctomycetia; order Pirellulales; family Lacipirellulaceae; genus Bythopirellula. The sequence goes on from JAADGD010000026.1 coordinate 9,917, forward strand.
TCAGGTCTCGCCCGTCTTTCAGGCGATGCTAGCAAGTTTGCTGCGCCATTGTGCATGAAACCGCTTGCCTAACCTGTGCGATCGTCTCTCGGATGACACAACGGCGTGTAATTTCTACAAACTGCGAGTGGGCGGTGGGCAGTCGGCAGTGAGCAGCTCGGAGCGTTTTCTTCGTCTTTGACAGCGTCCGACTCCTTTCTTCGAGGTGTTCATCCGTTTGGCACGCAAGGTGCATTAACATTCTGTCAGTCGTCATGCACGCGGTCGACGGTGATCTGCCCGCAACAGATGACTTGGTCCCTGACCCAGCCGCGTGCAAGTATTTCTCGTCAAGCGCGTCAACGTACGACGCCACATAGTTCCCGTCACGGGCAGCACGAGCAAGACGCTATTCGTAAAGGGCCTGGTTGGCATCCCTCGCAGGGCCACCCGGGCCCTTTTTCGTTGTCAGACGCTAGTTCTCAGGCGCTAGTTGTTTTGGTTCTTCCGTGATTTAATGGCTAGTCGTCAGTACTTTTTGTCCTGGAAGGACTTTTGATAATAGCCCAGCGATTTATCGCTGGGTACAAGAGGAGGCAATCCATAAGTCCTGGAGGGACGACTGAAAATTTGATTTGTCGTCTGATCTGATCGTTGCAATTCTGTCGTCCCTCCAGGACTCGATGATTATTATGTTCGTTTCCCAGCGATAAATCGCTGGGCTATTATCAATAGTCCCTACCGGGACAACCAATCGCTCATACCTTTAGCCACAAAATTCCGGAAGAACCTTTTTTTGGAAACCGAAGGTTTCTCGTCCATTGACTAACGCCAAACAACTAGCGCCCAAAAAACTAGCGCCTGAAAACTTCTAAACAAACCAAAACGTCTTTTCCTGCCATTCGCGATACGGTTGGCCAAAGGCTTTTTCTAGCACACGGTCTTCTAGTTTCGAGCGATACAGCTGCATCGCGATGAACAGTGCGTACACACCAATCCATACGATGTGAGTACGACAGTAAACGAGTAAGACCGCCGCTTGCGCGAGAAATTGCCCCAAGTAAACGGGATGGCGGACAAACCGATAGGGTCCGTTCGTTTTCAACTCACGTGGTTCTGGCACAATGCTGAAACTGCGCCATAACACGCTATAGCCCCAGACGTCAAGCAGATTGCCGATCGTTAGAAGCACTCCTCCCAGCAGCGCCAGTTGCCAAGTAAAAACTCTTCGCCACATAAAAGTATCGAATGCCACCTGCCAATCGGGATTAAAATATCCCAGCACCGGAGCAATCCACAGCAAGAGCAACGGGGCAAACGCCGTGAGCAACGAATAGCCCACCACCCAACCACTGGCTACCCGTGAGCGGGGTGGCATCCGAAAACAAAAGCTCAGCGCGATCAACACAAAAGTAAGGTCGACGAGTACCGGCGCCCACGGCATATCAATACGCTCGCCGCCCGGAAAGATCACATAGGGAGCAAACGCTTCCCAAGACGCTGCCCGATACTTCTGAATCCGCTGCCAAAGAAACCCAAAGAAAAACGCCGCTCCCGCCACACGAAATACCCAATCAGGCGCAGCCAGCCACATCCGCATCGGCCAAGCACGACGCGTGGAGGAGTCGGTAGAATTCACGGTCACGGCACTCATCAAATTCCTGGTCATTCAAAAAACGTGGTTTGGCGGCGACGGCCACGTCGCCTCTCTCTCACAGAAGACTTTCCACTCTCCGCTCACCATCCCCAACCATAGCTCACCCCAGCACCCCAAGCCCCCCGTTTGGGGTTTTGCCACGCGAAACAAAAACGGTTTTTTCGTGGCAAAACCTCCGAGGTTTTGCACAGCTTCGTTTCAGCGAATCACTTGTCACAAGCGTTTTTTACAAATCAAGGTGTGCAAAAGTACGAAAGTTTTGCCAAATACTCTCTTGTCAATTTGGCAAAACCCTCTGCGTAGAAAAACAAAAAGCCGCAGATAAACGCTGATAGACGCAGATGCTGGGAACCAGGAAAAACCATCTGCGTTTATCGGCGTCCATCGGCGGCAAAAAATTCGTAACCGTTCACGGCGCTGAAAGAAGAAAAAGGAAAAGCCACAGATAAACACGGATGAACGCAGATGAGGAAAGGATTTATTAGCCGAATTCAATTGCCGAAAAGAAAGAAGTAGCGGAAAAACCCCGAATCTCTCCAGGAAATCGGTGTTTATCTGTGTTCATCCGTGGCTAATTTTTTCCCTCGCGTGAACGGTTACAAAAATTCTTCGGGGCGCAATCTCTACGAAATCCTAAACGATTGCTTGGCCCAATTGCAACGCAAATCACGGATCTTTTCGCAAGTGACGATTGACAAAACTCCACAGCACGAGATAGGCGAAAACTACGCACAACACACCGACAAGCATCATATGCTCGCCTATCGAATTGAACCCGTATTTGTAGGCGAACAACCCCAATGACAGCAACAAGCAAAAAGCGGCGTAGCACAAATTGCCTTTCGCACTGTGCCCGAACAGGCTCAGTACACCGATGTTCATGCGGCCGAAGAGATAGTGTGGCAGGGAGTTGACTGCGCCAAAGCCGATGAGAAAGTCGATTAGCATGGTGGGTACCTTGTTTGTAGTTTGTGGGGCGTATTTCAACTTCAAATGCAACAGGCAAAAATCCGAACCGCGCCCGGTAAGGAAGTGTCCCATATTAACAGGCAAAAAACCGAACCGCGCCCGTAAGGAAGCGTCTCAACAGGCATCAAGATCAAAAGGACGCTTCCTAACGGGCGCGGTTCGGTGGAGGGCGTTTACTATATCCTGTCACCATGAATATCGAGTGATTCTACCAAATGTTCGTCCTTGGTCATTTGCTCATTTCCTGGTAAAAAGTGCTTACCTAATACTACAGCGCTAAGTAAAAAGCTAAAGACCACGGATAGCACTGATATTCACGGATGAAGCCTTGATGAAAGGAATGGATGTTGTTGGCAGTTCAATGCCTCAGCAACCTGCCAAAAGTCTCCAAAATCAGTGGTATCCGTGCAATCCGTGGTTACTGACTTAGCGATGTAGTACTAAGACGATATTCTCTAACGGCACCCTTTTAGCGACCACGGTATCCAGCATGGACAAAGCTCTCCTCGATTTTTTTGCCGAGCAATCGGGTTGGCTGTTGGCGTTCGAAATCGTGTTGATTTTGGGCGTGTTGGGCAAAGCGGCCGATTGGCTGGTGGGCGAGGCGGTCGTGCTTTCCGAGCGTTCAGGGCTGCCGAAGGTGATTATCGGGGCGACGGTTGTCAGCCTGGGGACGACGGCGCCTGAGCTGGCGGTGTCGGTGTTGGCGGCTTTGAAGGGGCAGCCGGGGATGGCGCTCGGCAATGCGGTCGGGTCGGTGATTTGCGATACAGGGCTTATCTTGGGCTTGGCCTGTTTGATCAAGCCATTGAAAATGCCGCGGGCGATCGTCAATCGGCAAGGCTGGTTGCAGTTTGCTGCCGGTTGGTTGTTGGTAGCCGCTTGTTGGCCTTGGGGCAACGGCAACCCGTTTAAGGTTGGTGGCAATCTGCCACAGTGGTTCGGTTTTACGTTTTTGGTGCTACTCGCCGGTTATCTCGTGATGTCGGTTCGCTGGGCAAAAGCCGCTGGTGGTGCAAAGGAGCTAGAAGAATTTGAAACCGATGCGGCGGCGCCAATGGGGTTGGTCATCAGCAAGCTGTTGGCCGCCATTGGTGTGGTGGTCGGTGCTAGCCACCTGCTGATTCCCGCGATTCAAGAAGCGGCCGTCAGGCTGGGCGTGCCCGAAGGAGTCGTCGCGGCGACGCTCGTTGCGTTTGGGACTTCGCTGCCAGAGCTAGTCACCGCAATTACGGCGGCGCGGAAAGATCACGGCGATCTGGCAATCGGCAATATCATCGGGGCCGATATTCTCAACGTGTTGTTTGTCGCAGGCGCGTCGGCGGCGCTTACGCCGGCGGGGCTGGAGGCTAGTCCGGGTTTCTTCCGTGTGATGCTCCCGTGCATGTTGTTGGTGTTGTTTGTTTTCCGCGTCGGCGTTACTTTTTCGGGCGAGAGAATGAACCGCCCGTTTGGTGCTTTCTTGCTCCTTGCTTATCTTGTGTTTCTAGTGCTGAGCTTTACAGTGATTGGCGCAGCGGGGCATTAGTGTGGCACGCCTCTCCGAGTCGTGAGTATCCGGCGACTCTCGGAGAGGCGTGCTACTCTGACGTTGCTCGAAGCAACAGCCAATCGCCCAACCGTGGCGAAAGCTGCGCAAGCGTCAGCAGTATGCGAACTTTCCACGGCACGACCAATTCGAGCTGACGCTTTTCGCAGGCGAGAAGAATACGTTCGGCGAGCCATGTCGGCTCGATGCCGCGCAGCTTGGCTCCGCCTCCGGGCTGCTGGGCCTCGACGGGCAAACTTTGGGAAGCGTTGGCATAGCGGGGAGTGGCGCTGTCGCGAACGATGGGGCCAGGACAAACAAGCAATACGTGCAGGCCGGCGGGGCCGAGTTCGAGGCGTAGTTGCTGCGCGTAGGCAGCGAGGGCAAATTTGCTGGCTGGGTAAGCCCCCAAGTAGCGGGCGGCCACTTTGCTTGCTAGCGAGCCGATTTGTACTACGTGCCCCCGCTGCTGAAGCAGCGTCTCCGCGAAGGCGCGGGTGGTGCGGACGGTGGCCAGAAAATTGATGTCGAGCAGTTGTTGGAAATCTTCGGGAGTGGTGTCGAGTACCGCTCCGCGTGACGAGCGGCCAGCACAGTTGCACAAAAAATCAACTTGGCCAAAACGCAAGACCGCTTGTTGAACCAAGTTGTCGACGTCCTGCTGGACGGTCAGATCGGCACCCACAGCTAACACTTTGCCCCCCAAGGCGCGTAACGTGTCGGCGGTTTGTTCGAGCCGCTTGAGATGACGAGCCACAAGGATGAGCTGCGCACCGCGCGCGGCCAACACACGAGCAATCGCCGCCCCCAGGCCAGACGATGCCCCAGTAATCACGCAAACCTTATCTTGCCAGTAGTCGCTTTTCATGGTGATCCAAAACGTAGGATAGGCTTCTCGCCTGTCGTTTATACACAAGTCAGCCTGAAAGGCCCAAAACATATCAGCCCAGGGCAAAGCGCAGCGCCGCCCTGGGTGGCTATGTTCCTCAGGTATGCCCTGAAAGGGCGAAACAATAAACGGTGATCACGGTTAAAATCACATTGTTTCGCCCTTTCAGGGCTCTCTACAATTCGACGGCTAACCCAGGGCGGCGCTGCGCTTTGCCCTGGGCTGGCATGTGACTGACCCTTCGGGCCGACTCTTGTATAAACAACACGCCCAGAAGCCTATCCTACGAACGAACAGGCTGCTCGGAGGAGTTACAACGCTTGTGACGAGGAGGCGATGAAAACACGGAGGGGCTAAACCTCCTGAAATTCCTGCCAGCAACCTAATCACGGTAAAGAAAAAGTATGGTTGAAGACGCTTGCAGCCACAAGGTGGGAGGAGAATGACGAAAAGCCAGGTGAACCCCGACCGTAAGGGACGGGAGACGAATGTCGAGAAACACGCCATCTTCGTCGTCCAAACTTCGTCATTCGTCATTCGTCATTCTGCCGTAGGCTTTCCGTATTCCCAATATCCAATTTAGGGGCAACAATAAGATGACTCCATTAGCACCCAGCTTACCATCGACAGAGGCGGAAATGTCTAGCAGTAGTATTACCACGGATGAAATGACTAGCAACAGGGCACCCGAGGCCGCTTCTCTTCCTGTAGAGCAACAGATGCCCCAAGATCCCTCCAAAAAAGCACGGACCAAAATCGTCGCTACCGTGGGGCCTGCCTGCGGCGAGTTCGAACAGCTGGCCCAATTGATTCGAGCGGGGGCCAACGTGTTTCGCCTGAACATGGCCCACGGCGAACCTGAGCAGTTGCAAGTTTTTGTCGACCGCATCCGCCAGCTCGGCGAGGACTTGGATGAGCCGATTGCTATTTTGGCCGACTTGGCAGGACCAAAATTTCGGCTCGGAGAATTAGAAGGCGAAAGCATTTTTTGTGGACGTGACGAGCAATTCTTTTTCGTCACCAGCGAACCAACGCAGCCCAACGAGCTGACCACCAGCTACGAACCGCTGGTCGACGAGCTATCGGTGGGCAATCAGGTGATGCTCGCCGATGGTACAGTCAGCATGGTGGTGGAAGACCTTTCCCCCGGTCGGGCTCACCTGCGAGTTGTACAAGAAGGCACGATTCGGAGCCGCCAGGGCATCAACCTTCCGGGCGTTCATCTCAGTGCGCCGGCAATTAGTGTGGAGGATCACAAACATGCCATCTGGGCTGCCAAGGCAGGCATCGATTTTATCAGCCTGAGCTTTGTTCGCTCGCCTGACGAAGTGCGAACACTCAAGGGCATTGTGCGATCAAGCGGTTCGACAGCCGGTGTGATTGCCAAAATCGAAAAGCCCGAGGCGCTCGAACGACTCGACGAAATTGTTGCGGAAGCAGACGGTATCATGGTCGCTCGCGGCGACTTAGGCGTCGAAATCGACGTGGCCGAAATGCCCCTCGCGCAAAAACGGATCATCCGAAAGTGTCAAGAATTTCACAAACCGGTGATCATCGCGACACAGATGCTCGACAGCATGCACGAAAATCTCCGTCCCACGCGCGCCGAAGCCACCGACGTGGCCAACGCCATCCTTGATGGTGCCGATGCCTGCATGCTTTCGGGCGAAACTGCCATCGGCAAATATCCGACCCAGGCGGTCAGCATGATGAACCGCATTGCGCGGGCGACCGAGGCGAGTATTGATGGCAAGCCGCTTCGTGCCTCTGGCGATCAGCGGGCTGATGGATTGCACGAAGTGACC
>JAADGD010000163.1:0-12841 GCA_013152515.1 Planctomycetota bacterium
GGCGAGACGTAGCTCGCCGGCTATCCGGAGTACCGACCCATGCACCATTGTTTCCGATTCTTTCTGCTGATAGCCATCGTCGTCAGTAGTTCAGTCACGTCACTTGCCGAGAATGCACTGCACCAAGAAGCCGGCGCGCTTGACCCCAATTTGCCTTACTATCGACCGGTCGAAAAACTCTCTGGCGAACTCAAGCTGGGCGGCTCGAACACGCTGTCGCATATCGCGGCCGTTTGGATCGACGGATTTACGCAGTTTTATCCGGATGTCAAGATTTCGATCGAAGTCAACGGTTCGCGTCAGGCGGTCAAAGATGTCAAAGCTGGCAAAACAACCATCGGCCTGCTCAGTCGTACCGTCCATCGCGAAGAGGTCGAAGACTTCCGCCAAGCGTTCGGTTACGGACCGACGGTCCTCACACCTTGCATGGAGCGGACCGGTATTTTCGTCCACAAAGACAACCCGATCCAAGGCCTCACGCTGGCGCAGCTCGACGCAATTTATTCCGTCGATTGCCGCCGAGGCGAGAAAAAACCTTTGCGCACTTGGGGACAGCTCGGTCTGACCGGTGAGTGGGCCAACAGACCGATCGTCGCCCACGGTCGAACATACGACACAGGTTCGCAAGTTTTCATTCAACAGTCGGTCATGCTCGGCGCCAAAATGCGTGACGATTTGCAGACGCACAAAGGCAACGTCTCGATGCTCAAAGCGGTTGCCAACGATCCGAATTCCATTGGCTTTAGCGGCCTTTCCTATGCCACGTCCAACGTACGTGCTGTGCCGCTCGGTTTTAGCAAAGCAGAAGGTTTTGTTGCGATCGATTCGCCGGAAGCTGATCGCGGTGGCTATCCATTGGTCCGCCGCCTGCAATTGGTCGTCAAACACGATCCCCAAGAGAAGCTGCCTGCCTTGCAGCAAGAATTCATCAAATACGTTTTCAGCCGTCTAGGTCAAGAAGACGTCGTCAAAGCCGGCTTCCAGGCGATCCCCGCACGCCCCGCCTACGTGGCGCTCGATGCCGTGGGGTTAGGGATTTCTCGTTGAAGAAGTAATGCAAAATGCAAAATAAATAATGCAAATTGTTAAATGAAAAAACCTGAAGCAATGCCAGATCCAGATTTTGCATTTTGCATTAGCCAATTTGCATTTTGCATTCTTTCCGTTTGACAACAAAGCTTGAACTTCCTCCACACAATACACCGCTCCTCTTCAATCAGGTACTCCTATGCAAAAACAATCTCTCGTCGCTTTAGTATTCTTGTTCACCCTATTCATCGGTACTCAAGAATGTTCTGCCGTTAATTCCAGTCGCTCCAATACCACAATTCGCAACGCTCCCCAATGGGCTCGTCCCAACGCGAATAACGTTGCCGATCCTTCCTTTGGTTATGACCGGCAAACGGTGCCAACGATTCGCAATCGCTCGAGTACTCGAGTGGCTGCACCGACTTGGAACGACCCCTCGCTGCCAGCCATCGACCCGCTGCGCAACAACTCCTGGCAAAATGGTGGTAGCTATCAACCGAATATTACAAATCCAAACACGGGCAATCCTAACGCGGGAAATCAAGCACGGACTTGGCAAAAGTGGCGGCTCGGCATCTATCCCGAAAACACGGAGACTGGAGTGCGTATTACGCAAGTCGTCCGCGGCTCGGCGGCCGAGCGTGCAGGCCTCGAAACGGGCGATCGTATCATCGCTGTTCACGGCTATCAGGTCGGCTACGTCAACGGCTCGCTCTACGACGTCGGGCAAGAATTCGAACGTTCTGCCGACTCGCAAGGTTGGGTGGGCATTCTCGTTCAAAACAACCGCGGTGGCAATCTCCTCAACATGCCGCTGCAACTCGACCCGCGTCACCAAGGCATCACCGGCACGGTTACCTCTCGTGATCGCTCGGCCTTGCCGCGCGACGCGGTCCTCAACGTCGAACTGCGCGAAGTGCTGAGCTACGGCAATTCACGCCCGGTCACACTCACTCGTCAATCGTACACCGCCGCCCGCCAACCGATTACGTTCAGTCTCGACTACGACCCGACGCAAATCGACTCGCGACGCAACTACGTGTTGCACGCCAACATCACGTCGGCAGGTCGGCAGATATATTCCGTGCGGCGAGATGTTCCCATATTCGGAAATAACGGCAGCAATAGCCAAAACATCCAGCTCCTCGTCGAATCAAACGCGACCGCTTACCGTGGCGGTGGTGGCGGCAGACTACCAAACCAACGCGATCCAATTGCACAAATCAGCACTTGGTTCCGCGAATACTTGCGGCGCGAACCGCGTGCCCAAGAGCTGTACGTCTGGCAAGCTCACCTCGATCGAGGTGGTTCGTTGACCGACGCCCAGTTGCAAATCCTTAGCACGCCCGAATTTTATTATCAGTCCAACGCTGACGATGCCGAATATGTCCGCCGCATGTTCCAGCTCGTCACCAACCGCCAACCGTCGCAACAAGAAATTTCGCAATGGCTCACGCGGTTGCAGTATCACAACCGCCTACGTCCCGAGATGGCCCGCGAATTTTTAGCGATGGCCAAAGGCCAAGCCTCGCGTGACGGACGACGGTAGCACGACAGGCAGCAAAGGCATTTTAGGGTGCAGCTTTCAGAGTGCCTGTTTTCAGGATGCCAGTTTTCAGGATGTTAGCGATGCCAACACGTCCTCTACGCGCACCTCTTTTACCAACTCGACATGCCCCATCCGGTCGGGCAGCACAAAGCGTAGCTGCCCGTCGTCGACTTTTTTGTCGTGGCGCATGAGGGCGAGCAGATTTTCGCCGTCATAGTCGGGCGTGGCGGTGGGAAGCGACAACGCTTCGAGCAGCGCAAATTGGCGTTCCACAAAAGCATCGTCAACGCGATTCATCCGTTTAGCGAGCCGCGCCGCACACACCATCCCGATCGAAACCGCTTCGCCATGCAGCATTTCGCCGTAGTTGCCGGCAGCCTCAAACGCATGGGCGTAAGTGTGGCCGTAGTTGAGGACGGCGCGGAGACCGGTCGTTTCGCGTTCGTCTTTTTCGACCACGTCGGCTTTGAGGCGGCAGCAGCGCTGGACGATGTGCCGCAGCGCAGCAGGGTCTTTGGCGTTGATTGCGTCGACATTTTGTTCGAGATACGAGAAAAAATCGGCGTCGAGAATCACTCCATATTTGACGACTTCGCCCAAGCCCGCGCGGTATTCGCGATCAGGTAGCGTAGCGAGGACATCGACATCGATCAACACACCTTCGGGCTGCCAAAAAGCGCCGACCATATTTTTGGCGCCGGGCAGATTGATGCCAACTTTGCCACCGACCGAGCTGTCGACTTGGGCGAGCAGCGTCGTTGGTATCTGGAAAAATTGCAGCCCGCGCGTAAAAGTGGCAGCGACAAAGCCAGCCAAGTCACCGACGACTCCACCGCCGATGGCCAGCACGATCGACTGGCGGTCAGTCCCTTCGGCGAGCATCGTCTCCCAGAGATCCTCGGCCACTTCGGCCGCCTTGCTCGCTTCGCCGGCATCGACGACCAGGACGTGGACTTCCCAGGAGTCGTCAGCTAGCTGGTCACCCAGCTTGTCGGCGTACAGTTCGTCGACGTTGGTGTCGGTGACGATAACGGCATGGTTGGAGCGAGTGCGCGCGCGCAAAAACGGGGCAAGCCCGGCAAGGTTGCCGCTGCCGATTTGGATGTCGTAGCTGCGCTCAGCCAAGTTGACACGTGTGGTTTGGGATTCTTTTGCCACAGGTCGGTTTCCGATGGGTTTGATTGGAGTGTATTCGGAAATAAGGTAACCGTTCACGAGAGAAAAAAATTAGCCACGGATGAACACCGATAAACACCGATTTCCTGGAGGGCTTCGGAGTTTTTTCCGCTATTTCTCCGATATTGCATCTCGGCAATCAAATTCGGTTACAAAAAATTCTTCCTCATCTGTATCTGCGTTTATCCGTGTTTATCTGTGGCTTTTCCTTTTTCTTCTTTCAGCGTTGTGAACGGTTACGAAATAAGGAATGGAACGCGAAGGGACGCGGATTCAACGGATGGGCGCAGATTAAAGATAGACAAAAGAAAGACTGCCTTTTAATCTGCGAAAATCCGCAAAATTCGTGTCCCTCCGCGTTCTATTCTTCGTCAGGAAGTCACGCGATCGATGTCTTCTTCCGAGACCACAATTTGGCGGCAGAAGCCGGTGTGCGTGCGGACGTACTCGAGCTGGTCGGCTTCTTCGGGGCTGGCGTGCAGCAAGGTTTCGAGTTCTGCTTGATGGCGCGGGTCGAGTTCGGTGCCCTCGGGCCAAACGGTAGCGGTCTCGACGATCAGTGCTTCGCGGTAAGGATCAAATTTGTCAGCCATTGCGTGGGTCCGGTAAAAGGTCGTTTGTGCAGGGGGCAAGAGTAATAGTATACTGGGCCATGTGGGACTTAGAAAAGCCGTAACTCCGGCGATCTGTTAGATCGCGGTTATTGCTAAACTTCGCCTGCAAAGAACCACCACAATAACCGCGATCTAATAGATCGCCGGAACGTTATGCAGCAATCCGGTACAAAACTCGTTCTCGCCCTCGTAGGCTTAGCATTTTTGCTCGGGCTAACCTCCTGGTGGTATCGCTACGAGGCGGCCCATCGGGCGTCGCAGTTTTGGGGACCAGAAGCGTCGCGATTGATCGCGGAATCGAAGGGACTCCAGGTTTGGGAGGAGGGGGCTCTGACCGTTTCGGCCCTGCATTTGAACATAATGTCGATCGATTTCCATGAAGTACAGGACCTCAGCCATGCACGCGGTCAGGCGCACCTGCGGCACGCGCTGATGAGCGATCGCAACTACGTCTGGGGCGAGCCACTTGATTCTGCGGCGATCGAGTGGCGCTGGTGCCTGCGCTTTCACGAAGGCGAGCGGCAAGTGCAGGTGTTGCTGTCAGGGAATTTGAGCGAAATAGGGAAGTACGAGCCGACGAATCAATCGGTGATTGCCTTTTCCTGTGAGCCGATGACAGCTTCGCTTCAGCAATATTTTGGGGCGTTGGGGTTGGCAGAAATTGCAAATTGACCAATGGCCCAGGAGGACTGCAAAGTCCTAATTTCTAGCCAAGGATTGAAAATAAACCACGACGACACGACGGACACAACGTGCCAGTTATCCGTCAACGCGCGCGTTGTGGCCGTTGTGTCGTTGTGGTTAGAGTCTTGTAGGTAGGGGAGAAAAGTGACTTTGCCGTTCGCCTGCCAATGGCCCTATTCAATTTCAAATTTGCATTGGCGAATGGCCAATTTGCAATTCGCACGGCGAATGCTAGCACCGCGTCAGAGTGATCTGGGACTGGCGGTAGACGACTCCTATAATCCTCGTTCTGAATTTAGCTTGTGGGCGAAAGGAACGGGATCATCATGCGTTCGATTGCGATCATCAACCAGAAGGGCGGCGTTGGCAAAACCACGACGGCGGTGAATCTGAGCGCCGCGTTGGCGGACCAAGGTCTGAGCGTCGGGTTGATCGACTTGGACCCGCAGGCGCATGCTTCGTTGCATTTGGGTACCGGTATGCAGCAGGAGCAGCCGACCGTCTACGACCTGCTGACCAGCGATGTCGGTTTGGCCGACCTTTGGCAACCGGTGAGCGAGAATCTTTCGGTAGCCAGTTCGCATATCGATTTGGCCGCTGCCGAGGTCGAATTGGCGGGCGTTGTGGGACGCGAGCTGATTTTACGCGACAAGTTGGCGCTGGTCGAAGAGCAGTTCGACTACGTACTCATTGACTGTCCACCCTCGCTGGGGATTCTCACGATCAATGCGCTGTCAGCGGTAGATGACGTCTTTTTGCCGCTCCAGCCACATTATTTGGCCCTGCATGGCTTGAGCAAGCTGTTGCAGACCATCGACCTCGTGTCGAAGCGGCTGAACGATCGGCTACGATTGGCCGGCGTGGTCATGTGTCTGTACGAGTCGGGCACGCGGTTGGCGGCTGAAGTGAGCGCGGACGTAGAAAAATTCTTTGGCGAAGCACAGCTTAGCACTTCGCCTTGGCGGGATGTCCATCTGTTTGCTTCGCGAATTCGTCGGAATATCCGATTGGCCGAAGCGCCCAGTTTCGAGCAATCGATTTTTCAGTACGCAGCTCAATCGGCTGGGGCGGATGATTATCGCGCGCTAGCGGACGAAATGGTTTCGCTCTACGCGGGACGAGTCGGGACCGACTCTGGAACTTCTGCGGCACCCGCAAAGCTGGCCGCTTAGATAGCCTCCGGCTCTGCCGGGGGACAAATTCGCGAAAAAGCATTTCTATGATCCCGTCCTCCGGCAGAGCCGAGGGCCACATGCGCGATCGGGTCGGGTTTTCTGCCTGCGTAATTTCTGCGCGTGAAGCCTTGGCGATTTTTCTGATCGCAACACGTGCTAGCAGTAAAACCTTTTGGCAGCTCACGTCCGGCACCAATGGGCCGCTGCTGTGTCGGTCGATTGGTTTCTAAGGATGGGACTGTAGGTCTATCGCGCACGAAACGATTAGTTTGCCTACGCGCAAGATAAAGCACTTTCGGTTGACCCGATTTAGAAGTGCTAAGCTGCAAAGGCATTTCGGCCCCCAAGGATGTGGGGCGACACAACGCAAAGGAGACGAGCGAATGCATTTTTCATGGTTCAGAGCACGCGGGGTGATGGCGGTTTCGGCCGCTGTCATGGCTCTACAAGGCATGGTTTTACAAGGGGGACCCGCGTTCGCCCAATTTGTGCCGTACACTGGCGGCCCAACCCAGGGTTACAGCCCGTATCAGCAACAAACCCAATATCAGCAACAAACACCGTATCAGCAACAGGCACAGCCTCAATACGGCGCACAGCCACGATACGCACAGCCCCAGTACACGGCGATGGCGTATCAAGGCAGTGGCACTCGTGCCGCTGCACCAACGCTGAATCAACCGGTCGAGCCGATTGCTCCGGGCCCAGCGGTGCAATCAGCACCGATGCAAAATTACTCGGCGGCACCTGCTCCGGCACCCATGGCCTACGATAATTATTCGTCCGGCGGTTGTGCGACTGGTTCTTGCGGTGTCTACAACACTTTTGAAGGTGGCGGATGTGGCGTTGGCAGCGGCTGTGGCGTTGGCGGAACTTTTGGCGGCTGCGACACGGGTTGCGGCGCTGGTGGTGGTTTCCTGGGCAACGGTCTTGGAAGTCGACGCGGCGGCAGGCGTTGGTTTGGTGGATTCTATGGTCTGTACATGGAGCGTGATGGCAACCCTTGGAAGGGCTTGGCGTTTTCGACCCCAGTTGCTAGTGCCACAGGCTATTACCCGATGGACAGCGAATTCGTACTCAACCGAACTGACCTCGACAACGATACGTTCGCTGGTGCTGAAGTGCGTTTCGGTTCGACTCTGGGGCAATGTGGAAATTACGGTTGGGAAGCGGTTTACTGGGGTTTGGTTGAAGACGAGCAATCGGTGATGATCACCGACCTTGCCGCTGATGCGAATCGGCTTTACACCATGATCAATCAAGCCGGCATTCAATACGATGCGGACGGAGCCGGAGCCGGAGTAAACCGATGGGCGAACGATTACTTCGATTATGCTCCTCCGGTTGCCAACCCGGTTGGCCTCGACACGATTCGCATCCGACAAGTCACGGCCCGCAATAACTTCTCGATGCAGAATATCGAGTTGAATTTTCTTCGCATGTCTCTTCTCGGAGGTGGCTACTATAGCTCTCCCTCAACGAGTGGTGCTTATTACGGAGGTGGTCTGGGTGGCCGCGGTTTAGGCGGTCGTGCCCTGGGTCGCGGTGGCCGTGGCGGTAACGGCGCGAGTGGATGTGCCAGCGGCGGATGTGACGTAGGTGGTTGCGACTCGTGTGCCGGGGGAAGTGCCTGTGGCGGTGGCTGTGCTTCTCGGTACTCGCTGACAGGCGTACTCGGAGTTCGCTACTTGCGTGTCGACGAGGACTTCTTGTTCCGCACCGATTACGATAATGAGACTCAAGCTACGACAGGCTTCCTGTCACGCAACGTCGACGTTGACAACCATTTGGTCGGTGCGCAGTTCGGTGTGAACGGTATCTATCGCCTTGGCTGCTCTGGCCGTTGGGCGTTGAATTTGAACTCAGTCTTCGGAGTGTACGGCAACCGCATGGAAGTGTGGAATCGGATGGATGCTCCGACGGGTGGCGTCGTAACAGCGGCCGACGGATCGACCTTCGACTATCGCTACGAAGACAACGACGTCGCCTTCGTCGGCGAGTTGCGTGCGGGTACAAGTTACCAATACAGCCGCAACTGGCGTCTGTACGGCGGCTATCGCCTGCTCGGGATTGGTGGTGTCGCTTTGGCATTCGATCAGATTGCCCAGCAAAACGTGACTGCTGCCCAAATTCAGCATGTCGATTCCGATGGCTCGATCTTCATCCACGGCCTGCAAGGTGGTGTGGAGTTCACGTATTAAGCTGTTGAGTTTCAGCTAGTTAAAAAAGTTTGTTAGGAAAGTTTGTTGAAAAACAAAACCCCGGTCGACGCGATGTGCGTTGGCCGGGGTTTTTACTGTAATCTTTTTACTGAACCGCGCCCGTAAGGAAGCGTTCAGCAGCGTTCAAATTCTGCTTGAACGCTTCCTGACGGGCGCGGTTCAGTAGTTTGCGAAAAATCACTCATCCAATCGTCATCTCAAGAAACATTGGATCGTGCCGAAGCGCATCGAAATCGGGCTCGTCGTGGACGAAGTCGCGGAAGTTGCCGTCGATGTCCAGCGCGTTAGCCAGGTAACGCAAGGCAATGCGTGAATTGTGGGCGAGGCTCCAGTAGCAGGCGAGGTTGTAGTGCAGGATTGCGTTGCCCGGTTCGACGTCGACGGCACGTTCGAGCGCGTCGATTGCGTACTCGATTTGGCCGACCCGTTTGTAGCACCAAGCCAAGGCCATCCAGGTGTGGATGTCGTCGGGGATCAGCTCGAGACTACGATGCAATGGGTCGATAGCAGCCTGGTAGCGACGCATCTCGCGTAGCGCTTCGCCCAGCAAATAACACCCACGGGCATCGCCACTGACAAGTTGCTCGTGACGTTCGAGCGACCGCAGTGCGTGCGCGGGCATCCCAAGTTCGAGATAGCCTTCCGCTTCGCGGCGCGTGCGTCGCATTCGTTCTCGAAGAAATTGTTCTCTGATATTGCCAGACATCGTAACAAACTCCAGCAACGCAGGGCACTTACCCATACGAAGCGCTAGGCCTCTGGCCCGTGTAACGTGAAAAGAAAAAGGAAAAGCTTCTCCTGCATTCTACACGCTAATACCCCTGCGCCAAAATTTGCCTAGTCATTTTGTGTCGTAACTCTTGCGTGGCTAACTGCTAACGTTTTTTATTTTGAGTTAACCGAATTTGTCGGTTGAGCCAGCGACGCAAACTCTCGCGGCACGCGCGGTGTTAATAGGCACCTAGCCCCCGGCTCTGCTGGGGGATGAAACCACGCTGTGTATCACGCTGTGTATTGGTTTCCAAAATGCGACGACGTACCCAGGAATCCACCACCGGTAATCCCTCGGCAGAGCCGAGGGCTACGTGGTTGATTGGCAACGCTGGCGGGGAATTCGTTGTCTTTTGGCAACGGCCGGAGCGTCCTTCCACAAGCTTCGTTACCGCAAAATCGAGTGGTTTTTTAGCTGTTTTGGCATGGAAATGCCCCTTTTTCCTCCGCCTGGGTACGTGGCTTGCGAATAACGATTTCGCTGCCACTTGTCCCGGAGGATTTTTCTTTTGTTACGCGCTTGTCTCACCATCGTTGCTGTTGCCCTGTTGAGTGCCTGTTTGGTGCATCTGCGCGATGCCCAAGGCCAGCGACCCATGTCGGTCGAAGCAACAAAAATCGCCTGGGTTCGGACGGTCGATGGTTGGGAACCGAGCAGCGTATTACAGCTAAAATCGCGACCCCCAGGCCCACCCTCATTGCACCCTGGGCTGGTAGCCAGCCTACAGTTGGGGGTTTCTCTGTTCGCCCTGATTGCACTACCATCGGCCAAGAGATCAGCACGTAAGTCCTGATCGTGTATGGGTTTAAGTGAGCAGGTTTGCCCCCTTTTTTTCCTGCTCACCCACTAAATTCTCGCCCTTTCTTATCTTTCTCACCAGATTCTTGCACGAAAGCCACGCAAGTTCGCCACTACTACTGATAGACAGTGACCCTCCTTTTGATAACCGCAGGCGGAAGCCGCGGTGGAATCCAAAAAAAGAAGAGAAAACGAATGAGACTAACGCTCCGCACTTTGTTGGCTTACATGGACGACATCCTCGAGCCTGCCGATCACGAAGACTTGGGCAGCAAGATCGAAGCGAGCGACTTTGCCTCCGAGTTGATTCATCGCTCGCGCGATACGGTGCGCCGCTTGCGGCTTGGTGCCCCTGCGGTCTTGTCCGCTGGCAGCGACGATGTGATGGACACGGTCGATCTGGGCGACGCGAATTCGGTGGCCGAGTATCTCGACAACACATTACCGCCCGAGCAAGTAGCCGATTTCGAACGGATGTGCCTCGAACCTGGGACAGAACCCGACATGCACTTGGCCGAGGTTGCCTCGTGCCATCATGTGTTGACGATGGTGTTGGGCGAGCCTGCAGAAATCGACGCGGGTCTCAAATCGCGAATGTATCAGTTGCCTGCGCGATTGGCCAATGGCCAGAAACTGCGGATCGAGCCCGCACATGTTGCGCCACAAGAGGCGCCGCCCGTGCAAGCCGCTACATCGACTGCTCCACCAACTGCTACACCCTTGGCGCAACCCGCCAGCCTTGCCGAGCACGAACTTCCTGATTACCTACGAGAAGCAGCCGCCTCCAAACGCCGCAGTCGACGTTGGGCTATTGCGTCGACGCTGTTTGTAATAGTCGCAATTACTGGCGTTTGGTTTGCCACGGCGCCAGAAGCAGAACTACCATCTGATCTGTCTAAGGTCGACATCAGCGCATTTGACGATGGCGAGATAGCGATCGAAGGCCTCGGCGATGCGTCGAGCGATGCGACTGCTGGGGGCGAAAGTACGATGACTACGGCACCTCCATTTATTCCAGAGGTCCCACCCGCTTCGGATGCGCCCGTTGAGCCGGCTGATCCAAGTCGATCGCTTGATGCGGAGTCCCCCGTCACTTCCGTTCCGTCCACTACCGAGCTTGGCAATATAAATCTGTCGGGAGCAGCGTCTGGAGAATCGCGAGGAGATTCGGGCCCATCGGCTGATGCTGTGGCACCAACGATCGAGCCTGAGAAGGAAATCTTCGGGGAAGTTGCTGAATCTGAAACAACAACGACCGCGGCTGCTACGAGCCCTGACTCAGTACTGCCGGTGCCTAGTATTCCTTCGAGCGGAGAATCCGACACCGGGGCTGAAGAGCCAGTGCTTGTCGCTTCGGCAGATAAGCTGATGACCGAAGACTCAACCGCCACGCCCGAGGCAACTGTACCTAGCGAAGAACCAGCCGCGCCCCAGCCTACCGTACCGCAACCTCTAGGCCCACAACGCCTGGGGAATTACCTGGGCAACAACGACCTGTTGCTGATTTATAACGCTAGGCAGGACAAGTGGATTCGTATGCCGCCGCGCAGCCCGATTTCCACGGGCGATGTGTTGTTGACGCTGCCGAAGTTTCGCACCCATGTCGTGCTGGCTGACGTTAATACGTATTTGTCGGGAGGCACGCGTTTGCATATCCCACTGGAAAATTTCGATACGGTGGCGAGCGATACAGAATTGTGCCTGGAGATGATCTACGGACGCTTGTTGCTCAATGCAGGATTGAAGGGCAGTCAGATTGCCATGCAAGCGGATGACCAGTTGCGAGAATTCCGCTTAGCAAGTTCGGCCAGTTTGGCCGTCGAGGTCGAGCGTGTTTTTGTGCCGGGGACCGACTACGAAAACGTAGCCGCTTCGATCAAGGCGACATGGTATCTGACCAGTGGGAGTGTCCAATGGCCTACTGCCGCTGGCGGAACCCAAACGATACAGGCTCCGGCCATGTGGAAAACCATTGACGGGTTCGATGAGATTCCAGAACGGATCGAGGAATTACCCGCCTGGGTCGATCGCGAGCAGGTGACCGATGTTGAGCGCCGGGCGCGCAATAATATTGCCGAGGAACTCACAGCGGGTCAACCTGTGGGGATTCGCTTGCTAGAGTTGACCGATGGCAAAGGATTGGGTCGTCAAAAAGAAGTTCGCATTTTGGCTGCGGCCGCCAGTGTTTTTGTGGGGGAATTCGAACCACTGGTCAAAACGCTGAATGACAGAGAGCAAAATCGCGCTTGGGAAACGCACATCCAAGAGTTGCGGCAGGCATTGGCGCTGAGCCCCGACGTGGCGTCACGCGTCCGTCAAGCTTTCGTGAACATTCGTGGTGAAGAAGCGGCCCAAGATCTGATGGAAATGGTCGTGGGCTACAATGCCCAGCAAATCGGCGAGTCGCGCGAAGCGATTCAAGCCGGCGCATTGGTCCGGCTGATACGGTGGCTCGACCACGATAGCCTCGATTACCGAGTGCTAGCTATTTTCAACATCCGCGAGATCACTGGTAGATACAAGGGCTATCGCCCAGACGACACGAGCAAACGTCGTAAAATCCAATTGAGGAAAATCTGGGACGCTTTCGAGGCCTATGAATTGATGCCAAAGAAGAGTTAGAACCTATCCCAGAACTTCCAGCTAGATAAAACCACGGAGTCACGGAGGACACAGAGAAACACCCTCGGTTTGAAAAGTATGGAATATCCGGTACTTCCAGACATTCTTCTCCGTGTTACTAACGGTCAAAATCTTCGCACCGAACAAAGATTTTAGGGGGATCCAATAAAAAAAGACTCACGCAAAGGCGCTAAGCCGCA
>JAADGD010000163.1:12887-18993 GCA_013152515.1 Planctomycetota bacterium
GAGGTTTTGGGTTTCTTTTTCTGTTTCTTTGCGTCTTCGCGCCTTTGCGTGAGATTTTTTATGTTTTGGTTGCGGCTTTGCCGCGCTGGGCTCTCCGTGACTCCGTGGTAATTTATTTGCTTGTTTTCTAGGAAGATTTAAGTTCTGGGATAGGTTCTTAGGGTGTGGCAGTGGCGATTGGCGGGTTTAGGCTTCAAAACAGGGGCTTTTTAGCTCACTCACCCCCACCGACCCGTCACAAACCACCTCTCAAAGAGTCCCGTTTGTCTCCTGGCCAGAGAATCGCTAGAATAGAGGACTTACCTGTATCAGCTGTCCGGATCCCGGCCCGCCGATCTGTAGTAAATCAAAGCGTCGATAGCACTTAGCAGAGAAAGAGAGCCCGGCAGTGCAGGTGAGCATCTCGGTTCGTCACGGTCAGTTAGCAGAATCGACTCAGGAGAAATTGAAAGGCAAAGCTGAAAAGCTGAGCCGCTATTTTGACCGGCTTATGGCCATCGAGATCATCGTCGATTTGCAGAACGAACAGGAACCTGCGGTCGAAATACTGGTTTCTGCTGAGCATAAACACGATTTTGTCGCGAGCGACAAGTCGGGAAACTTGATTTCAGCGACCGATGCTGTCGTTCAAAAAATTGAGCATCAACTCCGCAAGTACAAAGAAAAAGTTCAACAGAAGCACCGACATCCTATGCCGCGAGAGGACATGACCCCACACCAGGGAGAAGTACTCTCGGAGTCCGAATCGCAAGAAGACGTGTATGATGACATCGATGACTGATTCGGTGCCTTTTATTTTCGATACCTATTATCCGTAACTATCGTAGTCCTCATTGGTATCCCCATTTTGGTGACAGAGGTAAAAAGAGACGTCATGAAGTTTATTGATTTTGTAAGCCGCGAAGCAATTCGCACGACCATCGATGTTGACAACAAAGAACAAGTCATTCGATCGATGGCGACAGCTCTGCTCGAATCTGGCAAAATTGCCGAAGACGAGCAGGAAAGTATTGTCGAAGCGATTCTTAAACGTGAAGAGCTAGGAAGTACCGGCATCGGTCGAGGAGTTGCCGTGCCGCATACCAAGCACCCGAGCGTGAGCGAGTTGGTGGGGACGGTCGCGGTCAGCGAAGAGGGCGTCGATTTCGATAGCCTCGATGGCGAAAAAGTTCACCTGCTGTTCTTGCTTGTCTCACCTCCTGATCGACCCGGAGATCATCTGCGGGCGCTAGAAAACATTTCTCGTCAGTTACGTGACGAGACCTTTTGTCGTTTTCTCAAACAAAGCAAGACCCCAGACGATGTTTGGCAATTGCTCGAAGAAGCCGACAACAACCAGTTTGTTTAATGGAAACTAAAGTAAGTGTTTGAAGTCCCTCGCTCCGGCGAGGATCGCTTTTAACGACTGCGGCAATGTGTATAGTTTTTGCAAGTACGCTAGCCCGCAAAGAAAAAGTCAAAGCAGCATGTCAGCCACCGAAAAAACCGTAGTCATTAGCAATCCCCAAGGCCTGCACGCAAGGCCTGCGGAGTTGTTTGCGCGGCTGGCGCTACAATTTGATTCAGATATTGAAGTGATTCGCGATAGCCATCGCGTCGACGCCAAGAGCATTTTGCATGTGCTGACTTTGGGTGCTGCGCAAGGGACTGAATTGACCCTGCAAGCGACCGGGGCTGATGCCGAAGCTGCTCTCGAGGCGCTGGTGCGATTGGTTGAGAGCGATTTTGCAACCGATGAAACAATGAGCCAAGGAAGTTCAGGGTAACGAGTCGCGCGACCGTCGAGGGGTGCTGTGGTCAGAGACACCCGATCAAAGGCACCCTCAGACGCCAGTCGTCCAACCCCTAGCGACACCTAACCTCGAGCCTCTTGGCCGCAACGAACACGTTGACGCCCAGCCGAGACAAGCGTTGGTAAGCACTCGATGTGAACGAAGAGCCAGGAATAAGTAGGCGGTAGACAGTCAAAATCGCAGGACGATTCCAAAGACTGTCCGCTGCCCACTCCCCACTTTTTTTACGTCTTGTGTGCCCACCGGCCGCCTCTGCTGGCGCTCCGTAGTGAGGGCGCAATGGAACGCCTCCAAGGCATTGCTGTATCGCCAGGTATTGCGATCGGCGAAGCACTCGTTCTCGATAACGAGGGATTTCGGATCCCCCGTCGTTTCTTGCCGCGCGATGCGGTCGAGGAAGAACTTGAGCGTTTGAATCTCGCCTTCGACGCGGCGGTGGCCGAGGTCGAACACAATCGCCAGCAAGTCGCCGAGCAATTGGGCGACGATTACGCGGCGATTTTCTCGGCCCATCTCCAGATGCTCCGCGATCCTCGACTGCACGAAGAAATCGAAGAGATGATCCGTACACGACATTACTCGCCCGAATACGCGGTCAGCCGCGCTCTGCGTCGTTATGCCAAGGTGTTTCAGTCGCTCGAAGGCCAGTACATGGCTGAACGGGCGAACGATATTTTTGATATCGAAAAACGTATCCTACGGAATCTCTTGGGGCGTAGCCGAGAAGAACTCGCCCAGGTGCTTTCGCCGGTGCTCGTCTTGGCACACAATCTCACGCCCAGCGAAACGGCCAACCTCAATCCCCAGTTTGCGTTGGGGATGGTCACCGAGATCGGCGGACCAGGCAGCCACACCGCGATCGTTGCCGAAGGCTTAGGTATTCCTGCCGTCGTTGGCGTCGGCCCGTTTCTGACCGATGTGTCTGGGGGCGACACCGTCATTATCGACGGCGATCAGGGGCAGATCGTCTTGCATCCCGACGAAGAAACACTCGCCCGTTATCGGCACGAGGTCGAAGAGCAACGCCATCTGGCTGTCAAGCTCGGCACGCTACGCGAGCTGCCCGCCGAAACCAAAGATGGCCAAAGTATCCAGCTCTTAGCAAACATCGAATTTCCATACGAAGTCAAACAATGCAAAGAACGCGGCGCAGACGGCATCGGCCTGTACCGCACCGAGTTTCTCTACCTGGGACGCGATGACGATCCTTCCGAGGAAACGCATTTCGAGTCATATTCTTCGGTCGTGCAGGCGATGAAAGACATGCCGGTCGTGATGCGCACGCTCGACTTGGGTGCGGACAAGATGCGCTCGTTGCCCAACCCCGAGGACGAACGCAATCCATTTCTCGGTTTGCGTAGCATCCGGCTTGCGCTGCGTAACCGCGATTTGTTTCGGATCCAGCTCCGCGCGATTTTGCGGGCCAGCGCTTTGGGCGAAATCCGCATTATGTTCCCGTTGATCAGCACAATCATGGAGCTACGACAGGCACGGATGGTGTTGGCCGATGCGATGGAAGACCTCGAAGAGGCTGGCGTGCCGTTCGACCGCGATTTGAAGGTCGGCATGATGGTCGAGGTCCCTTCGGCGGTGATGATGATGGACCGCTTTGTCGAAGAGGTCGACTTTTTCAGCATCGGCACCAACGATCTCATCCAGTACTGCCTAGCCGTTGATCGAAGCAACAAAGACGTAGCCAATTTGTACACGGCCGCCGATCCAGCGGTAATTCGCATGATCGACATGGCTATCAAGGCGGCCAACAAAGCCAATGTACCGATCAGCATGTGCGGTCAAATGTGCGGCGATCCGATGTATACGATGCTACTGCTCGGCCTCGGCCTACGCTCCCTCAGTGTTACCCCCGCTGCCGTGCCAGAAATCAAACGAGTCTGCCGCAGCGTTACGATTGAAAAATGCGAACAAGTAGCCGCGCGTGTGCGCACCTTAGAAAGCGCTCGCGACATAAAAACATACCTTCGAGAAAAATTATCAAAAGTCTTCCCCGAATTTCCAATGTAGTGAGAGGCGCTAGTTACCAGTCGCTAGGTGCGAGTTACATGTCGTCTTCGACGACGTTTTTACACAGCCGCCAACTAGCGCCAGCGCCTCACAACTCACAACCTAAAACTGAAAGTTTTAACTATGAAACAAGAGATGCTAATCAACGTCGCTCAGCCGGAGGAATGCCGGATTGCGATTGTTGAAGATGGCCAACTCGAAGAACTTTACGTCGAGCGTAGTAGCCAAGACAACTACGTCGGCAACATCTACAAAGGCAAAATTGTCAACCTCGAACCGAGCATCCAGGCGGCGTTCGTCGACTTTGGCGTCGGTCGTAATGGCTTTTTGCACATCAGCGATGTCGAATCGCAATACTTTCGCCAAGGCGGTTACGATCCCGACAAACCGATCCAACCTGACGGCACTCAAAATCCTCCTCCGAAAAAACAGGAAGAAAGCTCTTCAGACGACGGCAACGGCGGCGGCACGCGAACCGCCACACGCCACAAAGTGCGGCCCGGCGTCCGACCGCGCATCAAGCCGCCGATCCAAGACATCTTTCGCCGTGGCGACGAAGTGTTGGTCCAAGTCATCAAAGAAGGCATCGGCACCAAAGGTCCGACGCTGTCGACTTACATCAGTATTCCGGGACGTTACCTCGTGCTGATGCCGGCGCTAGGGCGAATCGGCGTGTCGCGCAAAATCGAAGACGACGACGATCGCCGTCGGCTGCGTGATATCCTTCGTGAACTGAACCCACCCAAGGGTGTCGGCTTCATCGTCCGTACCGCTGGCACCGATCGAACCAAAAAAGAACTGTCGCGCGATCTTGCCTACCTGCTGCGCTTGTGGAAAGTCATCGTCCGCCGCATCAAAAAAATGCCCGGCCCGATCGACATCTACGAAGAAAGCGACATGATCATCCGCACCATCCGCGATATCTTCACCAGCGACGTTGACGCGATCCACATCGACGAGCCAGAGGCCTACGAGCGAGCCAAAGAGTTTTTGCAAGTGGTGATGCCACGCTACGCCAATCGACTGCACCTCTACGAAGGCAAGGAGCCGCTGTTCAATAAATACAAGCTTGACGAAGAGATTTCGCGCATCAACCAACGCCAAGTCCCACTCAAAGGAGGCGGATCACTCGTCATCGACCAAACCGAAGCCCTCGTCGCGATCGATGTCAACAGCGGCAGCTTTCGCACTAGCGGATCGGCAGAAGACTCCGCCTTCAAGCTCAACCAAATCGCCGCCAAAGAAATCGCCCGCCAATTGCGTTTGCGCGACTTAGGCGGTGTCGTCGTGAACGACTTTATCGACATGCGACGCGAACGCTACCGTCGCACGGTCGAGCACACCTTGCGCGACGCCGTCAAACGCGACCGCGCGCGAACCAAAATCCTCCGCACCAGCCCCTTCGGTCTCATCGAAATGACCCGCCAGCGAATTCGCCCCAGCCTCAAACGGAGCGTCTACAAAGAATGCCCCGGCTGCGTCGGCTCGGGTTTGGTGAAATCGGCCGAAAGCATGGCAATCGAAGTCGTCCGTAAGCTCATCATGGCCGCCCAAGAAGAGCGCATCGCCAAAGTCACGGTCACCGTCGAGGACGAAGTCGGCAACTACCTCAACAACCGCAAACGTCGCGAGCTAACCAACCTCGAAGACGAACACAACTTGCAAGTGCTGATCCACGGAAGAGAAGACGTCTCGCCCGAGTATTTCAAGATCGAGTGCGAAGATAGCTCGGGACGCGAGGTGCGCATTTAGGGAAGGATGAAGGATGAAAAATAGCCGGCGAGCTACGCCTCGCCGCCATGCAAAATTTTGTCCCTAAGGAGGCCGTGACGAGCGAAAACGCAGTTCTGGCAAGCGCCACGAACATGTGTTGCCTGCGCGCCATGCCCGAGCTGCGCCAACGCTAGTTCCGGCCAACGCACCGCTAAAATTACTCCGAAGGAGTTTCAGCCATTGGTCCCAGGTCGGTACTCTAACTTCAATCACGACACATTGCGAAACACCGAACCGCGCCCGTAAGAAAGCATCAATAGAGTTCGATGCCTGTTGGAACGCTTCCTTACGGGCGCGGTTCGGTGAAAAAGCCGCCTTTCTTCGTTACTGCGATTTAGGGGATTTTCCCAACTTGCGTAGAGTGAAACTCGTATCCCGCTCAGTTCCATGCGATCTCTGACCACGTGACGGCAAGCGTCTTCGATCACCCACTTCCGATAGGATAACCGGCAGCCAAGTATTCGTCGTAACGCATGTGCTGGCGGTTGTTTTCCAAGTAGCCGATTACCTTCGCAGGA
>JAADGD010000146.1 GCA_013152515.1 Planctomycetota bacterium
CCATCGCAAAAATCCCCGACGGCAACACCCTCTGGCACCGCATGGGCGACGTTGGCTATTTTGATGAGCAGGGACGTTTTTGGTACTGCGGACGGAAGGCGCAGAGAATTCGCCACGGAAATGGGGATTTATTTACGGTACCCATTGAATCAGTATTCAATTCACTCCCGAATGTGAAGAGGACCGCTCTGGTCGGCGTTGGTCCAGACCAAGGACGACCAGTATTAGTCGTCGAATTTGAGCCCTCATATCAAACCGCTAACACCGGGCAGGCGTTGTGGGATCAATGGAGTTCGATCGAGCCTCGAATTGAAGAAATTTGGTACGGAGAACACAGTTTCACTTCTTTCCCGATTATCCTGATCCATAAGTGCCTGCCTACCGACGTACGCCACAACGCAAAAATCAACCGCGAACAACTGGCCGCTTGGGCAACAGAGCAGCTTGCTTCTGCGGATCGTTAGAGTAGGGTGACCTTTTATTGATTTATCGGCGTTGCCGCCGACGCTAACCGGTTTTTTCTCATGCAAGTACTTGTTACCGGCGGCGGCGGTTTTTTGGGCCGCTATATTTGTGAGCAGCTCGTTGCGCGTGGCGACCGCGTACGTAGCTTTGGGCGAGGGGCGTACCCCGAATTGACAGCGCTCGACGTAGAAACAGTACGCGGCAATATCGCCAACCTTAGCGACGTTAGCGACGCCTGCCAAGGCGCCGAAGTGGTCTTCCACGTCGCCGCTCGCCCTGGCACCTACGTCCAACCTCAACCCTACCACGAAACCAATACCGTCGGAACTCAAAACGTCGTCGATGCGTGCCGCAGGCATGGCGTATCGCGGTTGATTTACACCAGCAGCCCGAGCGTTGTGTTTGCCGGCGTCGACCAAACAAACATCGATGAAACAACCCCCTTGGCGCTCGAGTGGCTTTCAACGCATCGCAGCTTTTACTCGCACAGCAAAGCGCTGGGCGAACAAATCGTGTTGGCGGCTAGTGACGAGCAGCTTCGCACTTGTGCCTTACGACCGCATTTGATTTGGGGCCCGCGCGACCAGCATCTCATTCCTCGGCTCATCGCTCGTGCAAAATCGGGCCGGCTGCGGCGCGTGGGAGGCGGCAAGAACTTGGTCGATATGATTTACGTCGAAAATGCGGCTGCAGCCCATTTGCTGGCTGCGGATGCGTTGGCCGGCGAAGATTCGCCGGTGGCGGGCAAGGCGTATTTTCTTAGCCAGGGCGAGCCGGTGAATTGTTGGGAGTGGATTGACGAGATTTTGTCGTTGGTTGGGTTGCCGCCGGTGCAGAAATCGATCTCGCAAACAGCGGCTTGGCGGGTGGGGGTGGTTTTGGAAACTGTGTATCGGGTGTTGGGGCTAAGCGGCGAGCCGCCGATGACGCGGTTTTTGGCGGCACAACTGGCGACGTCGCACTGGTTTGATATTTCGGCGGCTCGGCGTGATTTTGGGTACGAACCAAGCGTTTCGACTGCAGAGGGTATGCGTCGACTGGGCGAATGGATGAACGAGAATGCCAGCGAACCGCGAGCGTAAGCGACCGGAGCAGCAGGGGATGCGGCTGGGCGATCAGATGAACGATAATGCCGGTTAGCGAAGTTGCAAAGCGACGCTTGGAGTGAAGCTTGTTACGTTGCCAAATCGAAGATAAACTAGTGCCATTCTCCCGTCCCTTACGGTCGGGGTTCGCCTTGTTTCTTCGTCATTTGCCATGCAAGAAGTCGTTATCACTGGTGTTGGAATTGCCTGCCCTTTGGGCGTTGGCCGCGAGGCTGTGTGGTCGGCTATCAAAAATCGTCAAAGTGGCGTTCGTGAGATCGAGCGTTTATCCCAGGCCAACTATCCGATACCGATCGGAGGCGAAGTCCTCGATTTTCAGCCGAAGCAATACGTCAAGCCGCGCAAAAGCTTGAAAGTGATGAATCGCGAGACGCAGCTCGGTTTTACCGCTGCCGAACTGGCTTGGGCCGATGCTAGTTTGGATGATGCCACGCTCGATCCTGAACGTCTCGGCGTAATGGTGGGGACGAACAGTTTTCGCTCGCAATTGGAAGACCTGACGGATCTGTACCAAACCGCGACTTCCTGCGGCCAGTTCGATTTTAGTCGTTGGGGCGAAGCCATGCGAGAAATGTATCCGCTTTGGATGCTCAAGTACCTGCCTAACATGACTTGCTGTCATATCGGTATCGCTCACGATGTGCGGGGCCCGATCAATACGATTGTCGAAGGCAATGTGTCGAGTTTGATGGCGATCATCGAAGCCGCCGATGTGATCGCCCGCGGACATGCCGACGTCGTGATTGCTGGCGGAGCGAGTTCGATGTTGTCGGCGGTTGATCTGGTTTGGCATGGCGGCGCGGAGATGTCGCATAACGTGGCGAACCCTGCGGCAGCTTGTCGTCCCTTCGAAGCGGCGCGCGATGGCACGGCAACCAGCGAAGGGGCTGGCATGTTTGTTCTCGAAAGTCGTGGGCACGCCGAGCGAAGGGGGGCTCGCCGGCAAGGAAAAATCTTGGGCTACGGTCGACGTTGCGAGCCCTGCGCAGCGACTCTAAAACCGTCCGGCCAGGCGATTCGTCAGGCGATCGAAGCGTCGTTGGAAATGGGGCAACTCGCGCCGGACGAAATTGGACACATCAACGCCCACGGACTGGCGACCGTTGACGACGACGTGATTGAAGCTCGTGCGATCGAGCAAACGTTGGGTAACGTGCCCGTGACAGCACCGAAAAGTTTTTTCGGCAACCTTGGCGCGGCGGGCGGCGCCGTAGAGCTAGCCATCAGCCTGCTGGGAATGCAACACGGCGTCGTACCGCCGACGCTGAACTACGAGCAGCCTGATCCGGTGTGTCCGGTAAATGTGGTTAGCGAGGCACAGCCGTCGCGCGCGTCGACGGTGTTAGCGCTGAATCACAAGCTAACGGGCCAAGCGGTGGCGCTGGTGGTTGACACGGAGTAGCCGCATTGCCACGCAACGCAACGCAAGGCAAGGCACTTGCTAGGCTCCTTGCGTTGCGTGGCAACGCGGCTTCGGGCCTACCCCCGCCGCATGGCGCGGTCGATATCGCGTTGCATGTCTTTTTTCTTGAGCGACTCGCGTTTGTCGTAGGTTTTTTTGCCCCGGCAGATGCCCATCAGCACTTTGGCGCGGCCGCGGGTAAAATACATTTTGAGCGGCACGAGCGTGAGATTTTTCTCGAAAGCCTGCGCGGCAAATTTGCGGATCTCGCGGCGGTGCAGCAGCAGCTTGCGCGGGCGTTTGGGAATGTGGTTGAGCTGATGGGCGAAGCTGTACTCTTGGATGTCGCAGCCCATTAGCCAGACTTCGTCGCCCCGGACACGGCCGTACGCTTCTTCCATCGACATGTTGCCGTTGCGCAGGCTCTTCACTTCGCTACCAGTAAGGACGATGCCACACTCGAGCGTGTCAAGCACGAGGTAATCGTGCCGCGCGCGGCGATTTTGGGCGATGACCTTTTCGTTTTTGGCGTCATCTTTAGAATCAGATTTTTTGTTTTTGCCTTGCTTAGCCATGCTTGCAGGATAGCTGGAGAAGGGCGCAAAAGGAACCTCTGCCTGCTAGGCAAAAACTGAATATCCAATGTCGAACAAGGAATGCCGAAGTAGGAAGTGCTTGACGGCTTCCTTCGGAATTCTTAGTTCGATACTCGTCAATCCGCTTTTTGACGAAACTCCGCTACTCGAACACCGGGGGAATCATGCCGGTTCCTGGCTGCAGATCGCCGAGCGAACCGAGAACTGGTGACGAAGGCATGTTCGGGAGCTCGGCAAAATGCTGGTTCAGATCGGCGTGCATCTGCACACAGCTGATGTAGCGCTGCCGAACTTGCTCGTTTTCCTGAAGCAAACTTTCGAGTCGCTTGAGATTGGCCGACTCGATACTGTCGTCAAGCAAGGCCCAGATCAAGGCTTCTGCTTCGTCGAGCAGAGAATCGTTTGCTTGTTCAAGGCCGTTTTTTTGGTCGGAGTCCATTTTTATTTCCTTTCAAACAGGCGCTATTTAGAGAAATCGCTTGGTTTCGACAAGATCGCTTGCAGTTTTTCTTCGTGACGCAAGAAAAAGTTGGCGCAAGAAAAAGCCAGTCGCCGAAGGGTGCTTCCTTGCACTTGGGCGACTGGCTGTGGCGTGCTTCCCTTCACGCTTATCTCAATACGGCCCAATCGAGGGTGGATTGTTACGGAGGAAGTCTCGTGGACCGCGGACCGTGTAGTACGGATAGGTCACTTGGCCCGTAGGTGGACTAGGGTTGTAGTTGTAAGCTTCGGGGTAGCCGCCGCTGTGAGGACCAAAACCGTTAGCAACCCGGCCGACGATGCGTTGGCACAGCCCACAGCCGCTTCCGCCGCAGGAAGAGCAACCGCCTCCCGAGCTGCAGCCGCCGTCTCCGCTGCAATCGTCTACGATGTTCTCGCCATCGCAAGTGTTGCCGCCTCGACGCCGACCACCGAACATGGCCAACTCGACGTTGCTTTCGTTCGGTCGAACGCTAGCTTCGTTCCTTGCCACTTGGAGTCTACGCGTTTCAGCACGGAAATTTTTTCTGGGCATCGACCGCGATCGAGCCGCTTGAAAATTGCTGATACCACTGCCGCCACGACGAGCGTGTGGACCAAGAACACGATTTTGAGCGCAACCTGTGGTTGCTAGGCCGACGATGGCCATCCATAACACGAACTGTTTCATCAGATATTCCCCCCTGGAATTTGCTAGTCGAGATAAGCTCCGTGGCAATTTGGCCTGTCCGAGGAAAGGCTGTTGGTACCGATTGCGGGTGAGCGCTCCAATTGCGCGCTGGCGTTAATTTCCGGTGAGCTTTCCCGTGCAATTGGTATCGGCGGTACAATCGGTAGAATCCAATAAATCGGTGCTGGAGGGCTTGGAGTGCTAGCATTTTTTTGGGGTGCATTATTGGGAGGAGTGCTAGCCCGCCCGCTGAAGCGAACTCGCCGGGAGTGCGCTCTTGGTGGGTTGGGGCTGTTTTGCTACAACTCTGCTCCCGTTGTACGTGAACCCGATGCTTGCATCTGGAACTGTGCATTCTTTGAAGCCCAACGCCTTTGGATCATGGACGATCAGTGAGCAATTTTGCCCGTGTATTTCAGATTGCTTTGCGGCATCGACTAACCGTCGTGGCGTCGGTGTTGTGTTCTTTGGGCGTCGCGATTTTGTGGGCGGGAAATATCGCAGCCATCTTGCCGATTGTCGACGGGGTGATGCACGAGAAAACGATCCCCGACTTGTGGCGTGAATACATTGTGTCGCAAGAGGAGCGTCTCGTTGAGTTGGAGAAAAATGCAGATTTCTACAACGAGGCCTTGTCCGAAGTTGGCATCAATGTCCAACGCGAACGCGATCTGCGAAAGAAACTGGACCGGATCAACAAGCAACGTGCGGAGGATTCGATTTGGCTAGCTCGTTACAAGCGCGCCTTGCCTTTTTTGGACCGCTGGTTGCCCGTCACGCCGTTTGGCACACTCGTGCTGATCTGTGTGGGGTTGGCGTTGAGTACCATTTTGAAAAGCTTGCTGCGGATCGCGGGTTTGTTTTTCATGGCCCGTTTGGGACATCTCACGAGCTTCGAGCTGCGCAAAGAATTCTACCGCCGGACGCTAGGGCTCGACATGGGCACCTTTGGCCAGTCGAGCAAGGGCGACCTGATGAATCGGTTTACGACCGACATCGGTGCGATCGCGTTTGGCACCAACGTCGTGTTCGGCATGGCGATTCTCGAACCGATGAAATTGATTGCTTGCCTGCTCGGTGCAGCTCTGATTAGCTGGCAACTACTGCTGCTCAGTGCGCTGGCGGCGCCGTTGGCGGGGTACGCGGTACATGCGCTGGCAAAATCGCTCAAACGGGCCAATCGCCGCGCGTTGCAAGAGCTTTCGTCGCTTTACGAACACCTGGAAGAGACCTTTAGCAGCATGAAAGTCATCAAGGCTTTTACGATGGAATCGCGCGAACGGAGCCGATTCCACCAAGCTTCGAAGCAATACTACCGTCGTTCGATGAAAATTGCGTTCTACGATTCGCTCGTCAGCCCGCTGACCGAGTCGATGGGTGTCGTGGTGATTATGGGAGTGGTGATGGCGGGCGGGTTTTTGGTGCTCAATGGTCAGAACCATCTGTTTGGCATTCGCGTCAGTGACGAGCCACTTTCTCATGGCATGTTGACCACCTTTTACATGATGTTGCTAGGTGTGATCGATCCGTTTCGTCGGTTGTCGGGAGTGTTTAATCATCTGCAACGCGCGGCGGCGGCGAGCGACCGAGTTTATGAAATGCTCGACCGCACTTCGCAGGTCGTCGATCCACCCGTGCCTGACAAGTTGCCTCAGCGGTTGGGGCGAATGCACTTTCGAGACGTCTCGTTTTCCTACACGCCCGAAGAGCTCGTGCTTGATCGCGTTGACCTGCATGTCGAACCGGGCGAGACGATCGCAATTATTGGTCCGAATGGATGTGGGAAATCGACGCTGATGAACTTAGCGGCGCGGTTCTACGATCCGACAGGCGGTGCCGTGACGATTGACGGAGTTGATCTTCGTAACGTCAAGTTACGAGATTTACGAGACCGTTTTGGGGTCGTCACGCAAGAAACGCTCCTCTTCGATGACACGGTAGCGAACAACATTCGTTTCGGATCACCAGGAGCCACCCAAGAAGAGGTCGAGAGGGCCGCTCGTCAGGCACACGCACATCGGTTCGTGACCGAGAAATTGGCCGACGGCTATGCAACCTTGTGCGGCGCTGGTGGCCAACGCCTCTCTGGCGGGCAACGGCAACGTCTGGCTCTCGCCCGTGCGATTTTGCGAGACCCTGAGATTCTCATTCTCGACGAGGCAACCAGCCAGATCGACGTCGAAAGCGAACGACTGATACACGAAGTGCTCGAGAATTTTGTGCAAGGCCGCACGACGTTTATGATCACGCATCGCCCTAGTACGCTGGCCTTGGCCGATCGGATCGTCGTCATGGATCACGGTCGCGTAATCGATGTCGGCACGATGGACGAACTGTCAGGACGCTGCGATCTGTTCCGCCGGCTGGCGCATCTCGATTACCGCGAGAGTGCATAGCACTGGCTGCAGGAGGACTGTAAAGTGACTTTTCTCCCCTACCTACAAGAGTCTAACCACAACGACACAACGGCCACAACGCACGCGTTGACGGATAGCTGGCACGTCGTGTCCGTCGTGTCGTTGTGGTTCATTTTTTATCCTTGGCTAGAAATTAGGACTTTGCAATCCTCCTGAGCGCTGGCTGCCGGCCATTGGCCTTGAGGGCGTCGATCTTCTATGATGGAAGCGCACTGAAGCGAGCGGCCCTACCTTTCAGACTCACTCCGCAATCCGAAATCCGCCTTCTGAATCCCCTTCCATGCCAACCCACCAACTCCACACAACGCACGAGCGCTCGTTCGACGACACACGGTACGTCTATCCGGTGCTAAGCCGTCGCTCGGGTGGGATGTCGATCGGCGTGAATCTCAATCCTGACAAGGTCTGTAATTTCGATTGCATCTATTGCCAAGTCGATCGTCGCGAGCAGAGCGAAACAACCTTCGTCGGCATGGACCGGTTGCTGGAGGAGCTGCGCGAGCTGCTGCCACGCGTCGCTACGGGCAAGATTTTTCAAGCCGAAAAATTCCGCGATACGCCAAAAGAGCTGCGCAGGCTCAACGATATTGCTTTTTCTGGCGATGGCGAACCGACGACTTACAAAAATTTCGACGAAATCATCGCCGCCTGCGCCGAGGTCAAGCGGGCTGCGGGCCTGGATGACGTAAAAATGGTGTTGATCACCAACGCCAGTATGCTGCATCGGTCTCATGTGCAGCGAGGTTTGGAGATATTGGATGCCAATCAGGGCGAAATCTGGGCGAAGCTCGACGCGGGCACGGCAGAGTATTACCAGCAGATCGAGCGGACGCCGATTCCGTTTCAGCAAATTTTGGACAATATCACCAGCGCGGCACAAGTCCGCTCGCTGGTGATTCAGTCGTTGTTCATGCGTGTTGACGGAAAACCACCAACAGCGAATGAGCTGGAGGCCTTTTGTGATCGGCTGGCGGAAATCGTCTCGGCAGGTGGACAATTGAGCTTGGTGCAGATTTATACGGTCGCTCGCCGTCCGGCGGAAAGCTTTGTTTCGCCGCTTAGCAATGCCGAAGTCGACGCGATCGTCGAGCAGGTTTGTAGCCAAGCCGGCGTGCCGGCGAAGGCCTATTACGGCTCCTAGATCGTGCTTTGGCGGAATAGGACGATTTCTTTGTATTTCGACCCCCCCCATATTGCGTGGACCGCGAGAGCAATTATGCTGAGGGGCTAGCGTTTGCAGGAGGGCGGGACGTTTGGTTGCTGGAAGCGAAACCTCACAGCTATTTTGATCCATAGAAAGACAAGAGTTTCCTATGAAAATTGCGGTTATTGGGACGGGTTATGTTGGCCTAGTGACAGGCACTTGCTTTGCCGACAGTGGCAACGAAATCACCTGCGTTGATATTGATGCCGAGAAAGTTGCGGCCCTGAGCCGCGGCGAAGTACCGATCTACGAACCGGGCTTGGAAGAGATGGTTCAATACAATCACTCGGCGGGACGGTTGGTGTTTACCACCGATCTAGCAGCGGCCGTTAAACCGGCTGAAGTGGTCTATCTGGCCGTCGGCACGCCGCAGGGCGACGACGGCGCAGCCAACTTGTCGGCGCTATGGGCAGTCGTCCAAGGGATCGCCCCGCACTTGCGCGAAGACGCGGTTATCGTCACCAAGAGTACCGTCCCTGTCGGAACCAACGCCAAGATTTATGCGATGCTCCAAGAGCTCACGGGGCGCGACTGCGATGTTGCGAGTAATCCGGAGTTTCTCAAAGAGGGCGCAGCGATCGACGATTTCGAGAAGCCCGACCGCGTGGTTGTCGGGGTGCGCAATCAGCGCACAGCCGAAGTGCTTCGCCAATTGTACGAGCCGTTTTTGCGTACCGAGAATCCTTTTTTGGTGATGACGCCTGAAAGTGCGGAGATGACCAAGTACGTTGCCAATGCGCTGCTCGCAACAAAAATCAGCTTTATCAACGAAATGGCCAATCTGTGCGAACGGATGGGTGGCGACATCAACGACGTACGGCGCGGCATTGGCCACGACAGCCGTATCGGGTTTGCCTTTTTGTTTCCGGGCGTTGGCTATGGCGGCAGTTGTTTTCCGAAAGATGTACGAGCGCTCTCGGCGATGGCCACCAACCACGGTATCGAGCCGCGAATGCTCGACGCGGTCGACTTGATTAACGAAGCGCAAAAGAATGTGATGATCGACAAAATCGAATCGCATTTTGACGGCAAGCTCGCTGGCAAGACGATTGCCATTTGGGGTTTAGCTTTCAAACCAAAAACCGACGACATTCGCGAAGCTCCCGCCTTGGTTTTGATTGATCATCTGCTGAATCAGGGTGCCACGGTACAGACGCACGACCCCGAAGCGATGCCCAATGTTCGAGAAATCTACGGCGAAAAAGTCACCTTCTGCGAAAAAAGCTCCGAAGCGTTGCGCGGCGCCGACGCACTCGCCATCATGACCGAATGGAACGCTTACAAGCGTCCCAACTGGGAAGAAGTGAGCGAGCTGCTCAGCAGCCCGACGATCTTCGATGGCCGGAACCTTTATGACACCGAGCGCATGAAAGATCGCGGCTTCCGCTACTACAGCGTCGGCCGTCCCACGGTGTGAGTTAGGTCCTGCAAACCGCCAGCGGAACTGCGGTTTCCCGAGGTTCAACCGCGGCTTCCGCCTGCGTCTACAACCATTTGCTTGACTCGACCGACGGTAGCACTTAGCCTAAAATTATGCTCAAAAACAGAGAAACCGTATCGTTTTGCACACCAGCTCGGACACTTGCTGCAGTTCTGTGTTTGTCAATGATCGCATCTTTGGCAACGGCAACCGGCGTGCCGATCGGAGGCTTTTTACCGTTGGTGGGCTTGGGGCTGAGCGATGAGTTTCAAAACCAAGACGCCGCCCTCTTTTTTCAATCGCAGCTTGAGCCTTCCTTGGTCGGCAACTCGTTTGGTGCCGGTGGAACTCCTTATTATGACTTAGCGCTGGTCGATACAGGGGCTGCGGTCAGCTTGATTACGAGCGAGGCAGACGCTGCGTTCGATATCGACGGGGCAGGTTTCCGTGGCACCGGATCGCTGACCATCGGTGGTGCTACAGGATTTTTGCAAGCAACGATCAACGACCCGCTAGCGATGTTTGTCACAGGGACGGCGAATGTCACGGGTACTGGCCCTCTTACGGTGAATACCTCCACACTGGTTGGTCAGTCGAGCGTTTCGATTCTCACCATTCCACCCGAATCGGATCTGCCGAATGTTGTCGGGATTCCGCTGCTGAGTCAATACGCGACCTACATCCGTAGCGATCAACCGCAGATTTTTCAGAACAACGGAAAAACGGTCCGGACTCCGCAGATCGATTTTTTGCCTCTGGGTGCCGGAGGCCAAGGCATCACGCGTCGCGCACCTATGCAACTCAAGTCGGGCACCGGTTCTGCCTTTATCACCGCGCCTGTCTACGTCTTTAATTTCGAGAACATCAACAACGGACGGCCGTGGACTGAAAACCCAACGACGCCGACCATCCTGCAAGAACCGGGAGCCTTTTTTCTTAACGTCGATGTGGAAAACGAAGGGGAGTCGCTCAATAACTTCGAGTTTTTCTTCGATACCGGAGCCAGTGTCACGGTGGTGTCCGAGCTGAACGCGCTGCGACTCGGTTTTGATCCGACCCTTGATGAACCTGATTTTACGATTGCTGTGACTGGCTCGGCAGGCGTAAATCAGGAAGTGCCCGGATTTTTTGTCGAGGAGTTTACGATCCAAGCGGTCGGTGGCAGCATCACGGCCACGAACGTGCCGGTGATCGTGCTCGACATTGCCGATCCGACGAACCCGGCCAATATCGTCGACGGCATTGTCGGAACGAATTTGCTCGCCGGGCGCAATGTGGTCATCGATCCGAAACCGTCACTCGGCGGTGGCGGCATCGGCCCGAGCCTCTATATCAGTGATCCAATCACCTCGGAATTCGACTGGTCGTCGACCAGTGCGAGCGGCTCATGGGCGAGTGGTGGCAACTGGAGCGGCCCTACGGCTCCCAGCAATTTGGGAATCGCCAATGTTCGGCATGTCGCCGGAGGCAACCAAACGGCGCTACTTTCGACGGACACGACTGTTTGGGAATTAAATATCTCGGGTACGCCCAGTCAAACCATGACCGTGCAAGTAGGCAGTGGCCAAACGCTCACGACCTTTGCGGCCACAAACATCGAAACGGGGGGCGTACTGAAACTCGTCGGGGGTACCCTCGATACGCAGTACCTCGAAATGCTGGGCGGCACGCTCAGTGGCGACGGACAAATTAAGACGGGTAGCGGCCCGATTTCTGGACAAGTAGAAAATCGTGGCGGCACCGTTTCGCCCGGCAATGGCGTTGGGCGATTAGAAATCGTCGGACGTTTTGCCAACGGGGCGGATGGCACGCTAGCGATCGAAATTGGCGGGCTTGTGGCCGAGACGATGTTCGACGTGCTGGTCGTTGATGGGCCGGCAACATTGGCCGGAATACTTGACGTTTCTCTCGTCGACCTGGGTAGCGGTCTGTTCGATCCTCAGCTCGGCGACACGTTTGAGATTTTCACGGCGAGCGAAGGACTGAGCGGAACTTTCGAGTCGCTGATGTTGCCTGCTGGCTACGATTGGTTCGTGAAATATAACTCGAACAGCGTCGAACTCGTCGCGACCATCCCCGGCGACTTCGATGGCGATGGCGATGCCGATGCCACAGATCTCGCGATTTGGCGAGCAGGCTACGGATCGGGGAGCTATAACGGAGCCGACTTTTTGGAGTGGCAACGGAATTTCAACAGTGGCGGAAATCTCGCCGCGTCGGCGACTGTGCCCGAACCGGGGAGCTTAGCGCTACTATTCGCCGCTTGTGGCTTAGCAATGGCTTCGAGAAGAGCGGGCTAAAGCCCGTCGCTTCGATGACCATTTGTTACTGCCCCGTCCGCTCCGCTTTGAGCGTTGATACCGAACGCATATTTTGCGTGCTAGTAAATCGTGGCGTGATCCAACCGTTTTGGCTCAAGGGAACATCGATCGTCACGGTGATTTGATTTGTGTTCAGGCCGAGTGTTGCCGGATTGACGGTGACGGTCGCGCCGCGCGTGCTGACGATATTCAAAATCCGGTTGGCTTCCGCGACTGCTTCGGCGGCTGTTGCTCCGGGAACCATCGCGATCCGCGCCGCTTCGTAGGCAGCGTTGTCGGCTGTGTGGCGGATGACATTCAGCCGGGCGAATTCAAAGGACACCAGTAGAAGCAGAAAGAAGACCGGGGCAACAAGCGCGAACTCGACCATCGTCGCGCCGCGGCGAGTTTTTGCAGGTGATCGTTTTTTTCGCTTTGACGTTATTGATTGCATGTTCTTGCAGCAAAAAAATTAGAGAGGCTTCGGCGTCGTTGCCGACGTCGTCAAACAGTTGTTTAATCGGTTAGTAATACGGGCAGTGTGGCGGCGATTTGGCGGAAAATTCGTTCTAGGGCTGCAGCGTCAGGGGCATGGAAATGCTCGCCGCCGGTTGCTGCCGCGACGGCACGCATCCGCGGGAAATCGGCTTCGTCACTGAAAGTCACCGCGTGAATCGTAATGTCTAGCCCTGCGGCTCGTCGTGCTGAATCACCGGCTCGATCCCGCGATTCTTCCGCCCATCGGTCATCAGCACCATCGTCTTCACGGCAAAAGGCCGCGCACGAGGATCGGTCAAAATTAAAATCCCGTTGTCGATACCGGCTGCGATATTTGTGAAACCAGCAACGGGTTGACTACTCAGGCGCGCCATTTCGTTGCGGATGGTCTGATAATTGAATTCGAGCTGCGCGTTGATGTCAGACGTGGTAAATGTGATTCCGCAACGACTTCCTGCCTGCGAATAGCTCGCCAAGCCACATTGTTCGAGTTGGGTCGTATTGTCGAGTTCGGCGAGAAAACCGGCCACCGCGATATTTAGCCCACCCCAACGACTCAGCGTTGCATGCGGCGCTCTGCAAAATCCGCCAGGAACGCCTCGACCGACCAAACCCCGCATCATCGAACCCGATCGGTCGACGACCAGACAAAGGTCGCGG
The DNA here is from genome assembly GCA_013152515.1 of Planctomycetota bacterium. GTDB lineage: Bacteria > Planctomycetota > Planctomycetia > Pirellulales > Lacipirellulaceae > Bythopirellula. Next base: position 13,219 of record JAADGD010000146.1, read on the forward strand.
TCGAGCTGCGTCGAGGTCGCCACTTGCGTGGGCTCGAATGTGTTGACGCCCATCACGCGGCCCAAAAATAAATTCACTGGCCCACCGGCGGACGTCGCGGTGCGGTTGCCTGTGACTCGGACGGCATTTTTCAGCGGTCCACCGGGCGTGAAAACAAATCGCGAATTGCGAGTTGACTGACGTCCCAGTCCGATTTCGATTTCTGGATCGACCACTTGCAGCGGCGTACCGGCCACTAAATTCCGACGAGCGGCATCTCGGGCGGCGGCGCGGGCAACGACTTCGTCCTGACTGAGACTAAGCGTTTTGGCACCGGCACGTGAGGCGGCGTCGGTCGCGGTGCGCAGCTCGGTTCTCACCAGCTGCATCCATGCCACGTCGATCGCAAAGGCGGCCATGATGATTATCAACGGCAACGTAACGGCCATCAGCACCATCATCGCACCTTGGCGATGGGGTCGATGCGCCGTTTTTCGTCGTCTCTTTGTTCGTTGGACGAGGCTGTTTCGCATACTCAAAGTTCTTTCATCATTGTGGCACTCGCTGACAATATCTGACCACGAAAAAAGCTACCTGGGATCACCGAGTTGCTGTCCGCCGGAGCGGTGACTGTGACCGTGATGAATTGACCCGTCGGTACTGCCGGGATATTTGCGGGGCTGACCGTGGTCGCACCCCCTCGAACACGACGTTGTGTCAAAATTTGTTGACTCGTACGAAGCACGTCGGTACTCACCGCCCGATCTTCGAGCGCCGTACGCACGCCTTCGTAAGAGGCGATCGTGAGCGACTGCTTGAGGAAAATCATCGTGCAGCACTCGATCATACCCAACACGAGCAAGACGATCACCGGCAGACAAACGGCAAACTCGGTCGCGGCAACGCCCCGCCGGTTGTTGTTGCGTGGCCCGAGAGTACAAGGCTTTTTGGAATGACGTAGGTTCATGGTCATTGTTTTCCGATACGGCAATCCTGGTAGCCCCTGGCTCTGCCTGGGGATGATGTTTGGGGAATGATGTTTGATTGCGCAATCCCCCGGCGGAGCCGAGGGCTACGGTCAGTTTGCTTCGGTGGTTTTATTAGTGGTTTTTTCAGCGGTTTTTTCAGCGTCGGCGCCTTCGGTTTCGTAATCGACCGTCTTTTCATCACGGGTCGTTAGTTGATCGACCATCCGGTTGAAGTCGTCGGCCATGCCTTGCCAAAAATCGAAGTCGCGAAACTTCAAACGCGGCGGGGGATCGCCTTGTGCGATCTCAAGAATGACTTGCCGGAGGCGATAAATGGGTCCAACAAAGCGGTGGCTCATCTTAATCGTATCGAGTACGAACACCGGCAACAGAAACACCATCACCAGTAAAAACGGGCCATGCGTCCACCAGAGCTGCCCGACATGTTCGCTGATCGAGCGAAACGGATTGCTCAACACTTGCAAACAAAAAGTCACGAGGGAGGCAACGAGCAAAAAAGAGAGCCAATGGAGGACTAGCCGTCGGACTAGGGCTCCTTGAACCTTGGGATCGACAAACGTTTTTTTTCGTTCGGGATGGGCCATCTCGTTTTCGAGCCTCACCTAGATGTTTTTGAAGGAATGCTTTTGAATGATTGAAGTATTGCTTGCCCACGCGGGCGCAATCGTGTCTAAGGCAACCCTAGGTTACGGCTAGTCGCAAACCTGCTACAGCGCGGTCAGACTTGAGAATGCTCAGCAGCCTTGATAGGCGCAGTCGGAAGAATTGCTACGATCGACAGAGAAAGCTAGGCAGCGTTTGGCGCAGGTCACCCGACCTCGCCGAAAAAAGTCAATCGTCATTTCCCAAAGATTCTGCCGCCCGCAGGTGAAGCTGAAAAATGGCTGCCTTCACCTGCTTGAATTCCGCCCGCGCCGTGAGCAGGTCGACCAATTCACGCCAGACACTTTCGGGCAGTCCCGAACTTTTGGCAGCTTGACGAATCGCGACAATGACCGGTTCCAGCAGGGTCGAGCTGGGCGTGTAGCTGAGTAGCAAGACGTGTGTCTTGGTGGCCAATTCGACCAAGGCAGCATGATCGGCGCCGTGAAGATCGCGAAGTTTGCTGGCCAATTGCGGTCCGGCTTTTTCAAGCAAAAAAATCAAATTCCCCGCCAGCCGGTCGCTATCGGCTTCGTACACGGGCAAGTCGGGCAACATGACCCCCAGCAGCCGAGCTCCCACCTTCGCCCGCTCAAGTTGCTCGCCATAACTGCCCGCCTCACGCCCCTTCGCCTGCAGCGCCGCCGCCATGCTCCAATCACTCCCCATCCGCCAAGCCGCCAGCGCCGTCCCCCTCGCCGTCTCCCTCGCCCCAGGCGAGTTGGCTTCAGCCGACGGGTCTAACGCCACCCTTTCAACAGTTTCCATTGCCTCCGTCCCAGAATCGTCGAACAGCGCCTCGGGTGCTGTCTCAGGGGCTGGCAAAGCTGGCAGTTCCGACTCGACAACGGCAACTTTCGGGGGCGTCTCGGCGGTTTCTTCGCCTGGTTCGTAGCGAACTTCTTGCCAGCAGCCCAAGCAACTCAAACTCAGGAGGATCACTCCCATCATGCGCGCAGCCGCAAACCCATGAAATCGGGAACGTTGTTGACAGCGGTAAGGAACGTTGGCCATGATCATTGGTAGCGAGTATGCAATAATTGGTCGTTGCCCTTCAATTCTTAATCATCATCTCAGTTGGACAGCGCCACTTCAGCACGAAATCCCCTGTTTTTCCAAGCGAATCAGCCGCGATGGCGCTAGCCTGCGGTTATAAACGCTGAAATAACCGCAGGCTAGCGCCATCGCGGCTGATGAAAGGGGAGCAACGAGTCTTTTGTGAGAAAGTGGCGCTGTTCAACTAAAGTCTAGCTGAGGAATTACTCAGGGAAACGAAGGGACTGTTCGGAAAGCAGGCACTCCGCAAGGAGTTGTGGGTTCGAGCCCCCTGCCCTCCGCTCTGACAAGACAATGGCAATTTGAGACCAGGGCAGTTTGAATGCGTCCAACAAAGTTGGTCATCTAGGCTTCGACAACGTCATTCCATGCACCGCTTCTTCGCGACAATCAAAATGCGGCAAGGCTTGATCGAGTCGGCAGAGGTGCAACGCTTCGGTGCATTCGGGCGTTAGGCCGCAGAGGCGTGTTGTAAGACACGTTTGTGCAACATGACGAGCTGGCCCATCAGTAGACTTGGCAGAAAGTCGACTTCGTCCATTTCTAGCACCAACCGATGAACGAATTGTTGGTTCATCAGCTTCCACAGACGATCGGCGATGTGGTCGAGGTGTTCGTAGTCAGGCCTCAGTCGAACAAACAGCCAATCGGGACCCCGGTCAACGACTTCCATCTCACTTGGGTTCGTTGTTTTCAACATGACAAGACTCCCTTTCATTGCCTAGTTATTTTCCCCTACTTTGGTAAAGACGCGTTGCAGGAAGCCCATCAGAGGAAACTACGCGGATCAATCCTTGCGCCCTCCTTATCTCGGCACGGCCTCCCTACACTTATATCTTACGCCTATTCCCATGCGAAAGACAAGCGAACTTTGTCGCGCACGGTTTGTACGTACGAAGCGGAGAAAAAGATCGAAAGCTGCCTGAATTGCGCTGTTTGCCTAAGCGATACGCTACCCTGCTGTCGGGTCGATAGACAGCGTTGAGTCTCCCGACGTGTTGAGACTAACTTTTGAGCATCTCGGCGATCGTTTGGCGCGCGACTTCGAGTGCTTCGGGGAGTTTAGAGGGCTGTTTTCCACCGGCTTGGGCCATATCGGGTCGACCGCCGCCGCCGCCGCCCAGGATTTGGGCAACGGGTCGGACCCAGTTGCCAGCATGAGCGCCTTTTTCCTGCAACTCTTTGGAAACTCCAGCGACGAGCGTCACTTTAGAATCGCCTTCGGAACTGGCCAACAAAACAGCGCTGCTGCCTGTTTTTTGCCGAATTTGATCGATCAACTGACGCATCAAGCTGGACTCTGCGGTAGGGGCTTCGGCGACGACGATTGTCGCCTCGCCGATCTCGATGGCCTGTTCTAGCAAGCTGTCGGCGGTGATCGGTCCTGCCGCTGCGCGTTGCTCCAGCCGTTGGCGGAGCGACCCGACTTCTTGGACAAGAGCAGCGACTCGATCGGGCACATTCAGCGGTGCGACGGACAGCAAATGCGCCGTCTCGGCCAAAATAATCTTCGCCTGGGCTGCGGTAACCTGGACATCTCCAACCGTGGTCGACCAATCGGCGGTCTCTTCGCCCAAGGTTCCGCCCGACGCCAGCAGTTTTTTCAGTTCGCGTTGCTTGGCAAGTAAGCTTTCGACTTTGCTGGTCAAAACGATCGGTGCGCAAGCCAACGACTTCGCAGCAGCGTTGAGCGCCTGTTGCGTCTGCTCGCTATACTCGACAGCACGTCGGCCGGTGAGTGCAGTGATCCGTCGCGTGCCAGCCGAGACGCCTTCTTCGCTAAGAATCTCGAAAGCCTGCACGTCGCGCGTGTTGTCGAGATGCGTGCCACCGCAGAGTTCTTTACTGAACGCGTTCCCTGCTACGGATCCCATCGAAACCATCCGCACCGGGTCGGGGTACTTTTCGCCAAACAGCATCATCGCCCCTTGGCTACGAGCTTCGGCCAACGGCAACGTCTCCCAACGAATCGGCTCGGCTGCCGCGACATGCTTGGCCACGTCGGAGCTAATCTCAGCCAGTTGCTCGTCGGTCACAGGGCTAAGATTCGTAAAGTCGAACCGCAGCCAATCTTCGTCGACTTTCGAGCCTTGTTGTTGGGCGTGCGAGCCAAGATGTTTTTGCAAGGCGTGGTGCATGACGTGCGTTGCCGAGTGCGCGCGGCGGATACCATCACGACGTTCAACATCAACCGTCGCTTCCACGGCCGAACCTTCGTACATCACCCCGCTGAGAAGATGGCCATGATGGATCACCAACTGCCCATCCTTTTGCGTGTCGGTCACCTCAAACTCAAAACCATCGCCGACGAGTTTGCCTGTGTCGCCAACCTGTCCTCCGCTCTCGCCATAAAAAGGCGTTCGATCAAGCACGACGCGGATCGCATGTTCGTGGCCTTGTTCTTCCATGCAATCACACAACCGATCTTCCGGAGCCGTACCAGCAACGATGCCTTTCACCACGGCCTGGGCTTGAGTCGCTTCGTAACCGAGGAATTCGGTGCTGTGCAGTGCGTGCTTGAGCGAATCGACCGGCCCCTTGGCGTCCATGACCGAATGCTGCACTTTGCCGGAGATTTCCCCGAATTTTTCCATGGCACGCTTATACCCGTCCCAGTCGAAGGCCAAATTATGCTCGGCGGCAAGTCCCTCGAACAATTCGGGGGGCACGCCGTAGGTTTGATACAGTTCGGCGGCGATATCTCCTTCTACCTTCACGCGGTCCTTGGCTCGCATGTCGTCGAACACACGTTCGATGCGATTGATGCCTTCGTCGATGGTGCCAAAAAAGTTGGTCTCTTCTTGCTGAATCACCTTCGCGACGCGTTCGGCCGTCTCGGTCAATTCTGGATAAGCTCCCTTCATCATTTCGACCACTTTGGGAACCAGCAAGTGCAAAAACGGCTCGCGCAGGCCGAGTTGATGGCCATCGAGCACGGCGCGCCGCAACAAACGCTTCACCACGTATTTTTCTTTGTTCGCACCGGGGTAAACATTTTCGTGAACCGCAAAAGTGCAAGCACGCACATGATCGGTGATCCGCCGGCAACGTCGACCCGCCTCGCTATCGAGTTCGTACTTTACGCTGCAGACCTCGGCTGCCGCTTCGACAATTGGCATCAGGTTGTCGATGTGGTAGTTCGTCGGCACGCCTTGCAGGGTTGCGACCGTGCGTTCCAACCCCATGCCCGTGTCGATGTTTTTCGAGGGCAGCGGCCGCAGATTGTCGGGCGGGTCGCCAACGCGATTGAATTGCGTGAAGACGAGATTCCAGATTTCGACTTCTGAACCCTGTTCGGGATGAAAGTAGATTTCGCTACAAGGACCGCAAACGCCATCGGGGCCTTGGCTCGGCGCACTGGCCGGCCAGAAGTTTTCGTCTTCGTCCATCCAGTTAATTTGCTTGGTCGGTAAGCCGATGTCGTCCGACCAAATGTCGGCGGCTTCTTGGTCGTCTTTGTAAACAGTGACGCTCAGTTGATCGGGATTCAGCGCCAGCCATTTTTTGTCCGTCAAAAATTCCCACGCCCAGCTAATCGCCTCGCGTTTGAAATAGTCGCCAAACGAAAAATTGCCCAGCATCTCAAAAAACGTGTGGTGATAGGCCGTACGGCCGACGTTGTCGATGTCGCCGGTACGCAAGCATTTCTGACAGGTCGTCGCCCGTGTGAAATCGAGTTTCACTTTGCCCAGGAAATGGTCCTTAAACTGGTTCATCCCCGCCGGAGTAAACAGCACGCTCGGATCCCAAGTTGGCACCAATACATCACTTGGCTGGCGGCTGTGGCCCTTCGATTCGAAGAAGGCCAGGTATTTTTCACGAAGTTCGTCGGTTTTCATGGGAAAGGGGTCGGAGGTCTATAGAGAGAGGTCAGGGCCAAACCCTCCATGATATCGCCAAGACGGCGAGACGACTACTCCGAGAAAAGGCTACTCCGAGTGAAAAGGCTACTCCGAGAATAGCCCCGCCTTGGCGAGGTCTTCTTTGGTAACCTCGGGGAATTCGACCTTGGCGTAAATATCCGCCAACGGCAATTTGCAATCCACCGCAGGGAGTTCCATCGTTGCCCCCAGCTCTTGGGCGTCTACCATGAACCAATTTCCATGCTCGTCATGCGAAAAACGTTCGATGATCGCGCTGTCTTGTGCAATAAGAACGTAGTCTTGCAAGGAGTCGATTTCTCGGTACTGCTTGAACTTTTTGCTGCGGTCATAGTTTTCTGTCGAGGGAGAAAGTACCTCGATAATCACTTGCGGGTTGAGCAACGTGTCGAAGTGATCGTCTTGAAATCGAGGTTTCTCGCAGGTGATGATTCCATCGGGATAGGTATAAAGTCCGGTCGACGGAATATGGACGCGCATGTCGTTGACAAACGCTTGGCAATCTCGATCTTTGAGTTGAGCGTGGAGCACCCCTGCCAAATTAAAAGTAACAAGGTTGTGAGCAATACTCGCCCCGCTCATGGCAAACATTTCACCGCGGTAGAATTGGTGCTTCTGTTCACAACCACGTTCAATCTCCAGATATTGCTCAGGAGTCAGACGGGGAGAGGGTAGGATAGACATCGTTCTTTCTCTGGCTGGACTCGGATACAGGGCAGTGGGGAGGCAGTTCTCATTATAGCAGATTCTGCGATCTTCAAAAGCGATGTAACTAGTGGCTCGCCGTCCACCCAAGCAACAGCTACACTGGACGTGGCTTTGACCGGGAAGGCCAACAGAGAGGCATCTACCTATAGAGGATATCGCGAGAATGAACGAATCTGAATCTGACATTAAATGGCAAACCCTCGAACGCCACGACCGACGTGTCGTGGGTGTCCTGGTCGAAAAAGCGAAGACGACGCCCGACAACTATCCGCTGACGCTCAACTCGCTACTCAACGGGGCGAACCAAAAGAGCAACCGTTATCCGCAAATGCAGCTGGACGAAGAGCATGTGTTTGATGCCCTCGAGCGACTGCGGAAGCTTGGGGCCGTCGCTGAAGTGCAGGGCGATGGACGTGCGCCGAAATTTCGCCATCTGCTCTACGACTGGCTCGGTGTCGATAAATTCGAGTTGGCCGTTATGGCTGAATTGCTACTACGCGGCGCGCAAACGATCGGTGAACTCCGTGGTCGCGCTGCCCGCATGGAACCGATCGCAGGCATTTCGGAATTACGACCGATCCTCGACAGCCTGAACGGCAAGGGCCTGCTCCTCTACCTCACCCCTCCCGGTCGAGGCTGCATCGTCACGCACTCGCTTTATCAGGAACAAGAACTCGAAAAGCTCCGCGCAGAGCATGGCAACGTACATGTCGAGGCTCCCGCCCCGACGGCAAAGCCTCCTACTCCAAGCGTCGCATCAAACACCGCCCCCACGGACAACAACGAAATCGCCTTGCTGCGGGCAGAAGTCGCAGCGTTACGCAAAGAGCTGAAAGAGATGATCTGGAAAATAAGAGTCGACGTCGACGAACTGCAATCGCATGTGGGAATGGAACGCGACTGATCCAATCAATGCCGCAGCTCAATGCCCAGAAAGGGTACCGCCCACATTCGTGTAATTTTGCACGCTAAGGATGTCCCAAAAGCCAGAAGCTCGCCAAGTTTTGGGATTTTGAATATGGGACTAGTTTAAGGACACTGGTTTCGACGTAAGTGCTTACGCCTAGCTCTGGCTTGCTGTAGTCCCAAAAACGGACGTTTTTGGGACTCGCTAAGGTACCTCGGTCGATGAAACTGAAAGTGGATTAGCAACTGCGGTTTGACGCCTAGAAGAGTCACTTCAATGCGCGCATAGGCCTCTTCATATCTGACCCAGGAATGTCACACCTTACTCATCTATGAACAAATCGTTGACAACCGGATTTTTCTTTTTATTGTCCTTGCGATGGGTCTAAAACCCTCGCCTTTAGGCGAAACCTTTAGGATTTTGCGTAGGTGGGTGAACCTGTCGGCACCAGAGTGAACAGAAGAGGTTTGCTCGATCCGCCGACAGAACCTCCCGCGCTACAGAAATGATAACCACGTGAGTGAAGGACTTTAGTCCGAAGCTCACGTAACTTTGAACCCACCTGCTTTAGCGGGTGGTAATTTAGTAAGCAATCCATCACCACGAGAGGGCGGGGCCGGATCGACACAAACGAGCAGAAGTGTCTATCGGTTGGCGGATGCCTAGCCTAGTGGCCGAGAGCTATCTGTCAGCGGGATGCTACTTCACGAGCCGCACGAAATGGCGACGGGGACAGGCCAAAGCGAATAGCCCCGCAACCAAACCCAAGACTTGGGCGGTGGGCTCGGGAATCGCGACTACGTCTGATACGAATATTCCCGAAGTCCCATCCGTGAATGACGCGTAGAAGGATAGCTCGCCTCGATCACTAAAACCACTTGGACGACCATCGGCATTACCAGTCAGTCTTGCGAACATAAGCTCTGCGACAGTTCTAATATCAGACGCATCGGAGTCTTCACTTACGTCAATGACGCCGCCCTCGCTAATTATGAGTTGAAACTCTCCAGAGGAATCTTGCGCGAAGATTGCTTCGTCGCGTTCGGCTGTTATTCCCGAGCCCTGTAGCAATGCCTGCACAGCAATCTGGCCGTGTACATTTACGGAAGGATTATTGAAGAACCGAAGCTTAGTCCCATCTGCAAATCCAGGTGCTGCATCCCCAATGAATAGAAGTTCGGATACGCCTGTCCTCCCTTCGCTACTAACCCCTCCGAATATCGCGGTCCCGTTGGGTCCGGAGGCGAAGAAAGCAGTATATCCACCATCGTTGATTATATGGCTAACTCCTGCCGTATACGCGACGCCGCCCGCTGCACCGCGTTCTCTATTAATTAGGGAAAGACTGCCTCCTTCTTCACTAAAGGTTCCGGAGATGCTGAACGGAATCGATTCGTCATTCAGTTGTGCGAAAAAGGCTGCTTCTCCCCTCGTGTTAATGGATACTCCACTAGTTTGACTTCCGAATAACACGCCCTCGGCGAGTCCAGGGGCTTGAGCACCTTCATGGGCAAGTAGCTGCAAGTCTTCGCCGGATCGCTTCTTGAAAATCGCCCGCGGGCCACTGGGGTTAGTTTTACTGTTGGAGAGGTTTGCTGCAAACGCGATGTCTCCGTCGCCGTTCAACACTGGACTTGTATCGCTAATAATCCTCAGCGTAATTCCTGGCTCGGCTCCAGGGAAACTCTCACCTGTCATAGCTTGCAGCGTGAGACCTGCGTTCACACTCTCACTGAACACAGCCAGTCTGTTATTCTCTAAGCGAGCGGTGAATGCTGTCTGCCCCCTCGAATTGATGGTTGGGAAGGCTTCCTGGAACCTTCCAAACCTACTAGCTTCTGGAGGCGCACCTGGAGCAGCGTTTCCCGCACGCGCGACGAGTTTTGGTCCGCCCCCTCGACCCTCACTGAATATAGCTTCACTATTCAGGTTGGAAACTCCGGCACCAGAGAGCCGTGCATAAAAGGCGGTATGCCCTGACGCATTGATTGCCGGCGTTCGGAA
>JAADGD010000172.1 GCA_013152515.1 Planctomycetota bacterium
AGGTGGTGTTGCCCGGCGTGGGCGCCTTTGCCGATGCCATAGCCGAACTGAAGCGTCGCGACTTGGTCGCGCCAATCTGCGAAGCGATCGAAAACGAAAAACCATTCCTGGGCATTTGCCTCGGCCTGCAACTTCTGTTCGACTGCAGCTACGAAGATGGCGAGCACAAAGGCCTCGGCATCGTTCCCGGCGAGGTGCGGCGTTTCGACGTGCCGCGCGAATACAAAGTGCCTCACATGGGATGGAACCAGGTTCACTGTTGTCGAGAGTCGCCGATCTTCGCGGGCATCGACGACCAGACGCACTTTTATTTTGTACATTCTTACTATGTCGTTCCCAAAGACGAAACGATCGAGGCAGAGTATCCCGACCCGTTCTGTGCGATGATCTGGCGTGACAATCTGTATGCAACGCAGTTTCATCCTGAGAAGAGCCAAAGTGCGGGGCTGAGGGTGTTACAGAATTTTGCAGAGCTAGAAAAATAGCGATCAGCTGTCAGCTTTCAGCGATCAGCTTTGAAGAGCCACACGAATTTTTAGCTGAAAGCTGATCGCTGATCGCTCCGCTTCAGGCCGCTTGAAAAATCTGCGTTCCTATGCGATATTGAGGTGTATTCACTCATCCTATTGCATACACAGAAGCAGCGAGCAAAATGCAAATTTGGCCGGCGATTGATCTTCGGGGCGGCAAGTGCGTCCGCCTGCAGCAGGGCGATTATGCCCGCGAAACGGTCTTTTCTGACGATCCGGTTGCGATCGCTCAGCAGTTTGCCGCCGACGGGGCTAAGCATCTGCATTTGGTCGACTTGGACGGGGCGCGCGACGGCAAGCCGACCAATCATGAGATCGTCCGTCAGATCGTCGCAGCGGTCGACATGGAGTGTGAGCTGGGCGGCGGCGTACGTGACGAGGCGACGATCGAGACGCTGCTCGACACGGGTATCGGGCGAGTCGTTCTGGGCACGGCGGCACTCAAAAATGCCGACTGGTTTCGCCAGATGTGCCTGAAGTATCCTCAACGGCTCGTCTTGGGAATCGACGCTCGCAATGGCATGGTCGCAACCGACGGCTGGCTCGAGACGAGCAACACTGCGGCGACCGAGCTAGCCGACCAATTTTGCGAGGTGCCGCTGGCGGCGATTGTCTACACCGACATCGCGACCGATGGGATGCTCAACGGCCCGAATGTCGAAGCGATGGCCGAGATGCAGCGTCACGTTGACGTACCGGTTGTCGCGTCGGGCGGAGTGACCACGATCGACGACGTGCGCCGTTTGGACGAGGCAGGCTTGGCGGCAGCGATCATTGGACGGGCAATCTACGAAGGAACATTGAAACTTGCCGAGGCAATTGAAGTGACCTAACTCGCTAACACGTATAAATTTCTTGCTTGAAGGAGTCGATATGACCAGAAACATTGCTGATATCCGAAACCTTGTCGTTTGCGGACATGGTGGGTCGGGCAAGACGACCCTTGTTGATCAACTGCTTGTACACAGTGGCGCGGTCAGCTCGAAACCGAGTGTCGACGCTGGCACGAGCATCTGCGACTTCGACGAGGAAGAAAAGCATCACAAGCATTCGATCGAAGCGAGCGTGACGCATTTCGATCATGCTGGCAAGCATTTCAACGTGATTGACACACCAGGTTATCCCGATCTCGTGGGGCAAATGATCGGCTCGTTAAGTGCGGTCGAAACAGCGCTCATCGCGATCGACGCCCATGCGGGCATCAAAGTCAATACTCGGCGCGCGTGGAGCGAAGCAGGCAAAGCCGGCTGTGGACGGATCATCGTGCTGACCAAACTCGACACGGACAACATTGACTTTCCCGGATTGATCGCCTCGATCAAAGAAGCATTTGGCAAAGGCTGCGTGCCGCTGAATGTGCCGCTGGGAATCAGCGATTCGCTACGTGGCGTTGCCAACACGCTGCATGCGCCGAACGCGGACGACGATCTCGAAGGGGCGGCGATCGATCCCCAAGAAATTTACGAGTCGCTCGTCGAATCAATCATCGAAGTCGACGAAGCGGTCATGGAACGCTATTTCGAGGGCGAGATTCCCTCGGAAGACGAGCTCGGCAAGTTGATGGTGCAGGCGATGAGCAGCGGGTCGCTGACGCCGATCGTTTGTGTATCGACCAAAAAAGATATTGGCGTCACCGAACTGCTCGACTTCCTCGCCAAAGAATCGCTGCCGCCTACCGCGATCACGCGTACCGCAACCAAAGATGGCGACGACATTACGCTGAAACCTGACGCGAATGCCCCGCTCGCCGCACAAGTTTTCAAAACACGTATCGATCCGTTCGTCCAGCGACTTAGTTTTATCCGCATTTACTCGGGCACACTCGAAAAAGATGCGACCGTGCATAGCTCGCTCGTTCGCAAGGGCGTGAAAATCGGGCCACTGCTCGAAGTTCAGGCGTCAGAGACATCGCCCATCGACTCGGCTGGACCGGGCGAGATTGTGGCGGTGGCAAAATGCGAAGATTTTCATACGGGTACCTCGTTGGGCGATTTGGAGCTGCCGCCCATCAGCTTCCCGACACCGATGGTCGGGCTTGCTATCGAGCCTAAGACACGGGGCGACGAAGTCAAACTCTCAGAGGCACTTCACAAAATCACCGAGGAAGACCCAACAATCCATCTCGACCACGATCCCGAAACCAAAGAGATGGTCCTCACCGGCATGAGCGAACTGCATCTAATGTTGATTCAGGAGCGGCTCAAACGACGCGACAAGGTCGAAGTGAATACCCATCAGCCCAAGGTGCCGTATCGCGAGACGATTCAGTCGAACTCCGAAGGAAGCTATCGGCATAAAAAACAGTCGGGCGGGTCTGGACAGTTTGCCGAAGTGCATGTCCGCATGTTCCCGCTGGCCGAAGGAATTGACCTCGACGAGTACTGCACCAAAGATCGGTTCCCGCACTACAAGCGTCACCACTACCACGAAAAAAGTAACTTTCTGTGGATCGACTCGGTCGTGGGGGCGTCGATCCCCGGCAACTTTATGCCGGCGATCGAAAAAGGATTTTTGGAGCGACTCCATCAAGGCGTTGTTGCTGGTTACCCGGTTCAGAACGTCTGTATCGAAGTTCATTTCGGCAAAGACCACCCGGTCGACAGCAACGAGTCGGCGTTCAAAATGGCGGCCAGCAAAGTATTTGCCCAGGTGTTCAAGGACGCCCGACCGGGCCTACTCGAACCGATGGTCAACATGCACATCACCGTGCCCGCCGACAACGTGGGCGACGTGTCGAGCGATCTCTCCGGTCGACGTGGCCAGATGGTCGGCATGGAACAAGCCGGCGGCGGCATGACGACCGTCGAAGCCAAGGCGCCGCTCGCCGAGGTCTCGACCTACGCCCGCACGCTCTCGTCAATGACCGGCGGCCAAGGCAGCTACACGATGGAATTCGCCCACTACGAAGTCGTCCCCGGCAACGTGCAGCAAGAGGTGATCGCCGGCGCGAAGATGAAGGACGAGGACGATTGAGTTCAGAGGCATGAATCTTGAATCTTGGCGCGCAGCCAATTGTTTGTAAGATCGCCACCCACTGCCCAAAGGCAAAACCATTCCTAGCAAAGCTGGCACTGCATTCGATAGTTTCGTCAAAGTTTACCTGACCGATCTGTTCTCTTGTCGATTGCACCGCCAACGATAGGTACGCCTGAAGCTACTCAACCGCTGGGCGTGGGGTGTCCGATGCTGTTGGTATGAGTCGTGGCAAAAAACTACTGCTGGTTGGGTTGGTACTCGCTGTGGGCTTTGGGTTTGCTTGGCCGTTTCGTCTTAGGTCCGCTGATAGGGCGATCGATGATAGGACGCTTGATTCGGTGGCGAAAACGCAAGCGGTGGAATTCGGCCGAGTGGGGAGCGAAGCTACTCGGCAAACCTCGAAGCAGCCACCGACGATGAGTTCATCAGCGCCGCATGCAGTGGCGAAGATGACTAGCGTGTTATCCAATCCGAATTCATCGACGACCAGCTTTGATTTAGCCAATCATCCGGCGATTGCTTCCCCGCTCGAGCGACAAGCCTCTTCGCCTGTCACGGCACCGGTTCCGCCTTCGCCATCAGACTTCCCTTCTGCCCAGAGGCAAAGGCCAAGTGGCATTTCACGCCCCGCCTATGCGACGACAGATCACGATCCTGATACGCGTGAGCAGCGCGAAGCTGAAGTGCGACATGTCGTGCAAAATAGCGACACCCTCGAAAAGTTGGCCAAACGCTATCTAGGCGACGAGGGCCGCGCACTCGAAATTTTCGATTTGAATCGCGACGTCCTCGATAATCCCCATCTGCTGCCGATTGATGCCGAGCTTCGAATACCTGCTGATGCGCACAAAACCTTCGACTAATTCCCAAGGGTACTAACAGGCAAACGGCAAAGTCATTCTTCCCATGCCGACAAGAAGCTAACCACGACGACACAACGGCGGGCACAACGTAAAAAACGTAATCGTTCAAGCGAGAAAAAATAGCCACGGATGAACACCGATAAACACCGATTTCCTGGAGGGATCCGGAGTTTTTTCGCTATTTCTCCCCTCTTTCTTTTCGGCAATCGAATTCAGCTAAAAAATTCTTCCACATCTGCATCTGCGTTAATCCGTGCTTATCTGTGGCTTCTTCTTCTTTCAGCGTCGTGAACGGTTACGAAAAACCGTCGTGTCCGTTGTGTCGTTGTTGTTCATTCTTTCGATTCTTGGCAGAAAAGAGGTCTTTGCAGTTCGCCTGGAGGGACTAACTCGATCATCGGCGTCGTCGCCGTACCCACTCGAAATTTTGCTGTGAAAGACGCGCATCGAGGAAAAATTCTAAATTGGGCAATACCCCAAAATTCGGATCGGTTAGCAAGCGAGTCCCCTGCAAAGATGTTGGTCGCGCGATCATAACTAGGTCTTTGCTTTCCGGTCCCTTTTCGCGCGGAGGCTCAGGGTGATACCTTTCGAGGTTCTTATGGATAGTTTCAGCACTCTTCGCCGCCTTGCGATCTTGTTTCCCGTAGATGATCATCATCGATATATTTTGACGAACATCACGATGACGGATCGGTTTGAGCATGGGTAGACCACGGAATCCCCAATCAGGCGAAGCGAGGATGAGCGCTTTGACGTCTTGACCCTGCTTGCGATTTGCCAGTATTGGGGAACTCCAATCGACAGCCGCCCAAGCGGTTGCGACGTTGGCACCCATTCCACTGCCTAGCAGGCAAAGCTTATTCAAATTCAATTCGCTCGCATCATTTTTTTTCACCAAAAACTTTCGGACCGCCTCCATGTCAAAGAGAACCATGTCGCGAAAATCTTGCTTGCCGAGCTTGGCCGCTTCCAACTCACGAGTCTGTCCATTGAAACCTTGGACCGTCGTGCTTTCGCCATGACCTCGTAAGTCGACCGTGAGGATCGCATGAGAAGGGTGCTCTCCTTGTGGGGTTTGCAGGGCACGAGCTAAACTGTTAAAGACGGTACGACTTTCTTTGAAATCGTGCAGCATCACGATCGGCACCGCTTCTTTGCCCAGACTGCTGGCATAGTACGACGCCTTGAGTCGCACTCCATCCTTGGTCGTCAACGTGATGGTCTCGCTTGCTTTCGAGCTGTCTCGTTGGGCCGTCGATGTTGATACTTGCCAGCAACTCCAACCCATTAAAGCCATAATCAGGCAGCCAATACGTAGCGTACGTCGCATATACACCTCAGCGTTTTTCTGTTTGATTTCCTTGAATTTCCAAAGCTGAATCCGGTTGTCGGTACAGCATACTTCCATTATACCGCGCCAAACTGACGAAGGCACGGTCATATTGACCGTAGGACCGTAGGATAGGCTTCTAGCCTGTCAGTCAAACTGACTCAGATTGGTCTGACAGGCTAGAAGCCTATCCTACGGGGTCAAAAATCGATAAAGCTTGCCACAATTGGTCTTTGCAGACAAAATGGATGAAGGAGGGTTCTGGCAAGAAACAGATGATTGAGTAGAGCATGATACGCTTACCACAATTTTTTCGCAGATTACTCGCCCACGGCGAAGATGCGCGCGCCGGGACGTATCGCGACTGGGTGGCGTGGTATGCCAGTTTGGGGCTTCATCTGCTGCTGTTGATCGGTTTGGCAACCGCTTCGATCGTGTTACCTGGCAAGTTGGATGATTTAACGCTCTCCTACGAATTGCCTGAGTTGTTGGAGGAAGAACCGCTGCCGCAAGAATTTCTCTCTTCTGAGGAGCCCATGAACGAAATCGGCGCGCTCAGCCAAGCGGGCTTCGACTCGGCGCGGGCCGCTGCCGAGGTGGTTGACGAGCAGTCGTTGGTGATTTTCGCACCCGAAGAAATCACCGACATGGGCGAGTATAGGACGCTCGAAATCGATACGCCTGTTTTTCAAGGCCCCGAGTTTTCCGACAGCTTGCCCGTGCAAGGTGCTGGTAGTGTGGGCACGACCGGGGCGCTGGGGGCGATCGACCGCATCACGCACGAGATTATGACCTCGGTCGAATTGCAGCCGACATTGGTTGTGTGGCTGTTCGATCAGTCGGGCAGCCTGCGTGATGAGCGTGAAAAAATCCTGAAACGGTTCCGCGACATTTACGACCAACTCGGCGTGATCGAAGCATCGAACAACCCCGCCTTTCGCAAGAACAAAGACAAACCACTACTCACCGCAGTCGTCGGCTTTGGCGAAGTGCCGCATATGTTGACCGACGAGCCGACCGATGACATCGACGCGATTCTCGAAGCGGTCGAAGCCATCGAAGACGACAACAGCGGACGCGAGAATGTTTTTCAAGCGATCGCCAAGTCGGCTGATAAATTTCGCACTTACCGGCGAGCGCGGCATGGCAGCCGCAATGTGATGCTGGTCGTGTTTACCGACGAATCAGGCGACGACGTCGATCAGCTTGATGCAACCGTCGAACTATGCCGCAACCTAGCGATGCCTGTCTACGTCGTCGGTCGGCCTGCTCCGTTCGGTCGCAAAAATGCCTACGTCAAATGGATCGACCCTGATCCTAAATTCGATCAGCGCCCACAATGGGTACCAGTCAACCTGGGCCCCGAGACGCTGATGCCCGAGCGGCTCAAGCTACATTTCTTGGGCGCTGGCAACGACGATCAATTGCTCGATTCGGGCTACGGTCCTTACGCGCTGACGCGGCTCTGTTACGAGACGGGCGGGCTCTATTTTTCGTCGCATCCCAATCGCAAGGTCGGCAAGAACGTGAGCAGGCGAGAGACAGATAATCTGGCCGCCCATATCAGCACATTTTTCGACCCGCAGGTGATGCGACGCTATCAGCCAGACTATTTGTCGGTGCAAGAATATCGAAAACGCTTGCAAACGAACCGCGCCCGCGGTGCCCTGGTGGCAGCGGCGCAGTTGTCGTGGACTTCGCCGTTGGAAGATATCCGACGGCGATTTCCCAAACGGGACGAGGCACAACTGGCAACCAGCTTGTCGGTGGCCCAGCGAACCGCAGCGTTTCGACAGCCGAAGCTCGACCGCCTCTGCCAAACTTTACAGGCTGGCGAAGCCGACCGCGACAAGCTCAAGAGTTCGCGATGGCAAGTCGGCTACGATCTGGCAATGGGTCGCGCTTTGGCCGCCAAAGTTCGCAACGATGGCTACAACGCGATGCTGGCCAAGGCCAAGCAAGGGATGGCCTTTGCCGAAGAAAAAAACAACACTTGGATCCTCAGCACCGACAAAGAATTCGCCAACAGCAGCTTAGAAAGACTAGCCGACAAGGCCGAGTTCTATTTGCGGCGAATACTTGAAGATCACGCGGATACTCCTTGGGCCAAGCTGGCTGAGCGAGAACTACTCAACCCGTTAGGATGGCGATGGAAAGAGGGCTACACTTTCATCCCACCTCTCGTTGATCGAAACAATAATGGCAACGCTCGACGTCCTGAGCCGCCCCGTCGCCCGACGGGGCCGAAGCGGCGCAACCCGCCACCGCTGTGATGACTGATAAAGCATCGGAATAGAAATCGTTGGTGCTGTTGGGTTCGATGGTTTATTGCGAAAAATGTTGGCGGTTGGCGGCCGTTGGTAGAGATGGGTATTTTGCAGGGCGTTGGTCGTCGCCGACCGCGCTAACGCTTCGCTTTATTCGAGCCGCGTTACCACGCCGGCGAAATGGCGTTCGACTTGGCCTTCTGCATCTAGTAAAAGTGCCCCCTCGTCGTCGATGCCGCGGCAGACGCCTTCGGATTGACGAACTCCGAGATCGACGCAGATTTTTTGGCCCGTCAATAAGCATCGTCGTCGCCAACCTTCACGTACTTGGGCATTCCACAAATCAGACGGCTGCAACCGTTCAGCCAGTCGCTTGAGAACTTCAATCAAGGCGTCGGTAAGAGCAACTTGACGTCCTGTCAGATCGCACAAAGCTGTCGCGGTGCTTTTCAACTCTGCAGGAGCGTTGTTGACCGAGTTATTCACGTTGATCCCAATCCCCAGCAGGAGCCTACCCTGTCGGTCACGCGGCGCTTCGACCAAAACGCCACATATTTTTCGGCCTTCGATATAGACATCGTTAGGCCACTTCAAACTTGCCATTGGCAGCACCGCAAGACTTGTCGTCGGCACGCCGCGTGCCAACAACTCTTCGAGCGCCTCGCAGACAGCAAGCCCGACCGTCAACGAAACTTGTGGCCAGCGCTCGGTTGGCAACCCAGCTGCTTCCGTGGCAAGCAGGACCGAAAAAGTTAGTGCCCCGCAACTCGACCACCACTGATTCGTGCCCCGTCCCCGCCCAGCGGTCTGCGATTCGGCTAGGACCAGTAACGGAAACTGATCCTCAGCAGCAGGGGAAAGTTCCAGTGCGCGATCGTTGGTCGAACCGACGGTCTCATGGTAATCAACCTGCGCAACGAATGTCTCGCTCACTATCCTTTCAAGATCGGTCGGCGAGAATCGATTGTCTGTTTCATTCTTCTTCATTCGTGCTACCCGCGCTATCGGTGTTCACCTTCATCACTCATTCGGAATCGAACCCGATCCGAAGCTCGTATTCGTCTTCGACGCGGCTGCTTTGCCTTGCGTGTTGAGTGACCAATCGTATTCATTGTAGACTACTTTTATTTTTCCCTCGCGAGCCGCTAGCAATCCAGCACTCGTTTTTGGCGATTTGACACGGCTCAGCAAAAAATCGAGTACTCCCCTCGGGCCACCAAAATCTTCGGCGTACCATTTAAGTATCGGACTGAGGTACAGTTTTTCTTCTTTGGTATCATTGCCAGTAGCATCATCGCCGTTTGTTTCATAGCGGACGTAGGCTTGGTTGTTGGCGAAAGCGCGCGTTTGATCTTCTAGCTGAGCATCCAGTCGTTCACCAACGAAAGCTTCGGGTCGAATGGTAGGACAGCTTTTCGCGGCACAAACCAGCGCCATGTGAACACGCGGCTCCTGGTACACGGCACGTATCATCTTGTGTTCCAAAGTGTTCAGATCGACCGTCTTGCCTGCCAGAATGTGTTCCGGCACATCAAAAAAACCTTTATCTTGGGGGTTTTTGTAGTCGAGTACACTGCTATCAATTTTATGCACTAACACGCCGTTGATCACAAACGCATTGTAGGCATTGCATAAGAAAGCGAGCCGATGCTGATCGTCGGGCAGTTTTTCGGGCTGGGCTGACGCTACTTGAGTGAGGTATGTTTTGAAAAGGTGATTGCGTTTCAGCCCGTCGTAGTCGATCAATCCGTCGGCTACGTACGTTTGCAGCAGATAATTCCACAACTGTTGATCGACACCTGATGCGTCGGGCTTAATCTCAGGGTAAGTGTACGGTTGAGGCAACGAGCGAAATGCCCACACGGCCACCGCCACGGGCATCAGAAAGCTGGCAAGTGCCAACCACAACAATCGGCCGGAGTATTCTTTTTTCATCGCTTCAATCCTGGGTTAGACTGTGTGGCACGCCTCTCCGAGTCGTGAATGCGTTTCAATCACGGCTCGGAGAGGCGTGCAACTCTAAACTAAAGCCTTTCCTCCAACGATTTGTCATTCATCTTCGGAATATCTATCGAATTCAATATCGGCAGCAACACCGTGTTGCCAACCCCTGCGTCGGTGCCAGCGGGGTAAGGCTTGTTCGCTGGCAATTCGCCAAGGTGCAAAATTTCCATCGGGCAGCGGACCACACACTCGGCACAGCCGACGCACGGCGAATCTTTCAGCGTGACGGGTAGGCCTTGCAAGGCGCGCGATTTGATGTCGATGCCCATCTGGCAGTATTGGTTGCAGATATTGCAGTCGATGCACTTACCCGGCTCTGACGAAATTTTGAACCGCGACCAACGCCCCCAAAAATTCATCCAAAAGGCCAGTGGACACCAAAACCGACACCAGATGCGCTGTCCCAAAAAGGGATAGACACCAATCGCCAAAGCCCCGGCGAAAAACGTACCGACTAGCGAATTGTAATACCCAAGCGGCGTGTTGATGCCCATCAAGTGCAAAATCGTCACCAGCACTGCCAGCGGGATCACAACGTAGCCAAATCGCTCAATCCACCGCGCGCTGTCGCCCTTGGGACCTCGGTGACGAAACGAGCTACCGACCGTCTCGGCCAGTGCCCCACAGCTACAAATGTGCGAGCAATAATACTTTCCGAAGAATAGCGTAAACACCGGCAAGAGGACAAAAGTCAAAAACACCGCCCAAATCACGCCAAACACGGCAACCGCCGTCCACCAGCTCGGCTCGCCCTGGCCTGCAATCGGGTCAAGATCGAAAGCCGTCATGTTCAGCGGCCAAGCGTTGAGCGACCGCGTCAGCAGCGGCGTCCACGGGTTTTTACCCCACACCGACACCAACAATGTCGGCAGTCCCCACCACAACGTCCAATTGAAAAAGATGTTCGACAAGTTCCTCCGCCAAATCAATCGATTTTTGTAGCGGAATCCCCAATACAATCCAAAGCCCAGAATGCCTGTGAAGTAAAGCAGATAGTAAAAAGAATAGAGATTCGAGAATCGCGCGTGCAGAAAACTAAACAGCCAAGTAAAGCCGGGAATGAAAATTTGCTCCGATCCTTCGGCCACCGGCGTCAACGAAAAATGTTTCGATTGAAAATAGACAAAGTAGCCGACGAGGATGCCGAT
The DNA here is from genome assembly GCA_013152515.1 of Planctomycetota bacterium. GTDB lineage: Bacteria > Planctomycetota > Planctomycetia > Pirellulales > Lacipirellulaceae > Bythopirellula. The sequence continues at coordinate 11,122 of JAADGD010000172.1, forward strand.
CGTGCAATAAATCACCCGTTTGGTCGTCCACACCCCATCGAGTTCCATGCCCGTGTCGAGTAAGAAATCGACCGGCGGCAAGGTGCCAATTAGCACTAGTACATTGTCGTTGGGCAAGGTCTGCGGCTCGCCTTGGACTTCGATGTTGACCGCATCGTCGTGGATCTCTTGGACATTCGACTCAAACAGCACGGTCAACTTGCCCTCGTCGATGGCCGCTTCGAGAGCCTGACGATTGTCGAGCTTGAGCCGAAAGAAGGCGTCACGTCGATACGACAGCGTCACCCGATTGTCGTTCATCAGCATCAGCGCCGCCTCAATCGCCGAATTGCCGCCGCCGACGATGAGTACGTCGTTGTCGTGATAATCCTTCGGCGTATGCAGCCGATAGACCACTTTGTGTGCCTTGTCTTCGCCCGGCACCTCCAGCTTGCGTGCTTCGCCCTGCCGGCCAATGGCTACGATCACATTCCGCGCCGGAAACGGTTTTCCGTTTTCGACTTCCACCTCAAAATCGTGGTCGCCCTGCTTGCGAATTCGCTTGACCTCGACGCCTTCCTTGATTTTAAGCTGGTTCTCGTGGATCGCCTGATCGACCATTTCGAGAAATTCGGACTTCTCGCGATCTCCTTCGACCTGCAGCTCACTTTTGTTCTGTAAGAATCGCGGCTCGGAGTAGACCTTCTTGCCCGGCGGAAAACCTCGAACCGTGTTGGCCACGTGCGACCGTTCGAGTACGACATACGTGAGATTCTTTTTCTGCGCTTCGATCGCCGCCGAAAGCCCCGCCGGCCCGCCGCCAATAATGACCACATCCAACCGACCGTCGTCTTCGTTATGACGCTCGAAAGCTTTCTTGCGTTCCATTCGCTCAATCACTTCAGCGCCATGATTGGCAGCGATTTTTACGAGTGGTATACCCGTGACGTCACCAATCACAAAAATGCCTGAAACGCTCGACTGATAGCTACTGTCGATGATCGGCAATATTTCTTGCGGCGGCACCGTGGCAAAATAGGCTTTTTTCTTTTTTGGGGAGGATGCCTTCGCAAGTTTTTCCGCTTGGCCGTTTGAATTCATCGAGTGGGTCCTGAGGGACAGATGCACCGCATGGAGGTCTGCGTAGTTCCTAATCTTACAAAGAAGGAAGATATAGAACAGTGCGATGTGGAACACTTAGAGGGTGTTAAGATTCGAAATGAATCGTGTTGGCAATGTTGCCGTCACCGATCTTTCGGGGCAGGTGTCGGTGTTGGACGCTTCGATCACCTCGGGAAGCGATTTCGCGCTGACAGCAGCAAAGCTGTCCGCTGATGAAGTGGCCGCATTTCCCGCTAACATCCAATGGTCTTCCGACGCTCGAAGCTAGCGTCCTCACTCATCCGACTTGGCATAGGCCTTTCGCAAAACTTCTGCCGCAGCGAAATCTTGCTGGCTCGACTCCAGAATCACTACCTGCTGTTGCGAATCTGACAAGGCCGCTTGGATTTTCGACAAATCGGCTGCCAGTTTGCTTTCTTGTTCTTGCAGTGTTGAATCGGTGGATTTTAATTTGGCGAGCTTGGCTTGAATGTTTTTCAGTTGGTTGGCGACTTCTGTGAGCTGTGCGCGGTGGCTGTCTAGCTGCTGAGCGGCTTGTCGATGTTTGGCTTCTAGCTGCCCCGATTGCTTGGCTAGCTCTTGCTGCTTCGTTAGCCGCTGTCGGGCTTGATCGGCAAACTGTGCCAGTGCCTTGGCAAAACGCGTTTGTTGCGAGACGATGCCAGCTTTTGTTTGCTCAGCTTGCTGAAGTAGTTGCTGGGCCGCCG
>JAADGD010000126.1 GCA_013152515.1 Planctomycetota bacterium
TGCTTACGCCCAAGGAAAGCGAAGTCTTTCAAGAATTGCTCAAAGGCCGAACGATCAAACAGCTTGCCGTACAATTCGAGATCACTTTTCAAACAGCGGCCAAGCATCGAGCCCGCGTTCTCGAAAAGCTAAAAGTCGACACGGACGCGCAGCTCATCCACGCCTTTCAAGACTGCGCCGCCTCTTGAGACGCTCCTTGCGAATACAGTTTCAACTGCCTCGATAGGTCGAGTAACCAAACGGCGAGAGCAACAACGGCACATGATAATGCTCTCCCTCGGTCGTCACCTCAAAGTGGATGTCGACTCGTGGGTAGAAGCTGGGACGTCTGCTGCGAGCAAAGTACGCAGCGGTATCAAATTCAAGCCGATACGTTCCCGCGAGCGCCTTGCCATCTGCAAGTAAATCTGCCGCCCGGCCATCGGAATTCGTCACGCTACGCCCTACTTCGAGGCAGGCTCCGTCCTCCTCCATACGATACAGCGTTACAGCGATTCCCTCGGCAGGACAGCCGAGCGAAGTGTCAAGGACATGAGTGGTAATGGGGCTCATTCGATTTCCTGAATAAGTTAGGCGGATGGTGTCAGCTTCTTCAGCCGCAGGTGAGTGATCTTTCGCTGCTGTTCGCTCGCCTGACGGAATTCGGTCGCGTCGTCATTTCGCAATCGAACTTTTAATTGAGCGAGCATCTCTGTTGCTGCCAAGCCGGTCGCGCAGATGATGAACACGTAACCAAAACGCTCCTCATACGCTCGATTGCCCTCGGCCAAACCAACGAGCGTTGCTTCGTCGGTCGAAGTGACGCCAGACTGTTCGCCTTCTGACCACTGTTTATTGCCGGTCAGCCGCATCCGCAAAGATTTCAAATCGCCGATCTTTGGGTGACTGCCAAAAGCTTCGAGCCAAGCCTCACGCGTCATCGTATCAAACACGCGGTCCGCTTCTGCTGCGAGCGCCGCAAAATCAGCAAACGGCCGGGCCTGCGTCATTTGATCACACCACCACGTAGCGCCGCAACACTTACGAAACTGCTGGCGGACAGCGTCGGTTGCCAGTTCATTAAGCCAGCAAACAATCGATTCGTTCATAGCGCTATCCCGTCACCCGATGATGCCAACTTGCCACGCAAATAGGTTCGTTGAACAGTCCCGCGTAGCGATCGTCCCTCGTAGGGCGTGATCGAGTGGCGATGGAGCAGCTTTTTGCCACAAACTCCAAAACTCTCTTCCGGGTCAAACACCACCAAGTTTGCTGGAACGCCGACCCGAATTCCTGCTTCGCGGCCAAGCATTTGTGCCGGCGCGTGGCAAAGCCATTGGACCACGTCTGCAAGAGTGTGCCCACGTCCGGCTGCCTCTGTCCACACTGCCGGCAAAGCTAGCTGCAACGAACTGATTCCGCCCCAGGCAAGATCAAAACGGCCTTCAGCCAATTGTTTCATTTCGGGCGGACAAGGCGAGTGGTCCGTTGCGAGGAAGTCAATTGTCCGCTCGGCAAGTCCCTGCCACAACGCCTCGCGGTTGGCATGATCGCGAATCGGCGGAGCGCATTTGTATTGCGTCGCACCGTCTGGGATTTCTTCCGCCGCAAATGTCAAATAATGGGGACAAGTTTCGACCGTGAGCGGTAGCTCCGCCTGGCGAGCTTCGCGGAGCATCGGCAAACAGCCCGCGTCGGCCAAATGGACAATATGCGTGGGGCACCCTGTCTCGCGACAGAGATCGATCATCAGCGCAATCGCATCACGTTCAAAATTCGCCGGACGCGTTGCGAGATAGTCGGCATATCGTCGCGGATCGCGCATTGCTGGCGTAGGGCTTTCCAATTCGGCGTGCACCAACAGCGGCACGCCACGTTCGGCCAACAACGGCATCACTGCCCGCAGTTCCCGCTCGGTGGCGGCTGGAAAGTCTTCAATCCCGCTGGGACACAAAAAGGCTTTCACACCCAGCACACCTGCGTCGAGCATTGCGACGATCTCCGATTCGTTACCTGGAACAAGTCCCGCATGAAAACCGACATCGACGCACAGTTTTCCTGTCGACGCGGCTCGCTTGGCTTCCAAAGCGACGACCGTCGTGGTCACCGGTGAACTATTGAGCGGCATATCGACAACCATCGTCATCCCGCCAGCCGCCGCAGCCGCCGTACCGGTGGCAAACCCTTCCCACTCGGTACGCCCTGGTTCGTTGAGATGGACATGCGGATCGACCAGTCCCGGAAGAATTGCCAGATCGTCGAGGTCTTCGCCTTCGTCCGAATCGTAATTGCCGATTTCGACAATCACACCCGCACGAACCTTCACCGTCGCCGCACATTCACCTTCAGGTGTAATCACGCGATGGCTACGAAGCGTCAAGTCTCGCAAGTTTTTCGACAAGTCGGCTGGCATAGAAAGAGGAGTCCGCTATCCTAATAAGGGAGTATTCAAGCTTCCAATGCGACACCTAGCAGAAAACTCCGAACCGCGCCCGTAAGGAAGCGTCGATTGAGCTAGACGCCTGTACGGACGCTTCCTTACCTTACGGGCGCGGTTCGGTGGAGAAGTTGCTTATTCCCTGTTATCCAAGTGTTGCAATTGGAGTTAGATTTCGCCTAGTAAACACTACCGCCTAGTAAACACTGCCAATATATCCGAAACCCGCGAGGTCCGCATGGCTGGTACCCTGAAATCCAACAGTTACGGCAAACACCAAGTTCGCGTCAGCAAGGTGAGCCGACCGCGCAAAGCCGCCTCTCACACTGAACGCCACAATTTTGCCGAAGCCACCGTCGATATCAAACTCGAAGGTGCCTTCGATGCTGCTTTCACCGATGGTGATAACCGAGCAGTCATTGCCACCGACACCTGCAAAAATACCGTCTACGCGCTTGCCAAAGACCATTCGCTCGACACGATCGAATCGTTTGGCACTGCGATCGCCCAATACTTCGTCGACCAATTCTCGCAAGTCGATTGTTGCCACGTCTCGCTCAGCGAGCGTGTCTGGACGAGGCTGCTCGACTCGCCTCACGCGTTCGTCGCCAACGAACGCTCAACCCCCACCGCTAAAGTCAGCTTAGCACGCGGTAATTCGCCCGCAGTCTGCGCCGGCATCAGCCAACTGCTTATTGCCAAAACAACCGAGAGCGGTTTTGAAGATTTTCATCAAAGCGAGTTTCGCACGCTCGCCGACACCGACGATCGCATTTTTGCCACCGAGTTGTCAGCAACCTGGAGCTACGCCCCCGACACCGACAACTTCGCTGCTTGCCGCCAGTCGATCATGGACGCTCTGCTAGAGCGATTCATCGACCACTACAGCCGCAGCGTGCAAGAGACCTTACATCTCATGGGCCAAGGAGCGCTCGGCGCCTGTCCGGCAGCGACCGAGATTACGCTCATCATGCCTAACAAACATCACATTCTGGCCGACCTATCGCCGTTTGGGCGTGAGAACGAAAACGAAGTGTTTGTCGTGACCGATGAGCCGTACGGCTATATCACCGCAACACTCAGTCGGTGAATAAAGGCTAAGAGCCTATCCCAGAACCCTGCGAGAGGGTGCCAGCGGCTAAGAAAACTGGCACTTCCAGAAAGTTTTGGGACGTGCAGATAAGTCTATTCGACAGTATTCGTTGGCTCGCTGAGAGATTCACCTTCGAGAAGATCTTTCCCACTTCCCGGCAGTACGTCTTCATCAGCACCGCTTGCGGTTACGCTGACAGTAGATCCCTTCACATTTTTCTGCGGAGGATAGACGCCAACTCTTTTGTTTAACACTTTGAGCGTTGCCCTCCCTTCGTACCAGCAAACGTCATGACCAGAGGTATCGAAACTGCACTGAAACACTGTGCCGGCCGCTGTCGATTCGGGAATAGCAAAAGCCTGTAGTGAACCTTCCAACCCAGCAGTTGAGGCGAATGGCAGAATGTACTGCAAAATGCTGGTTGTCCCCAGCACTTGGCCTGTCGTGAGGCTATAGGTGACCGCATCTTTGGGCATTACAATCACTTGGACTTGCTTGCCTTGGTGGTCCCAAAAACTGTCGGCCTGTACGCCATATTGGTTGAGTGCTCGGTTAGGAGCCTGGAAAGAATGCGAAGCACGACTGATCACGGTCGATGTCATCGTGCCATACCCCGACCATGACTGCACACTTGAGGATGCCTGCGGCAGTATGGCAAAGAAATTCAACGTGGCATTAAACTCATCGAGATTCTTGTTTGCCGGTTCGTGCTGAAACGCTTTGATCTCGATCTGGAATTCCCACAAGGTAAACGCCAAAGGATCTCTATGAGGCGACTCGTCGGCTTTAGTCTCCTTCCACTGCTGGTTCTCAGCAGACGCGTTGCTTGCGTCTAGCGAAGTCGGCTCAGCGACTGCTAGGAGAACTGGTGCTGCGACCTTTTCCGCTGCAGACACGGTATTGGATAAAGCAAAACAAATTAAGAGAGCAAGGAGCCAATCGCGCTGAATCATAAATTTTCTCCCGAAGCGGGATTCCTGAAATGCTTTGTTGAAAGAGAGTCGTTAAGAGATCGTCAATGAGAAGAGTTTTGCCAGTTGCAAACGCTACCAGCGGAGAGAGAACACCAAGTGCCCATCTAATGTATAGCTCTTCCTGTACACAAAGTTGGTCGTGACACATGCAATTGTTGCGAGATTCCTCGCTTGGAATGCGTTAGCACACCTATCACCAAAATGTCCCCTACAACCGTGCGCTGGCATCTCACAAACAACATTGGACGTGAGTCCTTAGAGTGAACCAAGAACTAACGATCTTCCGGCAGCGACTCTTTTGATTATTGCACCGAGATTTTTTTTGCACCGGTGCAAAAAGTTTGGGCACTCGTTACGCCGAAAGCTCGGCCAGCGAAGACGCCAGCGTCTGAACACCGGCGGCGATCTGCGCGGGCGAAGAATACTCGTCGGGGCGATGCGACACGCCACCACGGCAAGGAATGAAAATCATCCCCGTCGGGGCAATACGAGCCATAAAAAGCGAATCATGATAAGCACGACTAATCATCTCGGTGCTCGAAAAACCAAGCGAGTCAGCCGCCCGATTGACAGCAGCAACGATCTGCGGAGCTGAGTCGGCTGGCGGATCGGCATGGAGTATGTTCCACTCAACGCTCAGCTTGCGTCGCGGCGCGACTTGCTCAATCATCTCGCCGATCGCGTCCAGTGTCGCATCGCGATTTGCACCGTCGATGTCGTGAAGATCAAGCGTAAACTGAACTTGACTTGGTATCGAATTCACAGCACCTGGATGCACATCAAGCTTTCCGACCGTGGCCACCAAGTCGGAACTGGTGCTTTTGCGAGCAAGCGATTCGATCTCCACGACCATCTCAGACGCGGCTGTCAAAGCGTCGCGTCGCGTCGGCATCAGCACCGCGCCGGCATGTCCTCCTTCGCCAGTGACGACAAACTCGGCCGTCGCGGGCGCGGCAATCGCTGTGACCACACCAATCTGTGTGCCCGACGCTTCGAGTTCTGGTCCTTGCTCGATATGCAATTCAACAAATGCATGATAGTAATCAGCCGACAGTCGCACCTCGCTAAGTTCGCCCTGAAAACCTGATTGGCGGCGAACCGTGTCGTAGTTCTCTCCCGCTTCGTCGACCAAGGCGATCAACTCGTCCGACGACATCGCTCCGCTCATCGCGCGGCTGCCGGTACAACCCACGCCAAAACGGGTTGGCTCTTCGGACGTAAACATCACCAACTCGATCGCGCGTCGCGGCTGATAGCCAGCCCGCTGCAACGAACGAATCGCTTCCAGTCCGCCCAGCACACCGACCGTCCCGTCGTACATCCCGGCGTGCGGAATCGCATCGGTATGAGAACCTGTGCCGATGGCCGGGGCTGTCGGATCGGAACCTTCCCAGCGGGCAAACGTGTTGCCGATCGGATCAACGCGTATCGAAAGCCCCGCCTCGTCGTAGAGCGAACGAAGATACTCCCGCCCGCGCAGATCGGTCTCCGAAAACACGACGCGTGTCACCGCCGGCGGAGGTTCCGCGCAATCGCTAATCGTCGCGAGTTGGTGCAATTCCCCCATCAGCTTCTCGATATCAACAGGCGGTGTCTGCGTCATGCCTGCTGTCCCTTCGCTTGCGTTTTCACGAAGAGTGGGTCTCGATGAATATCCTTGTAGTAAATGTAACTCGCCGATTCCTTACCCATCGCGACAAACCACTGCGGGCAATACGACGCCATCCAAATCGTGTCCCCCGCTTGAACCGGGTACCAGCAATCTCCTAAACGATAGATGCCTTGCCCCTCTTTCATGTACAGCCCATGCTCCATCACATGGGTCTCGACGAAAGGAAGCGTTGTCCCCGGCCGGAACGAAAAGACGTTCACCGCCATATCGAAAGCGGCTTCGACTGGCAGCAGCGTTGTCAACATCGCCTCGGAATCGCCCATAAATGGCTCGCAGGGCGCGTCGCAAAGCGAGCCGGTGATTCGCGCAGGAGACGCTACGCCCGCCAGCGGTTCGTACTGTTTCTCGAACACCAGCAAGCTCGCCCCTTCGCCGGCAGTCAATTCGTAGGAATCGTCTGCGGGAAACCAAGCAAAAGTATCTGGCCCCATTTTCGCGCCGTCGAGCGTTGCATTGCCAAGCAGCACATAGACCAACCGCTCGACACCTGCGGCAGCGCCCGTCGAACGACAGCCACTAGAACCATGCACCAAATACTGCACAAACCGCGGCCCGCCGCCGCGCAAGACAGGACTTATCAACACGACGCCCTCAGTGTCCTGCCAGCCAGGCAGCGGCGAAAGAACGTGCCCATCTGGCGCGATGAGCGCATGATTCGATTCAACAACAGTACGTGTAACGCCAAAAGGAGAATTCATATCCATTTTCTACTCAGGTTTCGTTGTGATTGCATTTGTATCCGTTCACAGGTCAACAAGCAACAATGTGAGTCTCAAGCAAAGGTCCAATATAAAAAGGAACCGCCAATGGACGCCGATAAACGCAGATATTTGAACTCGATTTTCTCATCTGCGTTTATCGGCGTCCATCGGCGGTTCTTTCTTTTCGGGAGCGGTTACTCAAATATGTCGGCCAGACGCAAAGGTCTCGGCCAGACGAGTGGCAAATTGGCTCATCACCTCGATCGCCACTGCCACGTCGTCGCGCTCGACGCGTTCGTCAGGGTGATGGCTCACGCCACCTGGGTGACGTAAGAATAGCATGGCTATCGGAAACCGCTGTGCCATGACGACCGCATCGTGCCCAGCCCCGCTAACTAATTGCAGTGGTTCGTGGCCACAGCGACTGATCGACTTGGCCAATAACTCGCTCATGTTCCCATCCACTTTAACTGCCTGTTGCGCTGTCCGTTCGAGCAGGACGAAGCTGCCGTTCACCGCGTTGACAATCCGTTTACCTGCGACGAGCAAGTCGTTGACCGCTTGCTCGCGCACCGAGTCTTCCACATGCCGCACATCAAGCGACAACTCAACACGCCCAGGAATCACATTCGTCGCGTTCGGTGTCACCTCCACACGGCCGACCGTCGCCCGCAAACCTGCGGTTTGCCTACCAAGAGAGCGCACTTCGCCAACAAACTCCGCCGCCATCGCCAGCGCATCGCAGCGATCGAGCATCGGCGTTGTGCCTGCATGCCCCGCTTCGCCGCGGAATTCCAACCTCAAACGGCTTTGACCCGCGATCCCACTAACCACGCCCAGCGGCGCTCCCGCATCTTCCAATACAGGCCCTTGTTCAAGATGTGCCTCTACGTAACCGACCACCTCTTCGCGCGAATACGCCGCAGTCGCGATGTTGTCTGGGTCGAGTCCAAAGCCAGCGATCGCTTCGCGCATCGTGACGCCTTGGTCGTCGACCCGTTCGAGCCACTCTGGCAGAAAGACTCCAGCTACGGCGCTGCTGCCGAGATACGGTTTGCTGTAACGCACACCTTCCTCTTCGCTAAACCCGATAATATCGAGATGAAACGGAAGCTGGCTCTCGCTCAGGTTTTCAGCCACCGCCAAGCCCAACAACACCCCCAGCACACCGTCGTAGCGGCCGCCGCCTGGGACCGTGTCCAAATGCGAACCGACGATCAACGTGCGAGTTGCCCCCTCGGAATGCCGACGACCAATGAGGTTCCCTCCGTTGTCGACACGTATCTGCAGCCCAGCCTGACGCATCCATCCTCCCAGGCGGTCATGTACCTCCTGCATCGGTGCCGTAAGAAACCGCCGAGTGATGCAGCCGGAGTCTTCCGAACAAGCCGCCAGCTCGTCGCAACGCGACATCACCAGATCGGCAAGATTCGTTGCGACAGGACACATAATGGGGGCTTCCGCAGGAGGGCAGAGGATTCAACTATTGACGTAGGTAAGTCGCCTACCTATCGTGCGGATAGGCTGCACTTGAGCATATCGACCCGGCGGCTTGTTGACAATCTTATGCTTGCAGCCTTGTTGGCTACAGCCCATCGGGATCGGACCACTGCCATGCGAGATCACCTCGTTTTCTACGTCAATGGTACACGACATACCGTGCGTGGCTCTCAGGCTGCGGTTACGTTGTCCGATTACCTGCGCAACGGCATCACCCCACGTTTGCCGGGCACGAAGGTCGCTTGCGCCGAAGGCGACTGCGGAGCTTGCACAGTCCTCGTAGGCAAGCCAAGCGCTGACGGCAACGGTTTTGAATATCAAACGATCGACGCCTGCATCGCCTTTGTCTATCAACTTGACTGTTGCCATTTGCTTACCGTCGAAGGACTTCAACACGACACCGAGCTAAGCGACGTGCAAGCGGCGATGGTCGACTGCCACGGCAGCCAATGCGGCTATTGCACACCTGGGTTTGTGATGGCGCTGCATGGGCTTGTCGAGCAGCGTACGTGCGACAATAAACTGACCGACGACGAGCTGCGTTTGGGCCTCTCCGGCAACCTCTGCCGCTGCACCGGCTACGCTCAAATTTTGGACGCTGGCCATGAGTTGAATCCGAGCACAAGGGTTGGAGCCGCCTCGCATTTCGATACCAAGGCGATGCTCGCCGATTTTGCTGCGATCGACGCTGGTCCCGTACTTGTCAACGCAGGCTCCACGCCAGAGGTTTTTCTGCCAGCCACACTCGAGGAGCTACTTGCTCGCCGTGCCGCGCGACCTTCGGCAACGCTCGTCGCGGGCGCGACCGATCTGGGCGTCCAACACAACCACGGCAAGATTTCGCCGTCCGACATCCTCGTTACAATGGGCGTCAAAGAGCTTGACCAACTGGAAGTAACGGACAACGAACTGATCATCGGCGCCGCTGTCTCTTGGTCGCGCATTGAGGCGTACGTGCGCGATCGAGTTCCCGAGTATTATCAGATTCTCACCCGCTTCGGCAGTCCCCAAGTGCGTCACGCCGGCACACTCATCGGCAACTTGGCCAACGCCTCGCCGATCGCCGATTCGATTCCCTTTCACTACGTTGCTGGCTCAACGCTCACATTAGCCAGCGTCGGCGGTCGTCGCGAAGTCGCGATCGAACAGTTTTACCTCGGCTACAAGCAGCTCGACCTGCGACCCGACGAAGTGATCGTCTCGGTGCGAACTCCGCTGCCAACCGCAAACGAACACCTCAAGCTTTACAAAATCTCCAAGCGTCGCGACATGGACATTAGCACCGTGACGGCGGCTTTTTGGCTTGAAATCGAGGAGGGCATCATTCGTTCGGCTCGGATCGCTAGCGGTGGCGTGGGGCCGATGGTGGTGCGGCTTCCTCGTGCCGAGGTGTTGCTAAGCGGCGAGCCGCTGACCCTTGAGGTGATGCGTGCTGCGGGGTGTGTGGCGCGCGAGGAAATCTCGCCGATCTCTGATGTGCGTGGTAGTGCGAACTATCGACGGCAACTGGTGGAGAACCTCTTCGTCAAGTGTTTTTATGATCTCTCCTCGAACTTGCAACCGGTGGAGGTCTAACGATGCCCTCCGTTGGCAAACCACTCCCCCACGATTCCGCCGTCGGCCACGTTACCGGCTCTGCGCAATACGTCGATGATCTGCCGCGTCGCGAAGGCGAACTCCATATCGACTTCGTCGGGGCGCCGATAACCTCGGGGTGTGTTCGTTCGATCGACCTTACCGTCGCCCGCGCCGTCCCCGGCGTGGTTTGCTTGCTAACGCACAACGACTTGAGCGGTCCGAATCATTTTGGTCCCATCCTCTCCGATGAACCTTTTCTCGTCGAAGGCGAAATCTCGTACCTCGGCCAACCGATCGTTGTGATCGGCGCTGAGTCAGCAGCGGCAGCCAAACAGGCTTGCCAGCTTGTGCAACTCGAATGCGAAGAGCGGGTCGCCGTGCTGACCATCGACGAAGCCCTCCAAGCCGAATCGTTCATCGGTCCCAAACAGCGCATGACCAGTCCAGCCGCCGAAGACGACGACGCCTTTGCGTCCGCCCTACGCGACGCACCGCACACGCTCAGTGGTCGCTTCTATAGCAACGGGCAAGAACAATTCTACTTCGAGACCCAAGCCGCGCTCGCCGAACCTGGCGAAGCGAAAACAATCAAAATCATTTCCTCGACGCAAAACCCAACCGAAGCCCAAGCGGTCGTCGCCGAAGCGCTCGGGCTCGGTCTTCACCAAGTCGTGTGCGAGTGCCCACGCATGGGCGGCGGCTTTGGCGGCAAAGAAACGCAATCTTCGCTCACCGCCGTGATGGCCGCGATGGTCGCCCAACATACGGGCCGCCCCGCGCGATTGGTGCTAGATCGCGGCGTCGACATGCGGATTACCGGCAAACGACACGCCTACCAAACCGACTATCACATCGCCTTCGACCGCCAGGGCCGCCTGCTCGCCGCCCAGTTCGACTACTACTCCAACGGCGGAGCCTTTGCCGATCTGTCGACTTCGATCATGGACCGCACGCTGTTCCATGCCGAAAACGCCTATCACATCCCTCGGCTACGCCTTACCGGCCAAGTCTGCCGCACCAATCTGCCGCCCAACACCGCCTTCCGAGGTTTCGGCGGCCCACAGGCGATCGCCGTCATCGAAAGCTGCCTGCAAGAAATTGCCCAAGTCGTCGGCCGCGACGCATTCGACGTTCGTCGGCTGAATCTTTACCGCGATGGCGATCCGCAGCAAAGCGTTACGCAATACGGCCAAATTGTTCGCGACCACATGCTCGAAGAAATTTTCGACCAACTCGCCGACTCATCCGACTACCGACAACGTATGGCGGCTGTCGACGAATTCAATCGCACCAGCCCCACACAAGTGAAGGGCATAGCAATCTCGGCCGTCAAGTTTGGCATCGCGTTCACCACCAAGTTCTTGAACCAAGCCAACGCCTTGGTCAATGTTTACACCGACGGAACCGTACAGGTCTCGACCGGCGGCACCGAAATGGGCCAAGGCCTGAACACCAAAATCCGCCAACTCGTCGCCGACGAGTTCGGTCTCGCGCCCGAATGCGTCCGGATGATGACAACCTCTACCGAAAAAAATCACAACACCTCGCCCACCGCCGCCAGCGCCGGCACCGACCTCAACGGCGCCGCTGCACTCCACGCCTGTCGTCAAATTATCGACCGCATGAAGCAGTACGCTGCGGACTTATTTTCTGCTGACATCAAGGACATTCGGCTCGAAGAGGGCTTTGTCTTCGACCAACGCCACTCTTCTCACCGACACGCATTCGGCGAGTTCTGCGCAATGGCCCGTCGCGAGCGCGTCGACCTCGGCGCTCGCGGTTTCTTCATCACGCCCGGCATCGACTACAACCCCGACACGGGCCGTGGCAGTCCGTTCTTCTACTTCACCACTGGCGCTGCCGTCGCCGAAGTAACGATCGATCGCTTCACCGGTGAGCTGCAATGCGATCGTGCCGACCTGCTGATGGACGTCGGTCGGATGATCAACCCTGGGGTTGATCGTGGTCAAGTCATCGGCGGATTCATCCAAGGCGTCGGCTGGGTGACCGACGAGCAGCTCCGCTACGACGACACCGGCCAACTCCTCTCCACCGGCCCGACAACCTACAAAATACCCAACATCACCGACCTCCCACGCACACTCAACATCAACTTTATCGACAACCCCAAACACCAAATAAACATCCGCCAAAGCAAAGCCGTCGGCGAGCCGCCGCTGATGCTCGGCCTCGCCGTTTGGCTCGCCGCGCGCCATGCCGTGTCTTCGGTCGCCAACGGCCAACGTTTCGATTTAGCCATTCCCGCCACTAGCGAAGAATTGTTGATGACACTGACTAAAATTTCGACCTAAAACGCAAGGTATCCGTTCCCCGTAAAAGAAAGAGCCGCCGATGGACGCAGATAAACGCAGATATTTGTACACGGTTTTCACATCTGCGTTTATCTGCGTCCATCGGCGGTTTCTTTATTTCCTTGGTACCTTTATGTGAGACTCTATTGCTGCTCGTTGACCCGTGAACGGTTACGAAGTAGTTTGGCGAAGTGAAATCCTTCACCTCTTCAATCAAATACCTCCTATCTAACATCCTCCTTGCCCGCATGAATCAAGTCGATCTGCTCCGCCGCTGTGCCGAACTCGCCGAAGCTGCGACGCCATACGTTCTCGTCACCCTGGTCGAGATCACCGGCTCGACGCCGCAGGACGCAGGCGCGAAGATGATTGTCACCTCGGACGGACTCGATACTGGCACCGTCGGTGGCGGACGAGTCGAAGCCAAAGCGATCGACGAAGCCCTCCTCATGCTTCGCGAACAAAGCGATTGTCTGCTACACGATTGGAGCCTCAAAGCCGACGTCGGTATGACCTGCGGCGGTCGCGTCAAACTCTTTTTCGATTGCCTGGGCGTCTCCTCATGGCACATGGTGATCTTCGGTGCCGGACACGTCGCCCAAGCGGTCTCTCGTTTGCTCGCCACTTTGCCCTGCCAAGTGACCTGTATCGATCCTCGCGCTGACTGGCTTGCGCGACTCCCCGCCGGCATCCTCGCCATCGAGTCTGCCGACCCCACCACCGAAGTCGAAGCCCTGCCCGCCGACGCTTTCGTCCTCTGCATGACCCAAGGCCATCGCAGCGACTTGCCCGTTTTACAACGCATCTTTGAGCTTGATCGCAAATTCCCCTATCTCGGCGTCATCGGAAGCCTCGCCAAAGCAGCGACGCTTCGTAAGGAACTTGCGGCAACGGGCATCGCAGCCGAGCAAGCGATTTTCCACTGCCCGGTCGGTCTTCCGATTGGCTCCAACCACCCCGCCGAAATCGCCGTGAGCATCGTCGCCCAACTGCTCGAAAAGCGCGACGCCAAAAAATCGAACTCCCGCTAGCCACTCCGCCAACCAATTTTCCCGGTGCAAAAGACTTAAAATCTCGGTGCAATAATCAAAAGGAACGCTGCCAGAAATTGCCCGTTTTTGCTTCTCTTCAAGGACTTATGTCCATTGGCTCGTCGCCTAGTTCCGGTCGAATCGGCGCATGCAAAACTCCTGGTGACCGTGCAAGCAACGACTTCTACGCCGAACCGTGTCCGTCAGGAAGCGTCTCGACAGGCGTCTAGCTCAATCGAACGCTTCTATACGGGCGCGGTTCGGTGTTGTGCCTTTGAGGTACGAGACTGCCGCTCTGGCTAGAGGTTTCACTCCAACCATTTTTGCAAAATTACGGCGAGGAATTTAGCCCCAACTTTTGGCTACCGCTCTCTTCCTTTCGCACCCAGCCCCTCCCCCAGACAACTCGAATGCGACAATTCGGCAGCGAATCGTATAGCGTGCTAATGCCGGTCTCGCTAATTTTGGTCGAAATCAAGTTTAATCGCGTCAGGCCCTTTATTTCCCTCAAATGCTTGACCCCTGCGTCAGAAATCGCCGTGTCGACCAACGACAAATATCGGAGTTTGGGGAGAGAGCTAAGATGCGCAAGCCCGTCATCAGTAATGGTTGTACCGTTGAGATCCAAATGCTGTAGCTCCGACAAGGAGTCTAGATAACTCAAGCCCTCGTCGGTGACTTTGGTTCTGGGTAGTTTCAACAATACGACATCCTGAAGTTTCAAAACCCGCAGTCCTTCATCTCCGATGGCAGTATCACCAAGAGTTAGCCTCAACAAAGCTCCTCCATTCACCAGATAGCTTGCATCGTCGTCATCGAAAGCGCTAAACGGTAGACTCAATACCCGCAAGTTCGGTAATCTGTTCAGAAATGAATAATCCTGAACGACTTTATTTTCTCCCGGGCGTATCGACGATTCGATCGTCAGATATTGAAGCTGACCGAGAGACGGCATTGAACTCAAAGACTCGTCAGTCAGATCACTTTGCCGAAAATACAGACTTTGCAGGGATGGCAAGTCTGCGAATCGTTCTACCACCTGTGAAGAGACCTTCCCTAGATGAATTCCGACCCGATGAATACTGAGCCGAATCGGGGAAATAAAATAATGATCTCCCATCCAGTCACGCAACCAGTCGGGACCTGGCATCGAATTTACTGGGTTTGTATAGATAAATTCGCCGGTCACAGATGAACTGGATACCTGATAGTCATAGGCAAATTGCCCGCCGTTCTTCTCAAAAAATGCTACCGCTCGCTCCTGTCGGCGAACTTTACTTACGGTGAATCCCATCAAGAGAGCACATGCAGTGAATACCGCCAGAAAAGTCTTCAAACTAAAACGAAGACGACGCCGTAACCATGACCGTCCTTCAGAAGTTGCATTCGGTTTCAACATGAATGGTCTACCAAGGGCTAAAAGCAAAAATTACGAGTGATATTTGACTCGATCGACCAAGTGCATTCCTAGTTTCGAAGGGTGCAGTCGGTCTGGTAGCACACGTTGTTGGTGGGATTTCAGATTACTATCGGCTGGAAATGGCGTCCGTGTCCCAATGGACGTTTTTGGTTTAGATGCCAAACATTTTACCAGGAACGGACGCCATGCAAAAGACTACCACATCCATCGGTTCACTCAAACGGCTTTTTGATTCTTGCGAACACGACTTCACTTGCAAGTTGTTCGCGGTCATCTGGAGAGTCGCCGGAGTGCCTCATGCTCAAAACACCCACGCCTCGAAAACATCTTTCTGCCGATGCGTTGTTTCGTACGCTTTACCAGTCGTTCCAAAAGGCCGCCGATCCACGCACGGGAACGTCAACGATCAAGCTTGCCCGACGCACTGATGAGTAAGCCGTACCCGGAACA
>JAADGD010000262.1 GCA_013152515.1 Planctomycetota bacterium
CCAGCTTGAAGCCGGAACGCCCCACCCGCCATCAAATACTGCTACCACTTCTACACCACACCGACTCACACGCAAAGGGCAGGCTGCACCCCTTCTTGAGATGACGCTTGTGCTCGGCTTGCGGACGCTTTGAGGAACCTTTACGCTTAGCCATCCTTGGCTCTCCCGGTGGAGTGATGTCTTGCTTAGAACCAAAACACCATCGCGGAGAGCCGAGTTTTTGCTAATACCAATTGGGGCTCAAATTGAAAAATCCCCTAAAGTGCAGTATGTAGCAACGTGGATTGTTTCTTCCTCGACAGCCCATCGGAATGCACAGACGATGCGTCTTACCTGCGAGTTGATATGTCCACGAGTCAGCCCTTTGTTGATCAGTTCTTCGCGAACTGTTTTCAGCAACTTCGGGCCAAACTCTTTGGCAAACGTGCTGCCAGCCAACCGGCGTAGATACTTCACCGCTTCGCGAACGTGTTCGTACTCTCGGGTGAGTGTGCCGTCAGGCTTCACGTAGTACGTCTTGGCAAACTCCAGATAAGCCACGATCAGCTCCCGAGATAGTCGGCTCTGTGGGCCGCTCTAGCACCTCGTCAGCCTTGCCAGTGATTAGCTTGAGATACTTGGCGTGGCTTTCAGGGGTGCCGTACCGCCCTAGCCACTTTTTTTCCCGTCAAGCCACACGTAGGCTCGGTCGGGGCGGCTCTTTTCTTTAGAACGCGAATACTTCGGAGGACGAGAATTGGACATGGCAACAGCCTTTCTTGGGTTTGACTTCCCCAACTGGGGGAAGTCTCCTTGAAAAACAGTCGCGCATCCAACGTTGGACGGTCAGCGTAAAGTCTTTGTCGACAACAACTTACATCAAGTGGACAGAGGCGGGCTCGAACCGCCGACACCGGCCTTTTCAGGGCGGGCCGTGCTCTACCAACTGAGCTATCTGTCCGTATAAAAAGCGTCTGTCAAAAGACCACGTCTCCTATAGATCTAGTCGCCTAGAGAGGGGCACAGCCAAATTCCAGAAGCCGACCATAGTAAGTGGTGAACTGAGGGCTGTCAATCTGAAGTGCTGCAGCAGTGCTGCAACTTCTTATGTTGCTTGACATTGCGCTACAAAGCTAGCTACGATGCAAGCTCACCTGGAGCAGAACAAGAGACCGGTAAGGTAGGAAGTCGCTGATGATCGACGATTCGGTTCTACGCGCTGCGCGCTCGACGAAAATTCTCGTCAGTGCCCTCTGTTGCCGTACGGTTGGCTGTTTCCGGCTTCGCTTTCTGCCGCGATTGCTCAAGGGGACTGCTATTCCCATAATTTCCTGCTGCTTGGCAATCTGCTTTCTGCCTAGCTTCTCTGCGGCAGTCACGCCCGAAAGCCCAGAGGTCCGTCTGCTGATCGAAAGAGGTCTCCAATCGTTAGAGGGCCATGCGGAACAGCGATTGGGCGGCGTCTGCTTGGTCGCGCTGGCATTTGTCAAAGACGGGGCATCGCCTGACAATCCTCATGTCCAAGCGGCAGTCGCGGCCTGTCAAAGCACTGACGCCCAGCAGGCCAGAGCAACCGATGTCTACAGCAACGGTCTGGCGATCATTTTTTTATCTGAGCTGAACCCAGGCAAATATCGTGACCTCATTGCTCGTTTCGCCGGGGCGATGGCTAATCGTCAAAAGGCCCACGGTGGCTGGGGGTATGACGCCTTGCAAACGGGCGACACCTCACAAACCCAATACGCCGCACTGAGCTACTGGGAACTCTTGCAAATTGGTATGGCCCCGCCTGTAGAAAAAGTGGAAGCCTGCGCCAACTGGCTACTACGCACCCAAGACCCCACCGGTGCCTGGGGCTATCAAGGAAAAGACCCCGAAAACTTTGAACGGGTGGAGCAACGAGAAGTCACCGCCAGTATGCTCGCTGCAGGACTGGGTAGCACGATGATCTTCGGCAATGTCCTGGGACTAACTCAGCCGGGCGGCGGCGGTGGTAGTCGCGTAGCCGATTTGGTGAGTGAAGCGCCCTCGGCACTCAAGCGAGCAGATCTGAAAATCAAGAAGCAGATGCGCACGCTTTCAGGAAACGGCGTCCAGCGAGAACGTCTCCTCAGCGCGATCTCGCGCGGCCAAGCTTGGTACGACAAGAATTTTGATGAGAAGACGATTCTCCGCGCGCACTACCCTTGTTACATGCTCTATTCGTTGGAAAGATACAAAAGTTTTGAAGAGTTGCTTACCGGCAACACCGTCGAAGAACCCGATTGGTATCAGATGGGGTACAAATACCTCCAGGCAAAACAATTGCCCGAAGGAGGCTGGCGCAGCAGATCTGGCAAGCCGTGCGCAACGTCGTTTGCTATCCTCTTTTTGCTCCGCTCGACCCAAAAGAGTATTAAGGCGAACTTAGGGGAAGGCACGTTGATCGGTGGACGTGGGTTGAGTGCGAACCTGGCCCGGATGAAAATGCGTCGTGGGCGGCTCGTCACCGAAGAACAGCCGACCGAGATCGACAAGTTTCTAGGGATGCTCGACGAGGATGCCAGTGCTGGCCTCGAAGCCCTCGTCAACGACCCGACTGCTTTGCAAGTTCACAATGTTGGGCCTGAACAGGCGAGGCGACTGCAACAACTTGTTAAAAGCGGGGCTCCTGCTGGACGAATTTTGGCGGTACGAGCGCTGTCGAAAATGCGTAGCTTGAACTATGCTCCCACGTTGATTTTTGCGCTGACCGATCCTGACAAACGGGTCGTCCGCGAGGCGCGCGACGGTTTGCGTTTTGTCAGCCGGCGTTTCCAGGGGTTTGGGCTCCCCGATAATTTTTCGGATAGCCAACGTTATAATGCCATCGACCAATGGAAAACGTGGTACCGCCGGGTCCGTCCCGACGCCCCGCCTTTGCCTTAATGTTTTTCGTAACCGTTCACAGGAGGCGAATTCAAACTCTAATTGTAACACTTGCCTTCGTCGCACACGAGGAGGCCAGGAAAAATCAATTTCTCCACCGAACTGCGCCCGTAAGGAAGCGTTAACTGAGCCAGACGCCTGTGGGGACGCTTCCTTACGGGCGCGGTTCGGTGTTTTGCAATGTGTCGCAGATGAAGTTTGAATACGGCGCTCACCACCAATCACCCTATCGATCATACATGTCTAGCGACACGCAACACGGCACTCCGAAAAAGTATCAACTGACGGTCAATACCTACGACCGGACAGCGACGCTGCTGATTGCGCTGTTGATCTTGGTCGGAGCGGCGGTGTCAGGGCTGTTGGTCGTTTTTTTTGCTTCGCGACAGTTTCCGTCGATCGAGCCAATCCCCGTTGTGCCGGTCGAAGCAACCAGCGCCAACGCCAATCAAGGGCTTGCCGACGAGCCCGATCCGCCGGGCGTGGAAGACGCTCCCGACCTAACAGAGCCACAATTGCAAGACACGCTCGACGCGTTGACTGCGGCGGTCTCGATGAACGAAGTGTTACTCTCCGACGAAATGATCGACGCCGAAAAAGAAGCAGGCAAAGGCAAGGGACTGGGCGACTCGCGGATGGCGGGCCCCGGGGGCGATGGCGTTGTCGAGCGAGTGCCACGCTGGCAACGTTGGAAGATTCGCTTCGAACCCGATTCCGCTGGTGATTTTGCCCAGTGGTTAGACTACCATAAGATCGAAATCGGCGTGCTGGGACGAGATAATCAGGTCCATTATGCTTATGAACTTGGCAGCAGCTCGCCAAAATCGCGCACTGGAGATCCCCGCAAAGAGACTCGTGGTTACACCTCGGCAGCCGATGGCCCGATGCCTAGCCTGACGAATCTGCTGGCACGTAAAGCCGACATCGCTCGCCACGGCACGGTCGTCTTGCTGTTTTATCCATTCGAGGTCGAAAGCATCCTGTACACGTTTGAAAAAAAGTACGCCGAGCAGCACAACGTGACCAATGTGAACGCACTGCGCGAGACCGTCTTCACGGTTGTCAAAGAGCGGGGTAAATACACCTTTCAAGTCATCGATCAAAAATATTTTTAACCACTGTCCCCCTCCCTAAAAGGGGAGGGGGACCACAGAAATCTAATATCTAAACTAGGTCAAAAATTTCTTATGCAAGTCTTGTTTCTCTACCTCGGCTACTTTGTCTATGTTGTCTTAGCGTTGCTCGCTCTCTGGGGGGCGTACAACGTCATCATGGTTTGGCGTCGCGTCAGCCAAACCCGCTTTGCCGACGAACACGAACAAGATGAATTTTTGACAGAGCTCGAACAAACGCTCGAACTTCGGAATTTTAACGCCGCAACCGAGCTTTGCGATGGCGATCGACGCGCGATGCCGCAGTTGGCCATGTATGCGATCACCAACCGCGAGCTGGGCTACGAAAAAATTCGCCGCCGCGTCGCCGAGCGGTTTCAGCATGACGTGATGTCGGACATCGAGCATCGGCTCAGTTGGGTCACGACTGTTATTAAGAGCGCCCCAATGATCGGGCTACTCGGCACGGTGATGGGCATGATGGGGGCCTTTTCCAATCTGAGTAGCGGTGAAAAAGTTGACACGATTCAGATGGCCTCCGATATCCAGTTTGCATTGATCACCACTGCTTGCGGTTTGGCGATTGCCGTGCCGCTGGTTCTTTGCATCGCTAGTATCAACATTCGCTTAGCCAAAATGGAAGACTTAATCGGGTCTGGCTTAGGTCGACTGTTTGAGAGTTTGAAATCCATTTTGCAGCGTGGATAAGTCCTGTAGAAAAGCCCTGTAGTACGATTCCCTGAGATTTAGCCCACAAGCTGACATGCCCAAAGCTGCTCAACCAACCTTCGAACCCGAAGCCCCGCTGATTCGCCGCCGCGATCGCCGGGAGGATGTCGAGATGGACATTACACCCATGATCGATATCACGTTTCTGCTGCTTATTTTTTTCATCGTCTGCTCCACGCCCGATCAAAAATCGTCTTTCGAGTTAGCAGAGGCGCGGCATGGCAAGGGTGTGAGCGAACGCAACTCGATTTTCATCACGGTCAGCGCCGAAAGCGCGGACCCGGCACCGGTCTATTTGGCGGATGGTATCAATGGCGAAAGCTTGCCGAATGATTTGGATGAACAAAATGAATTGATACGCGAAGCGGTCGAAAAAGGACGCACGGAACTCAAAGAAAACGTCCTGATCAAAGCCGATCGTAATGTGGCTTATCGCGATGTCGCCCGTGTCATCAAAGCCGTTTCGCGCGTCGAAGGCGCGAAAATCCACTTAGCCGTGCTGGAAGCGGACTGATTCGCCCATTGGCAAGAAACATTTGCAGGAAAACTTACGATGGACATACTACACGACGATAACATGGCTTACGACGAGCATGTCCATCAGAGTATGCGCGAGACGAAAAGCGAAGACGACATGGACCTGACGCCGATGGTCGACGTGACGTTTTTGTTGTTGATTTTTTTTATGATTACTGCTGCGTTTGCTCTGCAAAAATCGATCGAAGTCCCGCCCGTGCAAGACGACGAAGCGGCACCTACACAAACGATCGACGATCTCGAAAAAGATTCGATCGTCGTGCGCATCGACGGAGACAACATTTTTTGGATCGGCGCGCCCCGCTGGCCCGACGAGCAAAAAGCACTTAGCCCCCAAGAGATGCGCGCCAAACTGCGCGAAGCCCGCGGAGCCGACAACAGCGGTCCCGCCAAAATGTTGGTGCAAGCCAACGGCGACACGCGGCACCAGTTTGTCGTCGCGGCGCTCGACGCAGGATCAGGTGTCGGCATGGAAGAAATCCGCCTGATGAGCTACGAAGACGGCGATTTAGAACTATAGCCCAATTTAGAATCATAACCAATAACAACCATTTGCGACGTCGGCAACGACGCTCCCCCTCCAAACCCAACTCCCCCACTCCCCCACCACCAACGCCAAAAACAAACGCCAAAACCACGATGACCATCGAAGACTTTCTCGAAATCCTAGAACAGCGCGACCTCGTTCCCCAGGCGATCGTTCAGCAAGTGCGCACCAAGGTAGAAAAAGGCGATCGGCGAATTACACCCCAGTCGCTGCTCAAGTACCTTGTCATCAGAGAGATCGTCTCCAGACCGCAAGCCAAGGAGTTACTGCAAACGACGCTGACAGTCACACCCAACGCCGAGTCGAGCATCTTGGGCATGGCGGTGATGCCGAATGTCGCAGAAAAAGACAAACAGCCCGCAGCAAAGCCTCCAGCGGAAGAAGACATTCCGACCATCGCTCCGCTCGATGATGGGCCGCCGAAGCGAGACAGTGGCGAAGGTTCGGGCGTGCTGGTCACCGACGAAGGCTCGTTTGTGGGCGCAGACCTGTTTGGCGAAAAACCGGCAAGCTTGCTTGCCGACTCGCTTTCCAAAATCGGTGGCGGAGAAGACACCACGCTGGACAAAGCCTTGCAAGAAAGCAAGGTGGGTGAAAACGATCCCGATGACCCTCGCAACAAGAAGACACGCAGTAAAAAGGCTCGCAACAAGAACAAGAATGAATGGGATTCTTCGCTGCTGCTGCTTGGCGGTGGCGGTTTGATATTGTTGATCATCGCAGGGGTGATTATCAGCTACTTGCTCAACCGCGAGGATGCCGACGCGATTTTGGCCGAGGCGAGCGAGTATTTTGAGGGAGGTTCTTACACGCAAGCGATCAAGCAGTACGATCGTTTTGTCAAAAACCATCCGCAACATCCTGAATATAGTGCCGGCAAAGTGAAACTTGGCCTCGCTCGATTGTGGAAAGCCTCGAGTGGGACTTCCAATTTTTCAGAAGCTTTGAAAACCGCTGAGCAGGTGTTAACGAATATCGAAGACGAGAGCGAATTCAGCAGCGCGCAGCGCGACCTTGCTTCGCTCTTGCCTAAAATTGCTCAAGGACTCGCCAACCAAGCTGAAAAAGCAAGTCAGCTCGACCAAGTGCAAGAACTCGTCAAACAGACCAACACAGCGCTCTCTTTATGCACCAACACCAAGTACATTCCCAAGACGTTTCGCGACGAAGTGCTGCTCGACGAAATCAGCCAAACACTGCAGCGCGTCGAACGCGAGCGAGCGCAGAATGTTGCCTTGGCGCAAGCACTAACCGATATGCAAGCAGCCGTCGACAATCGCGACACGGCTCTAGCCTACCAAATCCATGACAAGCTGCTGGACGATCACCCTGGGCTGATCAGAAACGAACAACTGGCGGCGAAAGTTCTTGAGATTTCCTCCGCCGAATCGGGCGTGGTGAAATTTGTGGCCGAAACTCAGCCAGCTACAACTGAGCCCCGACCGTCGCAAGTCGTCGCGGAATTGGCGCTGGCCAACCGTAGCGGCGAATCGGTCAGCGTGGAGGAAGGGGTTGTGGCTGTGCGAGTAAGTGGCGCCGTCTACGGGCTGAATCTCGCCGATGGAGCCTTACGTTGGCGTCGATTTGTAGGGATGGCCCCGCAACGGACACCCGTGCAACTGTCGACGGGTGATTTATTGGTCGTGGATAGCCGGTACAACGAGCTGCTCAAGCTGACAGGCTCGACGGGCAAATTGCAGTGGCGGCACACCTTTGAAACTCCCGTCCTGCGGCCGGTCCTGTTTGGCGATCAAATTTTGCTTGCCGAATCTTCCGGCAAGCTGCATGTCTTGAATGCCGCCAGCGGCGAACGGCAGGGCTACGTTCAGTTTGCCCAGGCGTTGTCCACACCGCCCGTCGTGGGTGCCAAGGGCAAACGAGTCTATCTCGTGGGCGAGCATTCGAGCTTGTACACGCTTTCGACCAACGATTTTTCTTGCCTGGGCGTCTTTTTCCTCAGCCACGCCAAGGGCAGTGTCACAACGCCGCCCGTTTGTGTCCTCAACAAAGTCATCGTCGCGGTGGCCAAAGGACTGTCGACCAGCCAACTGGAAGTGCTCGGCACGACTGCCGACGGAATCGTCAACCAACGCGCCACGAGCCGACGTTTGTCAGGGTTGGTCAACACTCGACTGTTGTCGCAAGGTCGACGGCTCGTAGCGATGACCAGCCGTGGGCAAGTGGCGGTCTACGAAGTCGGCTCTGGCACTGGTGAGGAGGCACTAACGCCGATCGCGACGCGCGAAGCAGAAAGTGGCCCGTTGTTGGCTCGATTCGGTTTTTTGAACAAGGGGCATGTTTGGGTCGCCGGACCCAATTTGAACAAGCTCACCATCCTTCCCACCAGCGATCGTTTGCCGGTGAGCAACATCGATCGTGATTACCAAGGCGACACGTTCGACCATCCTTTGCAAACGTTTGCTTTGCAAGAGGGCGGCGACTTGCTCGTTCATGTGCGCCGTCTCGCCGAACAAGCCGGCGCGATTGTCGCTGCCATGCAAATGAAAACCGGACGACCGCAGTGGGAAACCGAGCTGGCCGCTTCACCCGCCGGTCCGCCAGCCGTCGACTCGGCAGGTAGGCAGATTGGCGCTATCACCGCCTCGGGGGCTGCTTTTCTCGTCGATCGCAAGGCGATGCAAAGCCGCGTCACCAATCGGGCCGTCAGACTCTCCAACCGGGCATCGTCGCGCCAAAAATTGCCACCACTCGACCATTGCCTCGACCTCGGCCAAGGGCGTCTGGTCGCTTCTGCTGAGAAGGGAGAGAGGCTCCTGCATTTTCGTCCCGGCTTACCTCGTGGAGCGTTGCAGACCATCAACCTCGTGGGGCCGGTAAGCTGTGCCCCGGTGGTTTGGCAAGAGGGATTCGTCGTGCCGACCCAGACCGGCCAAGTTTTTCTTTACACCAGCGATGAGGGAGAGCAGTGGGGAAGCCCGTTCCAGCCTCCGTTGGCGCCAGGAGTCACCTACCACTGGCAGTCGCCCGCCGTTTACGGCAGCGGCGAAAATTCGCAGTTGGTGTTGAGCGACGGCACCAAAAAAGTTTACCTACTGAGCCAAGCCGACAGCCCGCAACCTCATCTCACCGCGACCGCCAATGCCGACATTAGTACGGCGCCGCTGAACACGCGTTTTGCGGTGGTTGGCGATCTGGCGGTGGCTGGTGCTGAAGATGGCAGCCTTGCGGTCATTGAATTACCCACGCTGGCGTCGAAACCGTCAGTCAAACTGCAAGCAGCCGTTACCTGGGGGCCTTTTACTGTTGGGCAAAACGTGGTGCTGGCTACCGCGACCGAAGAATTGATTTGCCTGGACGATCAGGCAAACCTTCTTTGGCGGCAGCCGCATACCCACGGCCCGCCGGCGGGGCAGCCCATCGCGCATGACGGCAAACTCGTCTTGCTCTGGCAACAGGGTGGTCTCTCGAAAATAAATCTTTCTGGCGGCGAAGAAGTCGCTTACGTGCCTTTACCCCAGCCGGTCGTGGCTGGCCCCGTGCCGTTTGGCAAACGTTTGGTTGTATCGGCTTACGATGGCACACTGCTCGTCGTGGATTATCCCTGATGGTGAAAAGACGCGACATGGTTGATTCGCTTTCCCTCCTCGGTCGATGGCTTTTTCGCGCTCGGCTACCGCTCTGCCTCGCGATAGCATTTTTTACGCTGTCTGTGAGCGACCTACCATCGATGGCCGCAGACCCCTCCCCCGAATCGGCAACCGAGCCTCTTGCCCGTTTGCTCGACCAGCAGCCGTTCGACCGGGTCACGCTCAATGCTGCCAACGGCAACGAGGTGATCGACACCTTGCTGCTCGACCTGCCAAATCGCAGCGTCCCGAATCCGCTTCCCGCGGACGGTTCACTCGAGCTTCGACGGCTGAGTGAACCCTCCGTGCTGTACACGGTCCCTTGGAATTCCATTGCACGCATCGAACTCTACGAGCAATTGCTCCTCGCCGAAGCGATCAAGCTGGCCACGGCCAAGTCGGGCCAAGCTAATTCAGCCAATGGGCAAGACTTGAGCCAGTCTTACGAGTACCTCAACTTTCTGCACAAAAACTACCCCCAGCTCGCCGGTCTGAGGCTCGCCACAGAACAGTACCTACGCCGAGACGCGTTGGCGGTCTATGCAGAAAAAGATTATGAAGCGACGCTCACCATTTTGCTTTCGTTGTACGATCTCAATCCAAAGCATCGGGGGCTACAAAAGTTTGTCGAACGCGTGAGTGATCGACTCATTGCCCGACATCTTTCGGCGCGAGATTTTGCCGCGGCACGCAGCGTACTCGACATGCTACCGAGCGCCTTTCCGCAGCTTCGCCTGACCAATGTCAGCACTTGGCGAGGTAAATTCGAGGCGGGTGCCGCCCGACAACTGACCACCGCCCGGCAAGCGATCAAAGAAGAACGTTTCTCGAAGGCTCGACAAGCTTTGCGTCGTGCCCTGGCGATTCTTCCCGACGCGGCTGGAGCTGTGGAGATGCTAGAGGAGATCGATCGAAAAGCTCCACAAATCATCGTCGGTGTCGACCAATTAGCCGTGGCTCAACGCAGTCCGTTAGAATGGTCGACCGCGCGAGTTACGCAACTTACGGAGCCGAAGATTTTGAACCTTGTCGGCTTCGGTGCCGAGGGGGGCGACTACCGCTGCCCTTGGGCAGATCTGGCCAGTGACGACACCGGTTTGCAACTCGACTTCATGCTCAACGACGCGGCGCTGCGTCAGGGGATTTCGGCCGAAGTACTCGCCCTCGAACTCCTCAAGCAAGCCGACCCAACGCAGCCGCAGTATCGGGCCGATTTTGCGGGCCTGCTCCGCAACGTCGAGATTCATCAAGGCAACCTCGTCAGCATCCACTGGCAGCGTTCGCACGTTCGGCCCGAGGCGCTACTGTCGATCCCTTTGCGAAATGTCACCCCGTCCGTCAACCCACCAGGCATTTATCAACCGTCGTATCAACCTTCGAATCAATCGTCGCTTGACGGGGAGAGCAAGCCGTTTGTTACTTATCAATTGCCCAAGATCGAGCAGCAAGTCCAGGGTCCAGAAACGATCATCGAGACATTCTACGACAACGAGGAACGCGCTTTCGCGGATTTGCTGAGCGGCGAAATTGATGTCCTCGCAAGCGTGCCGCCTTGGCAGGTTGCCCGATTTCAACGGGCAGAGGGACTCGTCGTTTCCTCCTATCGGCTCCCTACGATCCATGTGCTACTGCCCAACTACCAAAGGCCGATCATGGCTCGTCGCGAGTTTCGTCGTGCGCTGTGCTACGGCATCAACCGTCCGCAGATTCTCAACGATTTGTTACTCGGAGGTGAGCGGAGGCCCGGCTTTCGTCTGTTGAGCGCGCCGCTTCCGGCGGGCATCACGCTGACTGATCCGGTAGGCTACGCTTACAACCAAGGGTTGCAGCCACGGCCTTACGAACCTCGGTTGGCGGCCGTGTTGGCGGCCGTCGCTCGAAATTCGCTCGCAAAGTTGGCTGCTGCGCGGGAAAAATTGGCGAGGCAAGGCAAAGACACCAGCGAAGACGCCAGCGAGGAGCAAGACGTTGCTCCCGAGGTTCAGCCGCTTGTGTTGGCGCATCCTCCTTCGTCGTCGGCGACCCTTGTTTGCCAGACGATCAAGCTACAGCTCGACGCGATCGGGATTCCTATCAAGTTGAAACCGAGGGACCCCCAAGGTGCTGATGCAGACGATGATTACGACTTGCGCTATGCGGAACTCGCTCTCTGGGAACCGATCGTCGACGCTCGGCGTTTACTCGGCCCACACGGCTTGGCGGGCAATTGCAGTTCGTCGATGAGCCTCGCCTTGCAAGACGTCGATCAAGCGAAAAACTGGAAAGACGCACGCGCTCGCTTGCAGGAAGTCCATCAGCTTGCCTTCAACGACCTGCAAGTCATCCCGCTGTGGCAAACCGTCAACTTCTTCGCACACCGTCAAGCACTACGCGGCGTAGGCACTTCGCCTGTGACGCTCTATCAAAATATCGTCGATTGGCAGCGTGCCAGTATGGGAACCGTCCAGGGAGCCACTCGCTAGCATGTCGCCAATCACTGCACACTTGCGAAATATCAGCCACCTCTTGGTGCTGGCGCTACTCGCCACGTTGGTCATGTGCGGGCCTTCGACCAACGCCGCTGAGCAAAAATACTGGGAGTTGTCACCCTATCGCGTTCAGTTGCACTTGGCCGTCGACGATTCATACAGGCCGCAGCCAGAGCTAGGTCCCCGGCTAGTCGCCGACCTGCAGCAACAGATACGCGCGACCATCTATCCCCTTTGGACCACCAAAATAACGCTCGCTACCGGCCCAGAAAAACAACGCTTGCTCACGCAACTCGACACGCTCGAAAAAAATCCTGCCGGCAATTTTGACGTCGAAAAGCTGACCCTCGGCTGCGACAAACAAATTTTTGTGATCGTCGTTTCCACTCCGCTTGGCATGACTCTGAAAAGCCGAGAACTCGATTGCACGACGCGCCGTTGGGGCGCCGTCCAGCAGCGTCAAGTCCGTCAAGCTTGGATGTTGTCGACGCAATGCTTGGATCTCGTCTGCCAAACGTTTTCTCCGCTCGCGACGATCCGCCCAATTCAAGGCGACGACAAAGAGAAGGCCCAGGCCCTCAACAAAAACGTGCTGCTCCGCTTCCGTGGCAGCGATTTACCGCAGCAGACCGACTTGAGTTTTCTGACCGTCCCGGGCGAGGCGTATCAGCCGTTGATGGTTCGCACCAGTTCGTCGGGCGAAGTCAAAGCCGACAGTATCCGCGACATCCCCTGGACCTATCTCACGCTAGGCGAGAAAAAAGAGGATGGTTGGCACGCCGCCGTCCACACCGGCACGCGCCGCCCGTTCGGTGTTCGTCGTCGTGGCCGGATCGAGCATTTAGCTTTGGCCATCCGAAAACCGACGGGAACGACAAAAGTGCGATTCCACGCCCGCCACGACGCGACGCAAGGTTTGTCGGGCTACGAAGTTTTCCGCCGCGAGCCAAACGCCATCGACAGCCAACCGATGGGACTGACCGATACGGTCGGAGCCGTGGAAGTCCTACCGGGTGAAAGCGTCGTCACGTTGCTCTTCTTGCGCAGCGAAGGCCAACTTTTGGCCAAAGTGCCCGTCGTCCCCGGTGCCAAGCCGGTGATCGAAGTCCCCATCGCCGACGACACCGCCCGCCTCCGCGCGCAGGCATCGCTCACTTCGTTGACCGAACGGCTGATCGACACGGTCGCCCAGCGCAACATTCTCATCGCGCGTGTGCGCGATCGCATCAAAAATGGCAACCTCGACGAAGCCCAAAAGCTATTCACCGATCTCGACAACTTGCCCGGACGTGCAAAGTTCAACCAAGACATCAAATCCGCCGAGAACCGCAAGCTCAATCACTCCAACGATCCCAAAGTCCAAGCCCGCATCGAAAAGCTCTTCGCCGACACCCGCAAACTACTCGGCCGCTTTCTCAACACCAGACAAATCTCCGAATTACAAGGCGAACTAACCACCGCCCGGCGCGAGAAGTCGAGCTAAGGCTTTGTCCAAGCTAGAAAAAGGGGTTCGAGACTTTGAGCCGTCGCAGCCATAGTTCGATTTTGCTACAATGCAGACGGGGCTTACTGAAGGTCATCTTCAGTATGCAGGTCTTACTGAAG
>JAADGD010000005.1 GCA_013152515.1 Planctomycetota bacterium
GCGCCGACGGCTCAATCCTAAAAAACTTCGTTGACAGTCCACTAGGCACCGCGCCCATGAAAAGTGTTGAGCCGATTTGGATAAATCCGCACTCAAGCGACATAAATCGGTCTGCCGGTTCTGTGGCACAGGGTGCGACGTGCAACTCGGCAGAAAGGGCAAAAAGTTACTCGCACTGCGTGGCGATCCCGAGCATCCCATTCCCCAAGGGATCGTGTGTGCAAAAGCGTTATTCTTGCCAAAAATGGCTACTCGAAAGACCGCCTCACCAAACCGCAGATCCGTCATGATGAAAAACTCGTCGCTGCCACCCGCTGCGGAACATGCACTGACACGTCTGCCTCGGAGAGACGCTACAATTGCACTTCGGATACCCACAAGATGCGTAAGACATTAGCAAAAGAATAGGGTTGAATCATGCGGACAACAACATTCCAATAAGGAACATGTTCAATACCGCTACGAAACTCACCTCAGAACGTGTTTTGAAATTGCAAAACGGAGATTGCCTCGAGGGACTGGGGGCTAGGATTTGGGGACTAGGGAGTGAAATGAACCGTTTCCCCAGTCCCCAAATCCCAATCCCTAGCCCCGTTTTGCAATTTCAAAACATGTTCTCAGCTTTGCTTCTTCTGTTAACTCTCTCCGCCACTGCTTGCGGACAGGCACTCACCCCGATTGCCTACAACCATCCGGAGCTGGCTGTCGATCTGGGCGTGGGGCTTTGGGCTTGGCCGTTGCCGATGGATTTCGATGGTGACGGCGACCTCGATTTGGTCGTCTCTTGCCTCGACAAACCGATGAACGGTACCTATTTTTTCGAGAATACCGAGGGCGACGTTAAACTTCCTGTTTTTCGTCCCGGTGTACGTATCGGCAAGGCGTTACGCAATGTGCAAATCTCCTATGTCGACGGCAAGCCGCGCGTGCTAACACCTGCCCGCGAGCATTACGAATTCCTCAGCAAAAATTTCGAGTCCAGCCGCGAATTGCTGCTCGACGCCAAACTCAAACTGCCGGGAAAATTTCGCGCCAACCAATGGAAGTGGGCCGACTACGACGGCGATCAGCGAGTTGACCTGCTCGTCGGGCTGGGCGACTGGACCGAATATGGCTGGGACAACGCCTTCGACTCGACTGGAAATTGGACGCGTGGCCCGCTACGAGGGCGCGTGTGGATGGTACGTAACACCGGTTCGACCGAGACGCCCACGTTTGCCGACCCTGTGCTTCTCGAAGCCGATGGCAAAACGCTGGAAGTGTTTGGTATGCCGTCGCCCAACCTGGCCGACTTCGACGGAGACGGCGACCTCGACCTGATCTGCGGCGAATTTCTGGATGGGTTCACGTGGTTTGAAAACGTGGGAACACGCACAGAACCCAAGCTGGCGGCTGGCCGGCGTTTGAAGTTTCGCGGCGAACCTGTGCGGATGGACCTACAGATGATCGTGCCGGTCGCTCTCGATTGGGACCGCGATGGCGACGTAGATCTCATCGTCGGCGACGAAGATGGACGCGTCGCACTGATCGAACATACGGGCGAAGTCGTCGACCACATGCCACAATTCAAACCACCCGTCTACTTTCAGCAGCAAGCCGAGTACGTCAAGTGTGGTGCGCTGGTCACGCCGGTGAGTTTTGATTGGGACCACGATGGTGACGAAGACTTGATCTGTGGTAATTCAGCGGGATTCATCGAGTTGATCGAGAACTTGGGCGACCAACCGCCGCGATGGGCCGCACCGCAACGGCTAGAAGCGGCAGGCAAAACAATTCGCATTCAAGCGGGATACAACGGCTCGATTCAAGGCCCTGCCGAGGCGAAGTGGGGATACACGACACTCTCCGTTGGCGACTGGGACCACGATGGCTTGCCTGATTTAGTGGTAAATTCGATCTGGGGTAAAGTCGTATGGCTTCGCAACATTGGCACGCGCAACGATCCCCAACTCGCAGCAGCAGAGCCGATCGAAGTCGTCTGGAAATCGAAGCCCCCCAAGCCGGCTTGGAACTGGTGGAATCCCGAGGGAAATCAGCTCGCCACCCAATGGCGCACAACGCCGGTGATTGTCGACTTCAACGCCGATGGACTCAACGACTTGGTCATGCTCGACCATGAAGGTTACCTCGCTTTTTTTGAACGCTCGCGCTCTGCCGACGGCCAACTGCATTTGCAACCCGGACAACGAAGATTTGTCGACGAGGCTGGCCATCCGATCCGACTCAACGAACGGAACGCCGGAAAAAGCGGTCGACGAAAACTGGCCCTCGTCGACTGGGACGGCGACGGACGCCTCGACGTGTTGATGAATTCCGGCAATTGCGATTGGCTACGCAATGTTCGCGACGAAGGCAAGAACGTGGTCCTCAAAGCAATGGGTTCACTGGCAAAGAAAACGTTGGCAGGCCACACGACCAGCCCAACTACCGTCGATTGGAACCACGACGGCGTACCAGAGCTTTTGCTAGGGGCCGAAGATGGACGGATTTACCATTTGGAAAGAAGCATTGAGCCTTGATGGAATAAGGCTCTCAAATCGGCGAATTTGCGTTCGTACAAATATGTTGCTGCTATAGGCGTCTGCGGCCAAGAAGCAAACAAACACCGGATACGCCGACAAACACCAATGTACTAGGCTCCGGAATGGCCACTAGGTTCGAGACAAAGATGCCGCTCGTGCCATCGGTGAAAGTTGCTCCGAACGCTAGCTGCCCCAAGGCGTTGAAGCCGCTTCTTCGTCCATCCTCGTTTCCGCTGTTTCCTACAAACGTCAAACTACGAATGGTGCGGAAATCCTTTCCCGGGCCGCCATCGACGTCCAGCAGATCGCCTTCTCGGGCGATAAGCGTAAGTACTCCTGACAGATCCTCGGCCCAAATACCTCGATCATTGTTTGAATTTACGTCAGAGCCCGTAAGATTTCCCAAGAAGGCCGTCTGGTTCGCTACATTAAGGACAGGCATTATTCTTGCGAAACTCGCAAAATCGACATCGGTGCCGGGCGCTTCGTTGCCAGCGCGAGCCAGCAAAGCGAGTGAACCGCGCCCAGTCGACCAAATACCACTGTTATCAGAACTATTCGTCCCAAATCCTAGAAGAAACCCTTGAAAAGCCACTTGTCCTACACCGTTGAGAACGGGAGTTTGATTACCGAAACCAAAAAACCTAGAGCCTGTGCCGGGCGCCGCCATGCCATCGCGAGCCACTAAAGCTAGCGATCCACCTCCTTCTGACCAGATACCTCGGTTTGTAAAAAAGCTCCCCGTTGAGGTGGTAAGCGAGCCAATAAAGGCCGTTTGGCCAGCATCGTTCACCACAGTAGCACCGATATTTCTAAATTTCTCGCTAGTTCCAGGCGCACTGCTACCCTCGCGAGCAATCAAGGCGAGTGATCCCCCCGCCTCTGACCAAATACCTCGGTTATTAGTACTGCTCACCCCTGAACCGGTAAGGTCCCCACGGAACGCTGCCTGGCCTTTGTCGTTCAGGACTGGGCTCAAAAAACTAGCAAATCTCGCTGTGGTGCCGGGTGCTCTTCTCCCTTCGCGAGTAACCAAGTTAAGCGAGTCGCTATCCCCTAACCAAATTCCTTGGTCATTGCTGCTGTCCACCCCAGGGCCAGCAAGGCTCCCCAAGACAGCAATTTCGCCAGAGTTGTTGAGAACTACATTGCCAAAATTGGAAAAATCCGCACTCGTCCCAGACGCTCTACTGCCTTCGAGAACAAACAAAGTGAGTGAACTGTTCCTCTCAGACCAAATTCCATGATCATTGGCATTGGTGACCTCTACGCCGGTAAGGCGACCTGAGAACACAGTTTGTCCTGCGTTGTTGAGTAGTGGGGGGGATAAATCAAAAAAGTTTGCACTCGTCCCTGGCGCTATCTCGCCTTTTCGAGCAATCAAATCAAGCAAACCGCTCTCCTCGGTCCAAATACCACTGCTATTGCCGTTGTTCACTCCCGGACCGGAGAGGAACCCTAGAAAAGATGTTTCACCAACGCCATTTAGGGCTGGACTACCGAAACCTAAAAAAACCGCATCAGTACCAGACGCTGTAGTTCCCGAGAAGGCCACAGTTCGTAATGGCTCGGCTTCGGTACTAGAAACCAAGCACCTAAGCGTAAGGGATATACCAACTAGCAAATGTATTGCAATCTTCATTAGTCTCTTCCTTTGAAAAAAACGCCGCTATGTAACCGGGAATTCCTTTCGTAAGGAGTACCTGGAACCGCTTTGACTGGATTGAGTCATTCTAGCTACAAAAGAGACCACACGCCAATCACAACTCATTTCTTTGCTTAGAACGTCTGCAATCAAAAATGGTTAAAAAGTCCTACAGCAAGATTTTTTCTAACACTGCCTGATATGCTGTGGCGTACTGCACCATACCCATATCGTTTGGGTGGGAGCCATCAGTCATCGAATCGCCATCGCTGAGCAACGAGTCGCCTGACAGATAGTGCAAATGCTTTATGCCCTCGTTCTGCAAATTCTCATAGGCTTTGGCGAGTGCGGCACGGCTTTCTGCGTGCCGTGTTCGTGATGCTTTGTAGATATGGGCATAGCCGTAGGTGCGGTCTTCGACCAGCACGATTGGTGTGTCGGGTCGAGCTTCTCGCAAAATGTGAACGAGCGGCTCGGTTCGTTCAGCAACGAGCTGACCGTTGATGTTGGGTAAACAGTCGATTAGGTAGACAGCAGCATTTAGCTCTGAGAGCAAGTGTGCCAACTCGGCTTCCATGCGACCGTTGCCAGAGAAACCGAGGTTAATGACCGGACGATCGAGTCGTCGGCCCACGATGCCCGTGATCGACATACCAGGTCGCGAGGCACACGCGCCGTGCATAATCGAGGTACCATAAAAAACGAGCGGTTTTTCGTCGCGTGGAGCAATTGGCTTGAACGTCGCACCCTCGGGAACGCCGAACTCTAACGCTTCGACGCCATTATACAGCGGCAAGTAAGCGGTGAACTCGCGCATTCCTTGGAGTGGCGGATCAAGATTTTTGGCCAATTTTGCGTCGACCTTTTTCCCAGCGGGACGCGTAACACCAACCCACCGTTGTTCCCCATGAGCATCACGGGCATACAAATCGACACCACTCACGCCCGTGGCAGGCATGTGCGCCATCGCTACGGATTCCGAGAGCAATTCGTAGCGTGTGCGAATCGAAGTGGCGTCGGTCTCAAATCGGCACAACATGCCGGCCGAGTGTCGGCTAAGATTCCAAACCGCGGGGCGAACCAACTTTTCGGCTTTTGCCGGCAAGCGGTCAAAATAGCGAGCCGTCTCTTGCCAACCTTTCCCCTCGACGCCCCATTGGGTGACGTCATGCCAAGCGAATTTTGGCTGCTCGACCGCCTCTTCTGCGATCAACGGACGGGAAATGAGCGTGGTCGCAACTGCCGAGCTGGTCGCCGCTAGAAACGTTCGGCGGTCAAAAAAATGTTGGCTCATTTCAGAGTGTCTCCAGATTAGATGGAAAAAAAAGGATCTTGCCGCGAACTAAATTTCGATTGGGAACCTCGACCATTCTAACCGAAGGCATCTTCAGCAGCAAAATCAATTGTCCTTCTAGTGTAGAATAGACAGAGGGATTTGCTCGAATTGTCGTACGATGAAAGAATCCCCTACCATTGCAATTCAGATACCCAGCTTCTCCAATGAAGTAATGACGTAGGGCATCTATTCCCAGGAAGTTTGAATGGATCAGGCGATCCCATTGACCGCGCTTGTCGAACGCGCAACATCCGCTTTTCAAAAGCGTTTTGGCCGTCCAGCCCGCTATGTCGTCGCTGCGCCGGGTCGCGTCAATCTGATTGGCGAACACATTGACTACAACGATGGCTTGGTGCTGCCGATGGCGATTGATCGCTATACGGTCCTCGCTGGTGATCTCGCCGAGGGCGAAAGCGCCTGCGTTTACAGCCGCTTGATGGACGAACAGCACATCATCCCCCTCGCGAGCGGCGACGTGACTGGCTTGCCCGTGTGGACGCGCTATCTCCGTGGTGTCTTCGATGCCTACCGTGAAGAAGGGATCTACCCCAAGGCGTTTGATGCCGTCGTCGACTCGACCGTACCGCTGGGCGGCGGGCTGTCGAGCAGCGCGGCGCTCGAAGTGGCAACGGCTACACTGATCGAAACCATAACAGGCCAGTCGGTCACGCCCGTTCGCAAAGCCCTGCTCTGCCAGCAGGCCGAACACCGCAGCGCGGGCGTACCTTGCGGAATCATGGATCAATTCAGTTCAGTCCTCTGCCAAGCGGGCCATCTCATGTTGCTCGATTGCCGTAGCCAAGAAACGACGATGGTTCCGATGACCGACCCCAGCATCGAAGTCTTGATCATCAACAGCAACGTCAAACACGAACTCACCGGTGGCGAGTATGCCAAGCGGCGAGCGCAATGCGAAGCAGCCGCCCAAGCATTGAGAGTGCCCACTCTGCGAGAAGCTTCGCTTGCAATGTTAGAAGAAAAAAAAAGCGAACTCGATGCACTTCTCTATCGTCGTGCCCGCCATGTGATCACCGAAATCAATCGTACTACAGCCACGGCGGCAGCTATCGAAGCTGGTCGTTGGGCCGATGTCGGCGAACTGATGGCCGCTAGCCACGCCTCGCTGCGCGATGACTACGAAGTGAGCTGTCCCGAACTCGATATCCTGGTCGCAGCAGCGAGTGAATTGGGCATCGAACAGGGCCTCCTCGGTTCACGCATGACCGGTGGCGGATTTGGCGGTTGCACTGTCAGCCTAGTAAAAACCGAGGCGACGACTAAAGTGGCTAAGGAAATTTGCAAACGCTATCGCAGACAAACCGGCGTCACCGCGATCGCTTTTGCGACACCGCCCGCGCAAGGGGCAACGGTACTGGTTTCAAACCGTAGCTGACTAGCAGAGAAGCTGAGCGTTCTGGAATCGCCGCCTTCGACTCGCATTCAGCAAAGCGATCAGTGTCATCGCGAGAACGAATGAGCTTGGCTCTGGTACGGCAAGAGTATCTGACTGGAGAGTGGCCACCATATGAAGATTGTCCTGCAGAATCAAAAAGTCTGCTCCATCGACGTCGCCATCACCGTTGGCGTCACCGTTGGCTCCAGGTCTGCCAAAACCGTTTTTCCAAATGGTTAGATCCTCGCCGTTGATTGCACCATCCCCGTTGAAATCTCCAGGTGGCTGGTACGAGGCCACAAAACCACTTTGCAAAGCCGTGTTAATTTGGCTGCTAGTCAACCGCTCTTCGGCCGTTCCGTTGGGGTCATCGGAGAGCATGAGATTCGAGCTTTGGCTGATGTGTTGCAAACCTGCGTTATGACCAATCTCGTGGGCAAGTATTCGGGAAGAAACCTGTCGGAGCGAAGCGTTGGAGACCGTCTGGCTGCCCAAGGCCTGGAAAGTGCCGTTGAATTGGGTACTCCCGTTGAAATTATCAAAAGCCAATCCGTAAGCAAAGTTTGAAGGAGGCACCGAATTTCCAATTTGGCTGACGAAGTAAGCGTTTATCACCTGAGAATTCGTACTGGTAACTCCTGCACTATTTGCGGCGCTAATTGCTGCATTGGGATCTGCTACTCCGCCGTTGTTGTAAGTACTGCTTTTCCACACGTTAGGTTCCAGCCACAAAACATCAACACCCGCCTGTGCCCAAACTTGGTCAACAAACACTTCAATTTCCGCTTGTTGTGAATCCGTGCCAAGAAACAAGGCTTGGTTCGATCCGTCGTCGTTGGCCAAGATAATTGGCTGAACCGTTATTTGATAGTTGATCGGCAGCGCAGTATTCGTAACTATCGCAGCACACGTCGGTGCCGCGAAAAAATCCACGATGACTGCGCATAGAATAACGCGTTGAAAAGTCGACATTGAAGAGATCCTCTGTTCCAGTTACCCAGATGGTACTGACCAGCATCTGCAGTGTAAACCACCAAAATGGTGCACAGCAACGCAATTACAGATTCCTCGGAAAATGTCGCTAAAAAAGCATTAATTCCGAAATCATTTGTGGGAGACCCCACAAATGACGGGGTACTGGCCACGGAAGAAAGCCGCGAATAACCCAGCATAACCCCAGCTGCAATCAATGCTCGAAAGATACGCGAACCGTTCGACGATCCGCTGGCGCGAGAAACCACTAACGAAGAAGAATCGCTGGATTGCGATGGGAGCTTACGTGAAGAATTTGCAAGTTTCGGCAGCGTCTGCCGGCAACGCTAAAATAGCAGCCGACTCTCAGATAACTGACAATAATCGGCTCTTTACAGGCGACCGATCAACCGATCACGACGCGCGCGACGGGCAGCACGCAGGCGAGCACGGCGTTTGGTTTCGCTGGGCTTCTCGTAGAACTCGCGAATACGAATTTCCTTTTTGATGCCGCTACGCTCGACGAGCTTGCGAAAGCGACGGACCGCCTCTTGGGCTGTTTCTTTGTCCCGTAAAGTTAACTTAACCAACTCGAACTCCCTCGTAATCTCGTCATTTAGAAAAATACTTAGCCTCAACGGGCGTAGTCGAAGCCATCAGGATACCACCCGGTACAGCCGACGTCTAGGCCGAGAAAGCCTCAGTTTGCCCTTTCCTACAGAGTCCCATCGGCATTTTATCGCGGAAAAACAAGTGTTGCCAACGCAACACTCCAACACTGACGTGCGGACCGTGTTTCTTTGCCTCGTCGGCAAATTCGTCACAATCGTGCTTTGTCAAAGTTTCTCGAAGCAGTTTGTGGCTGGCCCAGCTTGATTGGCTGCTGCCCACTCGCCGATGGATGACAATGCTCGACCTGGGCCATGCCCGAATTGAGGGATGTTCTCGTAAACTTTGAGGCCGCAACACGATGATCGAAATTGCTTCTAGCGAAAAAATCCAACTGCTCGAGCAGCGGCATGTCCAGCTTATCGATGAATTGGACGCGTTGAACGGTCGGTTAGAGCAGGCCTTGAGTTGCTTTGTGCTGGTGAATGACGAAATACCCAATGACGAATGACGAAAAAGTCGAACCCCGACCGTTAGGGACGGGAGATGAAGGAAATCGGAAGCACGAATGTCGAAGCCTCTTCGGATTTCGTCATTACATTCGAGATTCGTCAATCTCCTCAGTGCCGTCGATCGAGATTTCCCGACTTGCTGATCGCTCGAACTAGCCGTAGTCCGAGTACCGCGCTGAGGGCCAAGGCCAATGCGCCTGGGATGGAGACTTCGCGAAATGGCCAAACTCGACCATTGATCAACAACACCGAACCAATAAACAGAGAACTGGTCAACATGCCAAGTACCAGTCGGTTGATCGAAGTCTCTAGTCCGCGATGGTCTAAATGGACCTCGAAACGGCCACTTTGGACTTGCAGCAGAATATCGCGAATTCGCCGGGGAACGACTTCGGCCAATTGCTGTATTTCGTAGGCGAGCTGACGCGCTTTGCGAAGTTGACGCGCAGGCGATAAACGCTGGGCGACGATCTTTTTTTGGAAGGGTTCGAGGACTTCCATCAAGCTAAACTCTGGCTGTAGCTTTTGGGCAGTCCCCTCCAACATCACCAAAACTTTCAGCAGCAGGGCCATCGCCGACGGCAACACGATTTCGTATCGCCGCATCAAATCGAACATTTCGGTCAGCGCCGCCGCCAGCTCGAAATGTTCGACCGATTGATAGGCGTAGTGAGCGACGTAGTCGGAGAGATCGAGCTGCAGACTCGTTTCGTCGAGGCCTGGGGGCACCGCGCCGACACGCATAACGATGGACGTCAGTCGCTGCGCATCTTGCTTGACGATGGCCAACAGCATGTCTTCAAAATCTTCGCGGAGGGACTCTTCGATCCGTGCAACCATGCCAAAATCGAGCAGCGCAATCGCCCCGTCCGGCATCACCAGCATATTGCCCGGATGAGGATCGGCATGGTAGAGGCCAAGATAAAAAATCATTTCTAAGTAGATTTCTGCGCCACATCGTGTCACCGCCGTCAAGTCGATCGTTGTTTCACGAATACGCTGTGGTTCGGTTAGCGGAATGCCTTCGAGCCACTCCATGACCAAGACGCGTTCGGTACAAAAATCGGCGAAAACGCGCGGGATTTTGACGCGATCGTTGTCCGCGAAAGCAGTTCCGAATTGTTCTAAGTGCCGTCGTTCACGAGTGAAATCAAGCTCACGCCGCAGCGCACGCTGGAATTCCGCCACGGTCGCTTGAGGACGGTAGGGACGCAGCTCGGGCAGCTTCGATGCGAGTTGCGCCAGTCCGCTGAGAATGTCGAGGTCGACATGAACCACTTGCTGGATGCCATGATGCTGTATCTTGACCGCCACTTCTTCGCCCGAGAGGAGCCGCCCGCGATGGACTTGCCCGATCGAGGCGGAGGCAACCGGGACGTCGGAGAACTCGGCAAAGACTTCGTCGATCGGTCGACCTAATTCGGCTTCGATCGCACTGATAATCAACTCGGGTTCGTCCGCCGGAACGCGGGTTTGCAGCTTTTGTAATTCGTCGGCCAACTCGCCACCGACGATGTCAGGCCGCGTACTCATGATTTGGCCGAGCTTGATAAATGTCGGGCCAAGCTCCTCCATCGCCATGCGAATACGCGTTTCGCGGCTTTCGTTGGCCAGCACTTGCCCGCTGCGATTTTTCAGCCATGATTTGCCCAAAGCAAATTCGAACCGGCTGAGCCAGTCGGCCAAGCCATACTTGCTGAGAATCGAAAGGATTTCGCCCCAGCGATTGACGTTGCGATAGACTTGCGGAATAGCGCTGATTCGCATGTTGGCTGTCGGGCGTTGAGGAGATGGGGAACGGGTTGTATTTCTATTGTAATCATGAAGGTGCACTACGCAACGCGACGTGCCGGCGATCTGTTCGATCGCGGTGTTTGGTTGAAATAATAAGCGAGCGATCAAGCTGCCCCGATTCGCTCCAAGGCCCATGTTGCTCGTTTTTGTACTTCGGGTGCTGTGGGGTCTTGGGAGCGTTCCGTTAGGATCGTCGTTGCCGACGTCGCTAAGGCACCTGCCCGGCCTAATAAGGTCGCCGCCCAGAAGGCAACGTCGGCGTTCGCCGAACTCGCCAGCAGCGCCAACTCATCGATTTGTTCCACTGCCGGTGCGCCGATCTCTTCTAATGCCGCCGTACACCAATTCCGCAAATCCTCGTCCGCCGAGCCGCAATGTTGCACCAAGGCAACCATCGCCGGCTGTGCCTCCTCGGCCAGATGCGCCAACTGCTCGGCCGCAACCACTTGGAAAGGTAAGTCAGTGGTTTGCAGTTGTTTCGTGAGAGCTTCGGTTGCGTTCATCTTTTGAATAATCCTGGAGGAGTAGGGTTGAGTTGCGACTAGAGACTCACAACTTACAGCGAATCACGAAACCGATTCAAGCGGAGTTTCGGACGACTGACGCAGCAAAATCCAAAATTGAGCGAGGCCGGCGACCGCCGAAGGCGAGACCGCACTCGGAGCGTAGGCCGCTTCGTTGTACAGACGAGCGAGTTGCCGGGCTTCGGCCAGCAGTGGCGATTGTTTGGGGACTGCTTGCTGGATCAACTCCGCCGGAGTTTGGTCGGGACGGTGCGGAAAACCACGTTCGCGCGCCCAAGCTTCAAAAGCCTCGAACGTATAACGCACCACTTCGTCAGGCGGCATCGAGCTTGCTTGTCCACTCGCGAAAGGATCAGCAAACGAAGCAAACGCCCGCGGCGGCGGTCCGCTATTCCCTACCGTTTCGTCGTCCGCATCGCTTGCCGGTTTCGCACGTCCTCCTCCAAACAACTGGCGCAAAAAATCTCGAATCTGCCCAACAATCTCTGCAATCGCTTTCGCAATCGCCCGCCGATTCCGCCACGCCAAAAAGCCGAGCACCAACGCAATGGCAGCGTACAAAACTAACTTCAAAATCCCTGTCAGCCCGCCAACGATCGGCATCAGGTTCGGCTGCGTTTGGGGAGAACGAGAAGGCCCCGACGACGTGTCTGGCTCGGCGTCCTCTTCTTGTTCTGCACCTTCGCTAGATTCTCCCGGATTTTCTGAAGTTTCTCCACCGTCCGAAGAAGACTTGTTGCGCTCCGATTGCTCGGACGGCGGTTGTTGCTCGGCTGGCGTCTCCGACTTGCCCGACTCGCGGTCCCCGGTCTGCTCGCCTGCTTCCGATTCGCTCTGCGAAGATTGCTCTTGGCCTTTTTCGCCGCCCTCTTCGCCGTCCTTCTCGTCACCTTCGTCACCGTTGCTTTGTTTTTCGCCTGCTTCGGAACTGGTGGTGGGATTCTCCCCTTCGCGCGTAGCCGTGGCGTCGGGATCCGTTTCATCGTTGAGAACCTTGCTGACCTCTTCGCTGTTATCCTCGGTGCCATCGCTGCCAACGCTCGTGCGCGACGCCGTGAGATCGGAGGGAGACTCGACTTGCCAAGGAACTTGCGAGATCGCGTACTCCGCCTGCGGACGAGGAAGCAGCGCCGCCAACAACATCACAACCGCGATCAACACACCGCCCGTCACGACCCAAGTGGCCGCCATCGGTGTCGGCATCTCGACGCGTCGTTGACGTAAGTAACGGCGCAATCCTAAAAAACTGGTCGTCACCAACAGCGTCAATCCGGCCGCTACATAAACCGCCAGCAGACC